>CAZUMX010000009.1:6362-23824 GCA_964622275.1 uncultured Candidatus Saccharibacteria bacterium
TTGTGATCTCCCCGATAGAGACCAACTTTTTGATCGTACATACGGTTCACAGTCTGGTTTTTCTCGTTGAGCTGTGGTGTAAGTTCGGAAAGTACAGAATCACAGATTTCAAAGAGGTTTGTGTCCTCAGGTTCGATTGCAAAAGTCCCCAAGTCAATGCGTGACACGTTCAGGAGGGCGTTCACAAGTTCAACCATGCGGAGGTTTCCTGCATAAATCTCTTTCACATATTGTTGCTGTTTCTCGTTGAGTGTCCCTACGTACTTTGAAAGAAGCATTTCGGAATACCATCTGATAGCAGACAGTGGCGTACGAAGTTGGTGTGAAGCCAAAGAAACGAATTCGGTTTTTGCACGGTCAACTTCTTTTCGCTGCGTAATATCTTCAATAAGAGAGACAAAGAAGATTGTTTTTCCATCATCAATGATAGGATAAATGGAAAGATCTGCTTGATATTCACTTCCGTCTTTACGTCGGTTGACCACATCCTCACTGTGGTAGCTGTACCCCGCACGGATCTTTTCCCACATGGTACCAAAAATTTCTCCATTCGTTTTGTCAGACTTCAGAACCTTTGGATTCCGTCCAAGAATCTCAAGTGAGGTGTATTGATTGAGTTTTTCCCACGCTGAGTTTACATAGACGATCGCTCCCTGAGGATCGGTAATTGCTACGGCTTGAGTCGAGGAATCGACAGCTTTTTGGAACTTTTCGACATTACGGATTTCAGCAACGATTTTTTCCTGTGCGTGTTCCAATTCCGCCGTACGACTTTCGAGTACTTCTTGTACGCGCTTAATATTGCCAACATCCTTGGTGACGCCGGCCATGCGCATGGGCTTTCCATTCTCTCCCCACATTGCCTTTCCAGATTCTTCGACCCACATGTACTCTCCGGTTTGTCTACGGATACGGTATTGAACAGAGAATGTTGGTGTGCGTTTATCAAGATGCGCTTCCATTGCACGCACCACACCATCCTTGTCCTCAGGGTGATACAGTTCCTGCCAAAACGAGAGTGGCTGTGTTTCTTCTTTTTCGGTATACCCGAGCATACTCATCCACCGAGAAGAAAAGAAAATCTGTCCGCGCGTAATGTCGTAGTCCCAGAAGCCTTCGTTTGCTCCCTGAAGTGCGAGCTTGTATCGTTCGCCAAAATGCTTTGCACTTTCGATGTAGCGGTTCAGACTCCCGACCATCATGCGATATGGTCTGAGGTGTTTCCAAAGGATGATAAAAGAAAAAACTGCGAGCGCCACCGCAAGGACAAGGAAGACAATAGCGAGAAATCCTTGATCGAAATCAGTTTGAGTGAGGAGGACATAACTGAGAGCACCAAAAAGAATAAAGACCAATGGCGTAAAATAGAGTGCCCCAGAAAGGCCCCGTGTTCCGGGGATCACAACATCTGCATTCTTTTCTCGAGGATCCACGATTATAAGTATACCCTGTGCAGGGGCTCTGGAAAGGCTTTTTATAACAGGTCTAGGAAGAAGACGATCTAAAAGTTTTCTGTTTCAGCGATCCTCCATGCTTCCTCGACTTTGCCGCAGAGGAGCTCACGATCATCAAGAGCACGTTCTGGAAGTTCATAGTAGTTTTTCAGTGTCTGCTTGGGTGTCGGGCGGAATGGGTGCATTCCTTCTTCGGTATACCACCCTCGCGTGCGACTATTCGTCTTGAGGTACAAAACACCATCGTAAACAATTCCGAAGAACTGCTCATTCCGATATAAGCCATATCCGCCAAACATTGCTTTTGCATAAATGAGTGGGTCTCCGATCTCGTCGATAATAAAATCAACAAATTCGTTATCTGCATGTGGCATGTCTATATTCTATATCACGACACTTGTGGTTACGAACGTTGACAATACACGGTATTTTTGTAATGTGTTCGCAGACGACACAGCTCATGAGGAGACTGATGAAAACTGTTCTTCTTTCGATGGATCACTGGACCGCACGGCAGATCGCTTGGGGGGCAAAAAGCCTTGGGCTCACACCGCGCGGCCTCGATATTGTCATGTTTCTCGTGCTTGGATTCTGTTGCATAATCCTTGCGATCGCAACTCGGAAAGAATTTAACCTCAGCCTCTGGTACGCCATCGCTGGAGTTATTACCCTCAGTTACGTTAACCTTATGGCAAGCGTCACAGAGGAATCAGTTGAGAAAATCTACATGACGCACCACAAAACCTGGCAAAGTCCGTGGAGACCGATCAATGTTACGCTCATTCCGTTTGCGTTTTACGGATTTCCAGCACTGAGGGGTCCCATTTTTCTCTGGCTCTTGTTCATCCTCGCAGACTACGCCAGAGCCCTTCACATCGCACACTTCATTCACTCCAAACCTCCATCATCATGATGGAGGTTTTTTTATGCGTACAACGAGGAGTACATTACTTCTTTCCAGCTTCTCGCTGTATGACGTCAATGAGAGCAATTTCTATTGGAAGCGAAGGGATCACGGCATACCCCATGCGATTGTATGCCTCGAGGAACACAGTGAGCGTGTGAGAATTAATACGTTTTGCTGTGTCTTTGGCATACCCATCAAGTAATCCAAGATCGTCGGGGGTATATTCTTCTTCGAGCGTCTTTTTGGTCTCCGGGGCGTAGCGAAGATACAGAATCGCACGCAATCGTTCGAGAACGAGTCGCAAATACACTTTCATGTCCGTGTGTTGCGCAAGCGCACTTTGGAGTGCGAGAATCCCTTTTTGAGCACTCCCTTCGGCCAGGGCGGAAATAAAATCGTTAACGAGTTCGAATGCGGGAGCGCCGATGAGACGCGCCACCTCTTTGACATCAATAGCATTCTCTCCTGCTGAGGTCAGTACCTGCTGTAGGTGGACGAGAGAGTCGCGGAAAGACCCGTCGCCAAACTGGGCAATGAGCTCAGCGCTTGGAGCGTCGAGTTTCTTCCCTTCTTTCTTTGCCACTTCGATGACAAACTTTTTGAGCACGTCTTTTGACGGCATCTTAAATGTGAATGTCTGGCATCGTGAAAGCACTGTCTCTGGGACTTTTTCTTTTTCTGTCGTTGCAAGAATGAAGACCACGTGTGCGGGTGGCTCCTCGAGAGTCTTGAGAAGTGCGTTAAAGGCACTCTTTGAGAGCATGTGTACTTCGTCGATGATGTACACCTTCACCAGAGACTCGAAGGGCATGGACCCGACGGTGTCTCGGAGCTCCCGAATATCATCGACGCCAGTATTCGATGCGGCGTCAATCTCGATGATGTCCGTAGGTTTTGCTCCAAGTTCTGAAGCAAAAATTCTCGCAATCGACGTCTTCCCAGTTCCTCGTGGGCCAAAAAACAGATACGCATGTGCAGTTTTTTTATCTTTGATTGCGTGCGAGAGTGTATCAACAACATGATCTTGTCCCACAACATCCGCAAACGTCTTTGGGCGATATTTACGATAAAGGACAGTATGTTCTTTTTGGGTCGACATGGTGACCATCAGTATACCGGAACAATAGAGTGAAAACAAAACACCGAGCACAAGATCATCCTTGTACTCGGTGGTGTTGGTAAGTCAGGCTGACAAACGCGTGTCTGCCTGTTCTGAAATGTGGGCAAGCGTTGTGTTGTGAAGTCCAACACACGCTCGGTAAAGAGACGGCAAGAGGCCTCGCACTGAATCACGATGCTCAATAGCGAGAATCAGGGTTTCGAGCATCAGGTTCACGGATTCGAGCTCCTGAGATTCGAGCTCCGAAACCTTCTCGACAGTTCTCAGGATATTGAGAAGCCGAAGACGCTCGGTGTGAAGTTCTCCGAGAGTCGGGGGTGCGCTGGTATTCATCAACTTGCTCCCTAGAGGTTGCTGGCAAAGGACGATGTCAGCTGATGATTATGCTTGATATTATACGATTGTCAAGTATTTTCCTGACACGACTTCCCTGTTGTCTTACAACAAAGCTTGAGAGGTTTTCCACATGGACATACTTCACCCTCCTCGAAGATTCCGAGTTTTTTCTTTGTTTCATCACAACTGAGCTTCGCAAGCACCGCACGCTTTGCGCATGCGCAGTTTCCTCCGCACCCCGCCATGGTATTAGGCACGCTTCTTTGCAGCAGTCTTCTTAGGAGCAACTTTCTTGACTGCTTTCTTTACTGCGGCCTTTGCTTTTGGAAGTGTCTTCTCTGCTTTCTTTCCAAGGGATTTCCAGCCGGCCTTCAGTTCATTGGCGACATGCATAAGCTCTTCAGGGCGCTCTTCTTTGAGAGCCGCGTAGCCTTTCATGACACCAGAAACAACACGCTCATAGTCAGCTTGGGAAATTTTCTTCATTTTCTTTGCCTCACGTGTGACATCTGCTTTTGCCTTCTCAAATAATTTTCGAGCCTTTGCACGATGAGATTTAGCATTTTTTGAAGCAAGAAAATATGCGCCTGCTGCTCCGAGCGCTGCCGCAGCTACACCTGCTCCAATTCCAACCTTTGCACCTGTTCCTAATTTCTTTGCCATAGATAAAATAAGTGACTCCTAATATCGCCCAAAGATGCCCTATAGTTTACTCTGATTTTTCTTTTTTCGCACGAGTGCTTCGTTTTCCAGAGACCTTTGAGAAGAAGTTTGTGAAGTGTTTCACCTTCATCCCCTCCTCACGGATATTCGAACGAAGGTCACTGATATCTTCACGGACCAGCTGACTCTCGGCCTTTACTTCTTCAGAAATCTCTTCAACGTTTCTTAAAATACGAATCACATAATACGCCGCATAGATGAGACACACCGTAATAGCGATCACGGCGATCGTTGTCACAAAAAAGAAGATGTCCGCCTTCATGAGTGTTTCCATGCCATTAGTATAACGTAGAACATCTGTTTTGTTGACAATATACCTTTATCAGATACACTCTCTCCTGCAGGCGGCGCCTAGGCAATGGCGATGAAAGTCCTCTTCTTTCATCCCACCTCCCTCCCCGAGCAAGCGACCCTAGGCGCTGCCTGTCTCTTCAGTTCTTTCTTTTTCACACGGTCCTCACGCATGCGTGGGGGCTTTTTATTTTTGTGTGTGCAGCCAAGTGTCAATAACCCTCTGTACGTCAGATGCGGTCTGCTGGTCCATGAGTTCAGTCCGCAACTCTTTTGCACCATCAAAGCCATGCACATATGACTTAAAATGTTTTTTCATAATGGCAAAACTTTTTATATCGCCAAGGCGTTCTTCGTAGAGATGTGTGTGCTCGACAAGGACACGAAGTTTTTCTTTGAGTGGAATTTGCTCCACGCTGATGTCTGGGTTGAAGAACCACGGATTTCCAAATATGCCACGCCCGATCATGACACCATCTGCTCCAGTTTCCTTGGCTTTACGTTCTGCATCTTGAAGACTTTTTACATCGCCATTACCAAGAATGCGAGCTTGTGCCCCACTCGCATCCCGTATCTCTACAGCACGTCTGACGTGTTCCCATCGAGCTGGAACAAGGGAAAGTTCTTTGCGAGTACGAGCATGGATGGTGACTGCGGCGGGCTCTGCAGACAAGACGCGAGGCAGCCATGTATCGATCTCGACCTTGTTCCACCCTACGCGAGTCTTTACCGAGACAGGAAGACCTTTGCTTCCCTTCTTCGCCGCAAGAATCACCTCGACAGCAAGATCTGGTGTCGTCATCATTGCGGCTCCAGCACCCTGTTTTTCAATAGACTTGTCAGGACAACCCATGTTGATATCGATGCCATCAAATCCAAGATCAGCAGCGAGTCCCGCCACACGCTCCATGTGCTCTGGCTTCGAGGTAAAAAATTGCGCGACAATTGGCCGCTCGTCGTCTTTGAACTTGAGGTCACGTAGAAGGATGTCTCGTCCTGGGCTACAGAGCCCATCCGCAGAAACAAACTCCGTCCACATGACATCAGGGCCTCCTATGGAACCATCTTTTCTCTTGTGACGAGAATACTTTGCGATCATGGCGCGAAACACTTCGTCAGTCACATCTGCCATTGGCGCCACGGTCATAATGGGTTTGGGGAGAGTCATCCAAAAATTTTTTGTATCCATCATACGTGGACACTCTAACACAAAAGGTCCCATATGGGACCTTTTGTGTTAGACGCACGAAAAAAATATTTCTTAGAGCGGAAGTGTCTCGTCGGAAGAGAGTTCCTCTTGAGGATACACAACAACCTCTGAGACTGACACCGAGAGTGGTGTTGTTGCGGTCACAGCTGCTGCAGCGTGAACTGTTTGAGGCATGTATCCATCACGAATACGGTCCATCCCTGGAAAGAACCACAGAATGAGTGTCGATGCAATTGCGGACAGAAGGATAAAGAATCCTTCATGTTCGATGAGTGTTTTCCAACCTGTCACACGCTTCACTTCGTTCAGGAGTTCCATATGAATGTATCGAGATTAATTATTTGGTTGCGTTGCGATCAATACGAATGATGTTCACAGACTTGTCAGTACGGTACGTATAGGTGACACCTTGTGCAGAAAGCTTCGCCTCATACCCTGGTGTCATCGCTTGAAGACATGACTCCTCGGCTTTTCCAAGTCCGAGACAGCTGTCGCTCCACTCTTTCTCCGTAATAGACTCAACCTTCACAAGCTCTGGCGCAATACCAAGACCTGTTGCGAGGACTTTGGCGACGCGCTCAGCGACGACAGGGTTCTCTGTTGAAACGACAGGAGCTGTCGTTGTTGGTGTCTCAACCTCAACTTCAATAGGTGCTGACGCAGGCTTTCCACGCATCAAATATGCTCCTCCAGCAATAAGGAGGACAATGATAACGATGAGTGACGTCGAAAATCCCTTTCCTTCTTCTACTGCGACGCCCCCTTCTTTCTTTTGATCTGCCATAGGATTCTGTATATACAGGTTTATAGTAAGTGCATCTATTTTCTCTCTTTTCTCGAGAGGATGCAAGAGATGCTCCCATTCTCAAAAACTATTTACTTATATGTTTTTTATGTTATTCTCTTCCCCATTGGCCCTATCGTCTATCGGCTAGGACACATCCTTCTCAAGGATGGAAGCAGGGTTCGATTCCCTGTAGGGTCACACACCTTGTGAATGTGAGTGACAGTCACGCACTCGCGCTTGCAATCATCCGTTTTTAATCAATTCAGAGAACCACTCCGAAAAGCTGTCGGCCACTCTCTCGGGCACTTGTTCCTCATCACCTTCGTGGTCCCAGAACACGACGGGGTTCTCTTCATCAAGATCGGTCGCAGTATCGAGGCAATAGAGATTGCCGAAGCCGTCGTTCATGACGGGCAGTAGATTCATTCTTAGTCTTGGTTTCATCTCACTTCGCTCACTCAGTGTGATTGCCATGAGATCGAGGTGCTTCGGCACATCCTCGCCAAGACCATAAACCTCGTCTGCTCCCAGATCACACCATCCAAACTGACGTAAGAAATATCTATAGCCACTGCGAATTGTTAATCCGAGTTCCTTCTCAGCCTGCTGTACTGCTTTCTCTGCTACGCCCCTTCCAACCTTGCAATCCCACCTCGATTGCCATACGTCAACAAAACTTACATCAATCTCCGGTTGGCTTTGGAAGGCAGACGGCATCACCACCCAAGACGGCGCTCTGAACTTGAGGGGGCCGGTATGCTCTATCTCTCCGTCAGTGATCTGCACCATCACTCCGTCACTCAAGGGCACTTCCAAGGGTTCCCCCTTCATTGTCACGAGTGGAAGATGCAACCTAACTGCCCCGTCGATATCCATGGCGTTGAAGTCTGCACTGATTGGCTCTTTGTTGATCGGGGGCATGTTCTTCGGAGCGGGACTCACTTTTCTCCCTTCAGCAGGAGAGTGTGTCTTCATTGTTTCAAAGTGGCAAAATCTGTCCATGACCCCGAGTGGATAGCGGAAACAGCGAGAACGCGACTGTCACTCACCTTCTCCCCGCTCTGGTACTGGTGACACCCCTGGTACTCTGGGAGAGTCCACAAGGAACTCGTGCACCCAGTGAGTTCGAGTGGTGTTAGGGAACGGTTCACACACATTGGAAATGTGAGTGGTAGTCACACTTCCACCACCTAGAAGATGTTGGGCCGTGCCCGACAGTGTTCTCAAGTACGTGCTTGGGCCTCATCCTCTGCGAGCAATACAAACTCCAGCTCGAAACCTGCCTCGCGGATTCTCGTCCGTGCAAGCGAGTAGAAGCGTTGAGCTTCCAAACTTAACGGATACTTCCCGTAAACCACGATCTCCACCTTTCGTCCTCGCGCACGTGGAAACTTCTCGTAGAGCTCTTCGCTTTCAATGAAGGCTAAATATGCGTTGAGCTTTTCCTGCAGCGTGAACAAGTGTTCATTCTTTGGATCTGCCCAGTCGAGATGATCGCTGATTGAAAGCCGGATGGTGCCGGTTGAGTTGTCCTCACCCACAAAATCAACTACTTTTTCTTGCTCCACGGTCATACGCTATTCCATTCTCCCGCACTCACCCAGACTGTCCATCACCCCAGGTGGATAGCAGGCCCGACGAGAACGCGACTCTCACTCACCTTCCCGCGTCCATTGGCGTGATTCCTCCTCTGGTACGCTGGGAGAGTCCTCAAGGAACTCGTGCACCCAATGAGTTCGAGTGGTGTTCCGAAACGGTTCACAAAAAGACACAAACACCCCGACTGCTCGGGGTTTTGTGCTTTTTGTGAAGCCGGAGCGATGTTTCGTCAGCAGACGAAACCGCGAGGCCGGGTCTGGAAAATTCGTTTTTGACGAAAAACGAATTATTGTGGACCACAAAGATCAGCCCCGCAGGGACAATGCATTTCGTATTACGACGGCGAGGAAATTATTGTGGCTCACATAAAATTAGGCACAACGGAGTTGTGACCCTAGCCGAAACTAGACAATACATTTGATCAAAATATCGGACTTATCCCCATTTTCATCTACCCTTGCACGCTTATACGCGCACCACATCGCATTCAGTGCGGTTTCGTCACCTTTTTCGAAATTTCGTACGCATTGGAGAACTTGGACGTTTCCCAACGAGTTACCAACAGTTTTGCCGAAGTCATATGGACTTCGTGTGCCGTGGCGGTACCGTCTTGTTGTATGAAGAACATGTGTCATTGTCTTAGAGAGTGGCAGAGGAATGGGGCAAGAATATTCTTATTGATTGGAGAACTTTTTTCGAGTAAGGGCTTTCTTCGCTCGAAAAACGATACCTTCATCGTCTTCTTGAGACAACTTTTCGAGAATATGCTTAATCTTCCCCACATTCTCTTTGGTTGCGCTGCTCGCAATGCGGTCGACAAAGTAGGAGCGAGTTCGTCCATATTTTTTGTCCAATGCGAGTTCAATAAGTTTTGCAATATCTTTCTTTTCAGCAAGATATGCAAGGGCATTTGCTTCAGAATCGATAACACCGTACTTACGATCATCTGTCTCGTGAAGATACACCTGATATATTGGTTCAAAAGCAATTCCTTTAGCTTCTTTCACAGTAAGACACCTAATGATGTTGTCTTTAATTTCCCACTGTTGAGGAAGTTTGAGGTGTTTGAGCAATACAGGGATCGCTTCTGGGTAAGAATCAGAAGTATTCCTCAATTGATCAGAAGTATATATATCCAGACCGACAGATCTAAGATCGTCGACTAGCTCTCTTTCTATAGGCAAAATACTTTTTGCTGGGTTATTTTGCTCCGAAAGATTATACGCAAAAGATGTTTTTAGCTTTCTCATATTATTTTCCACTCAAGGTCTTTGCAGCGGCGTTTAGGGCATCATTACTCATACGTTGTAGTTGTACTGTCCCATTCGAAATCGCCTGTTGAAGTGGTTTTGAAAGTTGAGTATTTTCTCTGACGTAGAGTACGAACTGGTATCCTCGCTCTTGTGCAATTTGAATACTGTCTTTAATTTGTTGTGTCAGTCCTTGTGAAGCAACATTCTTTACTTCGATTACCTGCTGTAAACTTCTATTTATCGCGTCTGGTATTCTCGTTCTTCCGTTGCAATAATGAATAATGGGGACAGTCACGATTAATTTAGATTTTACGTGTCATAATATTTTCTTCGGTCGCCCTGCAGTACGTAATGTGGATTCAAGATGGTACTTCGTTACCATCGAATCAACCCATCGCGTCCTTCCATATGGTACACCTTTATTCAGTGCGTGCCGAATGGTCGCGAGATCGTCTTCTTTGTCTGCTGTATTAATCCAGCGTTTGTATCCATGCGGGAGTGGTGTTGGTGAACCACTGAGCAGTTTCTTTTGCGCTGGAGTTCCATTGATGCGTCTCCATGCACTTCCCCATTGCCAGTTTTCACACTGTCGGACAAGTTTTGCACGAACAGGATTACGCTCGACATACTTGATAAGTGTCAGGATATAGTTGTCGGTATCAACAAGAAATGATTTGTATCGTCCTTGATAGAGATGTCCACTCCCAATGGTTTTTGTCAGTGTATGGACATGACGAGTGTGTGCATTAGTGAGTCGATGCATAAATATCCCAAGATCACCGTCACTTCTTGGGTGGAGTACAAGATGCCAATGATTGGGCATAATACTGTACGCAAGAATACGCATATCAGTGAGTTCCTTGGCTTCCTTGAGAAGTTTCTCAAAAAGAAGATAATCCTCCTTTTCATTAAATATCTGCATACGACCATTCGCACGATTAATGACGTGATAGATTTCTCCTCCAATGTCGACACGAGCGAGACGGGGCATTTCTATTATATTATACCATATGTTTTAGAAATCAATCGTGACTGTCCCCATTATCGCGTGCACCCAGTGAGTTCGAGTGGTGTTCCGAAACGGTTCACAAATCGACGAAAGGAAGTGGACTGCTCCACTTCCTTTCGCGTTTTGTGAAGCCGGAGCCATGTTTCATCAGCAGACGAAACCGCGAGGCCGGGGCTGGAAAATTTACGTAGCGACGGCGAGGAAATTATTGTGGCTCACAAAAAATTAGGCACAAAGGAGTTGTGACCCTAGCCGAAACTAGACAACACATTTGATCAAAATATCGGACTTATCCCCATTTCCTCCAAACGTTTCGTTGGACATGTGATATTTCTATTGCACTAGTAATCCTCATTTCTGACCTGCGCTGCATCGCCACTAAACGCCAATGCCATCAGCGACATCTGTAATCGAACGATGACGTCAGACCTGTTCGAAATGCAAAAACCACCGCGGTGCCGGTCGCGGTCTGTGGAGTGCCCATGATCCAGTCGCGCAACGCGAATATAGTGGCGGGACTCGATGAAGCGCCCGTATACACGCTCTCCTCGTCGAGCCACACTATCTGTACGGCCCCTTCGCCTTTGTAATTCTGGGCGAAGTACTCGGTGAGTTCTTCTTTTGAAGCATCCGTCTTCACCAAGCTTCCAGCAAGGTAGTCGCAATGATTCCCGTTGCCTTGCAGTAGCCCGACCCGGTTCATGGACGCGATCTGCGACGTTCCCTCCGGTAGTTCGATATCAAGAGGCCCTCGACTGAACTCGCCTAGAGCGGAATCGTGAATCCGCGGCATTACTATGAAGAGCGCAAGAAAATAAGCCACGACAAGTGCGGTCGCGATCATCAAGAGCACATGGGTCCGGGTGAAGCGCTTTTTCACGCACTATTCATTCTCCCCCACCCATCCAGCCTGTCCATGCCCTCAGGTGGATAGCAGACTCGGTAAGAACGCGACTCTCACTCACCTTCTCCCCGCTCTGGTGCTGGTGACTCCCCTGGTACGCTGTTTAGATCCACAAGGAACTCGTGCACCCAGTGAGTTCGAGTGGTGTTAGGGAACGGTTCACATATCGACGAAAGGAAGTGGACTGCTCCACTTCCTTTCGCGTTTTGTGAAGCCGGAGCGATGTTTCATCAGCAGACGAAACCGCGAGGCCGGGTCGAGAAATTCTTGTTGCGACGGCAACAAGAATATTGTTGACCACAAAGAAATGCCTGCCCGCAACTGACCTCGCATTGCTTTAGAACCAGACCACACCATATCTAAGTTAATCGTGGCTGTCCCAATTATATCGCTTTCTAGTGAACTATAGATTTTTTTCAAAATATCTCAACAGAAGGCCTGTTTGATAAATTAAAAATTCATTTTCGGCCTCATTTATATCTCCGTCATTATGTTTGGTATTTTCATTAAAAAAAGAATCTAGAAAACTAGGGATAGATCCAATGACATTTCTGATTTGAGCATCTCTGCCGTCGCCTTTAAGCTTAGTTTGGAACTCAACAACATTCGCCTTTAATCCCTTTGTGTTTTTTAGTTTATATTTTAGAAATTCCTCAAGAGACCGTCTGAGGCTTTCAGCTGACTTGATGGAATTTTTTGACTGATAAAATGACAAGGCATCAGTGAAGTGACTTGCTGAAGTTTTATCCAAGAAAGACAATGGAAGGTTTACTAGTTCTTCATCAAGAAATTTCTCACCTTTTGGATATAAGACCACATCTCCATCTACTGCTGTGATAGTAAGGTTTACATTTGAAAACTCTAAAGCCTTTACTATCTTTCTGAATAAGATATCTCTGCTAAAAACTATTTGTCTTGAGTAGTCTGACTTCTCGTATATTTTTAATGTAAACAGTATTTCTATCAGTCTATAAAATTCGATTTCATTAGTTTCTGACTTAAATTTATCTTCGACGTTTGAACTCCATTTATGACCACTGTAGTCATTTGTACTCCAGCGTTCAGATATTCCATAAAACTGACAGAATTCAGTGATGCTGTCTTCTGATAAGTAGGCATCAATATCTTTAACTATATCGAGAATACGAGTTTTAAACTTTCTAAACTCATCTTCATATGATGCGTCTGAAGAAGTATTCCACCTCTTATTAAATTTTTGCATCTGCTCAGAGATATTCATAGGCTTATTATATCTTCTTCGAGTACTTGAACCAGCTCTTTTTGGTCAGCCGAATAGTGATTGAACCAAATGATTTAATATCGAATTTTATCCCCATTTTTTGTCACACTACAGACCCCCCTACCCCCGCAAAGCCGCCGTAATCTTAGCAACATCAATCTTCCGCATCCCCATCATCGCATCGAAAGCGCGCTTGGCCGGAGCTCCCCCTTTCGCCATCGCTTCGGTGAGTACCCTCGGCGTGATCTGCCAATTGAGGCCCCACTTGTCCTTACACCATCCGCACTGACTCTCGGCCCCTCCGTTTCCGACGATCGCATTCCAATATCTGTCGGTCTCTTCCTGCGAATCGGTCGCAATCTGAAATGAGAATGCTTCGCTCTGCTTGAACGTGGGCCCGCCGTTGATAGCGATGCATGGGATCCCGCAGACCGTGAACTCGACCGTGAGGACATCGCCCTTTTTCCCATCAGGAAAATCCGACGGTGCATGCTGGATAGCGCCGACCGCACTATCGGGGAAAACCGACGCATAGAACTTGGCAGCAGACTCTGCGTCCTTCTCGTACCAGAGGCACACAGTGTTCTTTGGGATTATATTCATATGACTTTATCGTACCACGCACTTACTCCCTGCTATAATTCCCCCATGTCCCCCAAGAATAGCAATCGCATAGCGACAATGCCCGTCGCAAAAGTCTACCCAATGTACCTCAAAAAAGTAGAACGAAAATCCCGCACCAAGGAAGAGCTCGACACCATCGTCCGCTGGCTCACTGGGTACACGCAAAAAGGCCTTGAGACACAACTCTACAAAGAAACCAACTTTGAGACATTCTTCAAAAACGCTCCAAAGATGAATCCGAAGCGAACACTCATCACAGGCACCATCTGCGGAGTCCGAGTCGAAGAAATCAAAGACCCTTTCATGAAGAACGTTCGTTATCTCGACAAACTCGTCGACGAACTCGCCAAAGGCAAGCCAGTAGAAAAGATCCTGCGAAAATAATTCCTAGACCTTCTCTACAGGAGGCACAGAGGTGTTCTCTCCATTCCCTGCGCCTTGAGCAGTCTTTTGTGGGAAATGAATGATTAAGAGCGCAATGAATATGGCGAGGTTGATAAGCCCTGACCCACGGAGCCCGAGAATGTCTGTAATGGCACCAAGAACAGCGATAGGAATCATTGCAAAGAGCGCAACAACAAATGCCTGCTCATACTGAAGCGTATATCCGCGGATGCCTGTCACAAACTTCACAACAAATGCAGCAATGAATCCGAGCATGATGTGTCCAATTGCCGAAAATATGAGGATGAACACAAAAGCAACCACAGGAAGAAAGAACATGATCGTACGAAGAATAGGAAGAACCTTCATGGCGAGGCGTGTCGCTTCACTCTTGTTGATCGTGAGCTCCTTTACTTCTGCCAAGCTATAGGAACGAATCTCCGCATCGTTCTTTTTGAAATAGATTGTCTTCTCTCCAAGCACCGCAAAGGAATCCATCGCACGAACTTCTTCAAGTGTCAGTGGGTGCGTGGTATCGATAGCAAGGAGATACTTGGGCTCTGTGGCGTTAGGTGAAGGTGGCATCTCAGCACCAGGAAAAACATCTCGCAATGCGAGGAAGTATGGCTGCGCCGCACTCGTGGTTGCGACACCATTTTTGACTACAATCTCAAGGTCTCCGGGATACACCTGCTCGACCGCAGCTTG
This sequence comes from uncultured Candidatus Saccharibacteria bacterium, assembly GCA_964622275.1. Classification (GTDB taxonomy): domain Bacteria; phylum Patescibacteriota; class Minisyncoccia; order Phycocordibacterales; family UBA6899; genus CAYPEZ01. The sequence goes on from CAZUMX010000009.1 coordinate 20,912, forward strand.
TGTGATATCCATCTTTGCCACACGGACGACGACGGGAATAAGGAGTATCACTACGGTGATCGCTCCGATAAGTCCTATACTGAATGCGTAAGATATCCCTCTAGGAAATAGCTGCTGCGCTGCATCTGCATATGCAGCGGGGCCATAAAAGCCGTTTCTTATTCGAACAAAAAGTTGTGTGAGCCATGTCATATACTCTTAACAGTACCATGAGAAAACCATGAACTCAAAGCCGAGACAAGGGAATTCTTTTTGTGTATTCTGTGTAGAGAAACACTGGAGTACTTTATGAAAATGCCAACTCTTGTCCCTGAACTTGGTTATTATTATCACTACAAACATCGTCCCGATGGCGCAGTGAATACCTATGCATACGAGTTTCTTGGTGTTGGTTTTCACACCGAGAATGACGAACACTTCGTCAACTATCGCCCTCTCTATGAAGAAGCGGCAGTGTACCAGGCCTCGAAAAAGCTTGGTGTCCCCGCAATCGATAATCGCCCACTTCTCATGTGGATGGGCGATGTCGAAGTGAATGGAATAACAAAAAAGCGATTCACGAAGATTACCGATCCTACAATCATCGCTCTTCTCGATCAGATCAAAACACGCATGTATCAATAACGTACACCCCGCTTCTAGGCGGGGTTATTCATTCAAAAGGAAATACTGAAAGTGCTGCTGACGCTTTGGAGCGACCACAATAACATCTCAAAGCCGCTCGTGAAGCGCAGCGAGCATGTCAGGTGCTTTTTCAAAAACCCCTGAAGCTCTATGCACCCCGGTGTTTACATATTATTTTTGTAAACATGGCGCTACTCCCACCAATTCTAGCGAATCATACAAACCAAGGACATCATTGAACGCATCAAGTGCTGTTTGTCGCTCCGAGGTATTTACAACAATTTGACTCATGTGGAAGCTTCTGACCTTCATGCTTGCATTTATTGTCGAACAATATTCTTGCCCAACTAGTTGCAATGCTTCCTGCCTACTCTTTGGAGGAGGATTGGTCAGGTATGCTTGATATATTCGCGCATATTCCATTGCGGGAGCAAAGTCGGGAGTCCCACTAAATTCTTTAGAGATAATTCTTTCCACATCATCACGGATACCGTTCGTATTGCTGTCTACACCAGCAACCGTAGCATTATTTAAAATAGGGTCAGGTTCGGGGGGAATATCTGTGTTTCTCGAGTACATGAAAAATGCAAGCCCCCCGACTGATATCATTAAACAGGCCCCCAATATTTTTTTCACCATATATAAATTATATCTTTAATTCTACCTCCCCCTCCACGCTCTCTCCTGCCGCGGCAGATTCTTCGCATCTTCAATATTCGCAAGCAGCTGTATTGCGCATTTCTCCATTCGCACGCCTTGAGATCCCTTGACGAGAACAATATCACCCTTTTCTAGGAGATCCCCCACTCTCTTCCCTGCTTCAACAGCGTTTGCGTACCACTCTACAACACTCGCCTTTCTCCCTTTCGCACTTTCGACAAGATCTTTTGCGCTCTGGCCTACACCTATCACGATGTCAGCGATATTCCCTGCGAGGAGCCCTGCTTTACGATGCTCGGTCACTGAGTATCCACCAAGTTCGCGCATATCTCCAAGAACAACGATCCGTCTACCAACCACAGGAAGATGTTCGAGAGTCTTGAGTGCTGCCTCGACCGCGATCGGAGACGCATTGTACGTGTCATCTATAAGTGTGGTGTGGTTTAATCCTTCATAAATGCGCATACGTCCCTTCGGCCGTTCGCTTTGGGATACTCCAGAGATACTGTCGTCATACGAAACACCTTCAGCGATCCCCACAGAAATACCAGCAAGAAGCGCATACATCAGGTGGTCTCCCAGTATTCCTGGAATGCGTATGGTTTTTCTCTCGCTACGATACACCACATCCATTTCCATGCCTCGCACAACCCCATTGTCACTATACGCACGGACTGAAGTTCCGCGCACATCACATGCTTCGTGCATCCCATATGTGAGTGTTGGATTGGATACACGTGTGAGATATTGTGCAATATTGCGATCGTCTGCGTTTGTTACGACGGTGCCATTCGCCGGGAGCGCTCGGATCACTTCGGCATCTTCTTCCCACAGTGCTTCCCTCGAAGAAAAGAACTCGACGTGCACGGGGGTGTCTGGAAAACTTGTCACCACACTGAGGTGGGGTTTTATCCATTGGAGAATCTGTTTAATGTCTCCTGGGTGATCTGCACCAATTTCAAGTACGAGGACTTTTGGAAACTCTTTTGCAAAGACAGCACGTGCACCACGAAAGAGATTTACTGCCCATTTGAATGGATTTCCCCACGCATTTTCGAGACCCAAGATCGCAAGAGGGACACCGATATCACTATTAAAACTTTTATCACTCTTTCTGACAGAATATGTTTTTGAAAGCACGGCAGCAATGGCGTCTTTGGTCGATGTCTTTCCCACACTCCCGGCAACCATCACAATACGAGGCTCATGGATATGGAGTACGCGTTTTGCCTCCCATACCAGTATCCGGGTGATCCATTGTTTAAGAAATGTCTTCATATCTTGATGCTTTTTACCGATGTGAGAGTGTCACAACATTAGGACCACGGTCTGGGGGAATGTTGTAATACTGGAGGAGAAACTTCGCCAAAGCCATAAATGGTGTTGTGAGTGTCTCTGATGCGTATTTTACCTCCTTTGGATACGTCAGGTACATAAACACGATGAACTGTGGATCATATGCGGGATAGTAGCCAAAGAACGTATGCATGTATCGATCATCATAATACCCCCCTCCAAGCTCGTGGGGTCTAGCCATCTGTGCTGTTCCTGTTTTTGCGGCGATACTATAATCATCCATTTTTGCTGTCCCACCTCGAAGAGCCTTGTCGACTACAGTCACAAGCATGC
>CAZUMX010000009.1:23924-28774 GCA_964622275.1 uncultured Candidatus Saccharibacteria bacterium
TCCATTTTTGCTGTCCCACCTCGAAGAGCCTTGTCGACTACAGTCACAAGCATGCGAGTAATGTCATCACTGGTTTGTGGTTTGAGAATTTCTTGCGGCGGATTGGGAACTGTCACACGTTCTCCCCCATCCGTATACTCAATACGACTGACAACGTATGGATTCACAAGCTTCCCCCCATTTCCAAGTGATGCAAGTGCGGTGACAACATTGATAGGACTCATTGCGATCCCTTGGCCGAAGGATGCGGTTGCGTACTCAATATCGCGACGAGACTCAAGATTGTCCATCAGACCTGCGACTTCGTTCGGAAGATCAATCCCTGTTTCATCACCCAGATGGTACTTTTCTCGAAAATATTGCCTGAGAGTTCCATTACCCATGCGCTGTGTCACCCAGGCCACACCAGTATTAAGAGACTGCGAAAGAATTTCTTGCACTGGTGTGTTGGGCCCTCTCCCTTTCCCATCAAAGTTTGAAAATGTTTTCTTATCGAGCGTCATCACCCCAAGATCGTTGTATGTCGTATGAGGAGTGATTGCCCCAGCATCGAGTCCGGCTGCAATGGTCAGCGGCTTGATCGTTGACCCCATTTCATACACACCTTCAACAAGTGGATTCGCAAGAACTTTCACAGAATCAATATCCTTGATGTGGTTTGGATCAAAATCCGGAAGAGCGCCCATGGCTATGATCTTTCCGTCTCGGGGATCCATCACTATACCCCCCGCACTTTCCGCATGCCATTTTTTTTGAGTTTCTTTGAGCAACGTTTCTAGCTCGGCTTGAACTTTTGGTTCGATCGTCAGCACCACATCTCCTTCTTTTGTCTTTGGCTCATCTGTCGCAAGCGTCGTACTGAGGTTGAGAAACATGTCAGCAAAGAAGTTTACGTACAGCCCCTCGCTATTACGTGAGAGCGTGTCGTTGTATGCACGCTCAATTCCGTACCGACCGCTGAGTGTTCCGTCTTGATACCCCACCATTCCAATCACTTGAGATGCGAGAGATCCGCTAGGATAGACTCTCCATCGCTCTCGAAATGTTTGAACACCTGGAATCTCAAGGGCCATGATCTTATCCTTCACCTCTTCAGGAACACGGCGGGCAACCTCTTCATAAGGGTCATTTTTCTTACTTGCTTTTGTCATAAAGTCATCTCGGTCAAGAGCAATTACTCCCGAAAGAACTCGAAAAGCATCATCTTTGTTGATTATGAGTTTTGGATTGATCGCAAGCACGTAACCGGTTTCTAGTGTTGCCGCAGAGACCTTCTCTCCGTCTTTTCCCTCAAAGTATATAGAGCCACGATTATAAATATCAGGGACACTTGCGACATACTGTTTTTCTGCATCATCACGATAGTCTGCGCCATGCGTTATCTGGATCGAGTAGAGACGACCAAAGAAAATAACCCCAATGAGGGCAATACCTCCGAAGATGATTCTTAGGCGCCCATGTGTCGTGGCCGCCGTCATAAAATTATCGTGCTCGACCTACGGTTGCGGGGGCAGGTGCGACAGCAATATACAACGATTCCCCAACTTCATGAAAGCCAAGTGCTTGCGCACGTTCGAGTGACAGGTCTTTTGTGAGCTCAACATATTCTTTATCAAGAGCAGTAATCGAGGCACGAGTACGAGCAATACTTTCCATCATATTCTCTCTCTCGACAGCATAATGAATGGTGGTGCGCAGTGAATATCCGTATGAAAAAAGTGCTGCACACGCACTCAGAAGAAGCAGACACATCGAAAGTGGTATCGGGAGAGACCGAGCAAAACGTGGTGATGAAAAAGATGGAATAGAAAAGGTCATACTATTTTTTGCGTTGCTGCCGGTCTTGTGATGCACGCGAAGACGCCCGAACTGGGATGTAAATAACACGTGGACTTTTTTGTAGATGAACAGTGACTTTCATACGTCTGTGTAAATATCTGTGGCTCTTTCTGCCACACGAAGTTTTGCGCTACGCGAACGAGGATTTCCTTTTTGCTCATTGACCGAAGGAACAATCGGTTTTTTTGTGATTAATGACAACTTGCCATCTTGAGATAATGATCGAAACAGTGTTTTCACTATACGGTCTTCGCCACTATGAAAACTGATGATTGCGATTCGCGCTCCTGGGGCAAGGTGCTCTACCGCACTTCTCACACCGGCTTTGATCGCACCGAATTCGTCGTTGACCGCCATACGAATCGCTTGAAATGTCCGAGTCGCAGGGTGCCTACCCTTTGGACCAGGGCGAACAACCGAACTCACAATTTCTGCAAGTTTTGCGGTCGTCGTGATGCGATCACGGGCACGCACTTCTACAATCGCACGAGCAATTCTTCTGGACGCACGCTCGTCGCCAAAACCATAGATGATATCTGCGAGAGTTTCTTCGCTCCAATCATTCACGACCGTTTCAGCGGTAACGCCATCAGGATCTTCGCTAAACGTCATGAGAAGCGGCTCGTCATTTTGGAATGAGAAACCACGCTTCGACGTTTCTAGTGTGAACGATGAGAGTCCAAGATCAAACAATGCCGCATGGAGTGTCGTTACATGATGCTCTTTGAGAATGGTATCAAGGTTACGAAAGTTTCCGACGACGGGTATCACTGGTGAAGCAAATGTCCGTACATCTGTACGACGAAAGGCTTCGGCATCCGCATCCAGAGTCACAAGCTTCCCTGAAGCGCCAGTGATCTCAGATATCTTTCGTGCATGACCACCACCGCCAAAGGTAGCATCAAGCACCGTCATCCCAGGCTTGAGATGAAGGGCATCAAGCACTTCTTGAAAAAGAACAGGAATGTGAACGTGTTGATTCATTGCAAACTAGAACACACCACTCTCTCCTAGTTTCTCAGCCATTGCATCAGCGTCTTTAGCAATCTGCGCTTTATATGTACCCCAGGACTTCTCGTCCCAGACTTCAACGCGATCGTAAACGCCAGCAAGCACGACCTTGTCCTTGAGGCCCGCGAAGGACTTCAAGAAATCAGGAAGAAGAATACGCCCAATCTGGTCGATTTCGACCTCTACGGCACCAGCGAGCATAAAGCGGCTGAACGCACGTGTGTCGGTTCGTCCCATTGAGAGCTTTGCGAGCTTCTCAGCGGTCTCCTTCCAACGGGCCATGGGATATATCGCAAGACATTTATTAAGACCATGAGTCACCACCATTCGCTTGCCAAGCTCCCCACGGAACTTCGTGGGAATGGAAAGGCGTTTCTTAGGATCTACTGTATGCGTATATTCACCGATAAACATAAAAAAGTGGAAATGATCGAAATCGGATCTCGGTCATTTCGGAGACAGGAAATCCGGAGCTCGACCCTGGTGGCCCCGGTTCCTGCTATTTAGTTTTGTGTCCCACACTCGTTTGCAGAGTGCATGTGAGATGTTCCCACTTAATCCCACATGCGTACATTCTATACCACTTCATCCCACTTTGCATATTTTGTTATCCACAGTTTTACGTTGGAATACATGTTTTTTCTTTAGTCAAAAAAACAAAAAAGCGCCCGACAATTGTCGAACGCTTCCCTTGCAAAAGTTGGTCATGTATAGATGCGGACTAGATCTTATGTTCACGCAAAAAAATCTGTTGCGTGGAAATACCTTTTTTCTTCTTTAACCAAAGTTCAAGTCGCACTATCGTATCAGGACCACGAAAATCTTTTTTAGGAAATCGTTTGAGTTCACCTTTTGTAAACCATTTTGCTTGAATCACGTCGTCCGCAAGTGTTTGAGATTGTTTACCAATGGGACGGGCAGTAAAACAAAAATGAATATGCATAGGATGTCCATTTTGTATCTGCTCACGGTAATAGATGACCGCAATCAAAGAATGGATATGTATTTTATAGCCGGATTCTTCGAGTGCTTCTCGTTTTGCGCAATCAATTGGCGATTCTCCTTCATCGAGGTGCCCAGCGGGTTGATTCCACTTCCCATATGCTTTTGTTCCTTTCCCTTCTTGGACAAGAAGCAGTTTCCCATCTTTTTCAAGTAACACGCTACATGTCAGTCGTGTCGGGCGTGCACGAGCATCTAGATGCTTTGTATTCCTCATGTCGGAGTGCAGGGATTCGAACCCTGAGTCACGCGAACCCGAATCGCGTATGTTGCCGTTACACCACACTCCGATCTAGTAACGGAAAGATAGTACACGAGGAATCATTCCCTGACTAGGTGAGGTTTTTTTCTCTTAAGAATTTCTCGCACAGCGACACCGAGGACGATCAGCATGAGTGCTGCGGGAAGCGCTTGTTCGATTTTTGCTGGCTGAGTATCTGTTGGAGCTGTCGTCTCAGGAACATTTTTGATAAATGCTTTTGGAAAACCCAGGCCGATATACATACTCTCTCTTGGTGCGAGATTCAAATCCATCATTTGGATTGATGGAGTGCGACCATCGTCTGTCCGATCGATAAATCCTACTTGGCATGTTTCTTTTCGCTCTGTTTCTCCAGGTGGAGTTGTTACGCAACTACGCACCAAGTCTTGGACAGGGATTGCTTCAGGAAATACAACATTCACTCGAGCTCTCGCAATTGGCACTGGCCAGTTTGAACTCGTCACGTCCCACAACCATTCATCGAACTTACTAAATCCACGCATGATGGTCTCTGCCGTATAGGAAATATTGTATTCAATGGCCCCCGTGACCAACACATCTGGATCGCCGATTTTGAGTCTGAGAAATGTTCGTTCGTTTATTGTTTCAAAAGGAATAGGTTTCCCATCATGATTAGTGACCGTGACATCCTTGATTCCAAATACTCTAAGTGTATTGCCCTCTTGGGCCTGAAGCGGAATATTTCGAAAAATTCCGTGGAGTTTCTTTGGACCAA
>CAZUMX010000010.1:0-27689 GCA_964622275.1 uncultured Candidatus Saccharibacteria bacterium
AAGCACTGTTGGCTAGATCTTGCCGTCCTTTTTCTTGTCAAAGAAAATTGGATCCGCACGTTTGACTGAAAGATTGATCCGTTCTTTTTCATCAATTTCCTTTATGACAACTGGGAGTATGTCACCAAGCTTCACAAGATCTGTGACTTTGTTGACCCGCACTGGTGAAAGTTCTGAGATATGCACAAGACCCTCCGTGTTTTTTCCAATTTTGACAAACGCCCCAAAATCAAGAATGCGCGTGACCTCCCCCTCAAACCGATCTCCGGCTTTATATTCACGTGTCATTTCTGCGATAATATCACGCGCTTTTTCTGCGGCTCCATTTTTCCCTGTTACATAGACGGTTCCATCTTCTTCAATTTCAATTTCTGCTCCAGTTTCTTCGCGAATAGCATTAATTGTTTTTCCTCCAGGACCAATCACAAGACCAATCTGATCTTGTTTTATCCTGAGCGATACGATCTTTGGCGCATAGGGAGAAATATCCGGTCGCGGAGACGAGATTGCTGCTTCCATGGTTTTTAAAATATGTAGTCTGGCAAGCCGAGCTTTTTCAAGAGCTTCTTTGAGAATGGGAAGCGGTACACCATCAACTTTGACATCCATTTGGATAGCAGTGATTCCTTTTGTTGTTCCAGCAACCTTAAAATCCATATCCCCGTGATGGTCCTCAGGTCCCTGAATATCGGTGAGCACCTTGTACCGCGACGGAGATTCCATCATGAGACCAGATGCGATTCCCGCAACAGGACGAGTGATGGGAACCCCAGCATCTAATAGTGCGATCGTTCCTCCACAGACAGACCCCATTGAGGTTGATCCGTTTGATGCAAATGCTTCAGAGACAATACGAATTGTGTATGGGAAGGCCTCTTTTGTTGGCAAGACTGCACGAAGCGCTTTTTCTGCAAGGGCTCCGTGACCTATCATGCGGCGGTTGAGGCCACCCATGCGGCCAGTCTCTCCTGATGAAAATGGTGGAAAATTATAATGATGCATAAATCGTTTTTTTCCTTTCTCTTCCATTCCCTCGATGGTCAATGCCTCGTTTGGCCCCCCAAGTGTAAGCACGGAGAGTACGTGGGTTCCTCCTCTGTAGAATGTTCCTGTTCCATGAAGGACTTGTGAGATACCCCCTGCTTTCGCAAACAAAGGGCGAACCTCATCAAACCCTCGTCCGTCAGGTCGCTTTCCTTCATCAATAGCTTTTTTGTGGAGGAGTGTATTCACCGCATCATCAAAATATGCACTCGCAAGTGCGGCATCCATTTCTTCGTGTGCCTCAACTTCTTTTTCCCATTCTTCTAAGAGTGCGTACTCATTTGCCCTTCCCGCTCCAGAAAAAATTGTTTCTTCAAGTCTTGGTGCTATGTTTTCTGCAAACAGTGTTTTAATGTCATCTCCTACTTCTGGGAGTATAAGAACACGTTTCTTTTTTCCGATATCTTTGATGATGTTTTCTTGAAATGCTTGGAGAGCAGCAATGGTCTTTTGTGCAGTTTGGAGTCCTGCCGCAACCACAGCTTCATCGATTTCATTCCCACCCATCTCAATCATATTGATGTTGCCATCCTTGCCACACACCACAAGTTCGCATGTCTCGACTGTGTTGTCTGTAGGTGTATCAAGAAAGGTTTCGAACGATCCATTGTGGTGCGCAACACGAACTGCTGATACAGGGCCGTTCCACGGAATATTGCTCGTTGCCAGTGCAAGTGACGCAGCATTGACCGCAAGAATATCAGGATCTTCTTTATCAAGTGCAAGAACAGTGATGACCACTTGAACGTCGTGTCTAATCCGTGAATCAAAGAGGGGGCGGATGGTCCGATCAATAATACGTCCAGACAAAATAGCTTGCTCGCTCGGCTTTCCTTCTCGACGCACGTACTGACTCCCAAGAATTTCTCCTGCTGCATAAAAGCGTTCTTCGTAGTCAACGGTCAGTGGAAAAAAGTCTCCCCCTTCTTTTGGGTGCTTTCCCATGACCGCTGTTGCAAGTACCGCAGTATTCCCCATTCTCAGAATGACGGATCCATGTGCTTGTTCGGCTAGATCGGTGAATTCTGCAACAAGTGTTTTTCCGCCAATCTCTAGTGAATATGTTTTTGTGACCATGATAAATGTGAGTCTCTTTACCGTCAGATCATAGTCTTGAAGCCCAACGCTTCAATCCTATCCATCTGTCGGCAAAAGATAGTGATGAATAATGCTTCCATCATATAGAAAACAAAAGCCTCCGCAAGGGAGGCTTTTTCTACCGTCTTCGTGGTCGGCGACTTGGTTCTTTTCCAAGGACATATCGAGTTGGGTCAAGCGAAAGGTCGAAAAATTCATCCGCAGATTCTTTCAATTTTGAAGATGATGATGCTCCAAACGAAGCAACTTCTACCTGTACTCCGTGTGTATATTTGAGATATTCCACAAGAGGAACAAAATCTCCATCTCCAGAGACGATGATAATTGCATCGACTTTTGCTGCAAGGCGCACAGCGTCGATTGCGAGTCCCACATCCCAATCTGCTTTTTTTGCTCCGCCCGAAAAGACTTGAAGATCTTTAATTTTTGTTTCAATCCCCATATTCTGGAGTGCGTCAAAAAACGCATTTTCGTCACCACTCTCTGTTGCGATCACATACGCAATGGCTCGAACGAGCTGACGGCCCATGACTGCATCTGATAAGACGTTTCCAAAATGCACTCGTGCACCATGAAGATGTTTGGCGCTATGATAAAGATTTTGCGTATCAATGAACACAGCAACACGCTGGCTCGGATGTTTCACTATTGGCATAAAAAAATTTTCGCACGAGGTTCAGTATAAAAAAATGAAAACACAACTACTGCCGCACACTCACTCGTGCCAAGGTGCGGCGTACTTGTGTATTACTTCAAACCAACTTTCTTCACAACATCCTTAAACGACTTTGTGTTTTTCTTCTCGAGATACTTCATGTGTGCTCTGCGATCCGCAACAAGCTTAAGAAGTCCTCGACGTGAGTGAAGATCGTTCTTGTTTTCCTTGAGGTGGCGAGTAAGTTCATTCACTCGTTCAGTCAAAATACTGATCTGCACCTCAGGAGACCCAGTATCTTTCTCGTGGCGTGCCACTTTCTTGATGACAGCCTGCTTTTTCTTTTTCGTAAGCATAAATGGAGTATAGCACAGATATGATGAAATTGCAAGCACGCAACGTTATTGAGCTTGTTGGGTTTCGAGAAATGCTTTTGCGTGCGTGTCTCGTCCATCGTGCCAGAAATCAGGTTCATTTCGTGGGTCATCATGAACACTAACTCCGTGCTCACCTAGCCCCCTTTTTAGGTCATCCAATGAGAGCCCCTCATCTTTTGAAGTACGTGAAACTTGCTCAAGCACAGCATCAGTGTGTCCCAACACCGCACCACTTTTTGTGAGGTTTTCTATAACCGCATTGGCGCTCACATTGTCGGATACTCCTTCTGTCGATATTGGTTCGTACTCTATGCCATCGTTCATAGCCTTCACCCTACTCTTTTTCAATGGAAAGTCAAAGACCTCCAGAATTTCTTAGTTGATCTGGGTGAAAATCTCCTTTCTGTAAATCACCTTCCTGCAAAGTAATCCATGGACCGCCTCTTTCTTCTGCCTCTGAATATACTTCTAGTGTTTCATCCCAACTACTCCCCTCGCGCATTCCTTCTGGAATATTTGGTACATCGCCAATTGGCGCAGATTCAAATCCTTCAGGAGGCATCATCATAGAGAAAATAAGTACCTTCATCGTATCATTTGAATGGAAAGGAACAAGCGCGTAGTTCACATACTCTTTTGTCGAAAGAATATGTGCCCTGCTTTTCGTTCTATATAATAGAAGGATGATAACAGTGTCTGAGCTTGTAAAGGATTTTCTTGCTTATGTTGAAGTGGAGCGAGGGCGTAGTGTGAAAACAGTTGAGAACTATGCACATTATCTTGAGCGTTTTTTAACACAGAGCAAGGTGAAACACCCAGAAGATATCACTGATGGAGTGGTAAGAGACTACCGACTCTGGCTCAATCGTCAGCCAGGAATCACGGGAGGTGCACAGGGGTCCACGATGAAAAAGCGTACTCAGAATTACCACCTCATCGCACTCCGAGCGTTCCTCAAGTATTGTGTGAAACGGCGGATCCCTTCGCTCCCCCCTGAATCTATTGAACTCGCAAAAACCCCTGAACGCCAGATTGATCTCATTACTCCCATTGAGCTTGAGCGTCTCATGAAATCGCCACAAGGATCCAGTATCCAAGCTCTGCGAGACCGAGCGATTCTCGAACTCTTTTTTTCAACGGGGCTGCGTGTGTCAGAACTCTGTTCTCTGCCTCGAGAGATTGACCTTACCCGCGATGAACTGTCAGTTCGTGGGAAGGGAGAGAAAGTTCGTGTCGTCTTTTTGTCTGATGGAGCCAAGCGGGCGGTGAAACAGTATCTCGACAAGCGTGACGACACCGATGATGCGCTCTTTGTGCGCCAGCGGATGAACCGAGAGAAATCGGATGGGAATGCGTCGCTCCGCCTTACTCCACGTTCTGTCGAACGGTTGATCAAACATTATGCGGTGAAAGCAGGCATTTCAAAGAAAGTCACCCCACACGTGATTCGCCACTCGTTTGCGACAGATCTTCTTGAGAACGGTGCCGACCTCCGATCAGTCCAAGCACTTCTTGGTCACGCAAATATTTCGACAACGCAAATCTACACACACGTGACTGACGCAAAGCTTAAAGAAATCCACAAACAATTTCACGGGAAACGACGAACATGACTCACTGTGTCAGACGTTTGAGTTGCAGGTCGTCTGTCTCATATATTGATGACCAAGATGAGAACTGTATACTTCTCTTATGCGTATCATTTCGTGGAACGTGAATGGACTCCGTGCGGTTGTTCGAAAGGGAGATTGGAATTTTTTTCATAAAGCTGATGCAGACATTTTTTGTATTCAAGAAACAAAGTCAGAACCGATGCAACTCACAGAAGAGACTCGAAACCCAAAGGGTTATCATTCGGTATTCTCTTGGTCGAAAGTGAAGAAAGGATACAGTGGTGTTGCTATTTTTAGTAAAGAGAAACCACAACAAGTGATCGATGGCTTGGGCGTAAAAGAATTTGATGATGAAGGTCGGCTTCTTGAAGCACATTTCAAAGACTTTGTGTTGTGGAACGTCTACTTCCCTAATGGAGGCGGCGGCCCGCATCGCATCGACTATAAACTCCGGTTCTACGATGCGTTTCTTGAACGCATCAATGCTGTCCGTAAAACCGGAAAGCCAATTATTTTTTGTGGCGATGTGAACACGGCACATGAAGCGATTGATCTTGCGAGACCAAAAGAAAATGAAAAAAACACAGGATTCTTACCTGAGGAGCGGGCATGGCTTGATGAGGTGGTTTCACATGGCTATGTCGACATCTTCCGCCGCCTTTATCCTAATAAGAGTGGCGCATACAGTTACTGGGATATGAAAACAGCCGCACGTGATCGAAACGTCGGCTGGCGGATAGACTATTTTTTTGTTTCTCCTGATCTTGTGAAACAGGTTAAAGATTGTCGAATTCTTTCGGACGTATATGGAAGCGACCATTGTCCGATTGAACTCACGTTGTCATAGTAGACAAAAAGAAATCGCGTACCACTTCCCTGTGGTACGCGATTTGTGCTTACTCCTGCGCTTCAGAAATTATCAAATATGGTGACTTGTTTCTCGCTATGCTGGTGTAGTGGTTGTATCTCCCGCTCACAACGCTTCCCAGTTCCTGAAGCGCATGTTTCACATGAGGCAGATCAGCATATCCCAAACGCTCGAGAGACAGAAAGCCGAGAGCGATAGCCATACGATGTGCGAGCATGCACCGCAACCGCTCCTCCGTCTCCAGCTCCTTATCAAAGAAATCGATAAGTGGGATGCGTTGTGGAGCATGAAGAACTTCATCTTTCTCTTCCCATCCTGTTTCACGCATGTGTGGCATGGTGTCGTGGATTGTCACGAAATACGCTTGAGCACTATTTTGCTGCCCTTTCATGTTGTCGTACTGTCGATATCCAAATAGTTTCGGAACATTGGGCTGAACTCTGATGCCGGACTCCTCTTCTGTTTCGCGAACCATGATTTGGCGCACGGATTCATTTTCATCCGGAGAACCAAACCCTGTATTGGTCATGCCGGTTTGAGTAACAAGACCGCAGTCTCTCATTCCATGATCTGGATCAAACTTGCGTGCCAGGATCACTGACGGTGTGTTTCCGTCAAAGACGAAGTTCACATTCGTTGCTGTGGTGATGGTGAAACCCCACCGCGACAGCAAGATAAAGTTTTTTGAAATCCGTACGATTTCTACCGTGCTCATTGAGCACTCCCTATATAAAAGAGCACGATATTGTGCTCTTTAGTTTATAACACTGAAAATCTATTAAGTCAATGGTTATGACACTCCGTACTTTTTTCGGATTTCTTTAAGCTCCTCTTCTTCAGTTTTTGCTCGAGTCTCTTTCCCTTCTTCCCCAATCTTCTTGAGTTCTTCGTTGGATAGTGCTGCGAGTTCCTTTGTTCGTGTATCAAGATATTCTTCAGAGTTTTTCTTTGGATCATCGAGAACTTCTTCAAGGAGTGCGTGTAGAATCCAGCCAAGTCGGATGCTTGGTTTTTCACCGAGCTGTTTCATAATACGATTTCCATCGGTCTTGAGCATTTTGACTGATACAGGATCTCTCATCGCCTCTTCAATCATTGAGTGATATTTTCTCAATCGATATGGTGTCTCTTTGGGTCTTCCCATTCCGATACGGTCACAGCTGCGCACATCCATGAGATCCCACACTAGCTCTGGTCCAACATTACGGACAATGCGTCTCACAGCAGAAAGGGTTATTTTTTCAATGTCAGTAAAAAAGAGGTGGTATCGGACAAGTGTTGAAACTTTTTGAATCGTTTCACTAGAATATTTTAAACGTTTCAAGATACGCTCACTCACCCTTCCCCCGACCACATCATGTCCATAAAAGGTCCAATCTTTTTTTTCATCACTCCACCTTCGAGTCTCTGGTTTTGAGACATCGTGTAGCATCGCTGAGAGACGTACATGAAGTGGCCACCCGCGATCAGCTGAATGCTGAAGCGCACGGAGGTTGTGTTCCCAGACATCATAAATATGGTCGCCGTTTTGTTCGCAGAGAATCCCCTCCTCCATTTCTGGGACGATATATTTCAGAAGACCTGTTTCGCGAAGCATGATGACCCCTTTCATTGGGCTCTTCCCCATCATGATTTTGTTGAGTTCATCTTGAATACGTTCCGCTGCAATTTTTTCAAGAAGGGGTGCGTGTTCCTTCAGCGCCTCTAGGGTCCTGTCTTCAATGGTAAAAGACAAATCATTTGCTAATCGGACAGCACGCATGAGTCTCAGAGCATCTTCTTGAAACCGTGCGTGTGGGTCACCAACCGCTCGGACAACTTTTTGTTCTATATCACGCATTCCACCATATGGATCAATAAACGTTTCCCGGGAAACAGAATATGCGATTGCATTCATGGTGAAATCTCTCCGCTCAAGATCCTCCTCAAGTGTTTTTGCAAAACTGATCGTATCCGGCCGTCGAAAATCAGTATACTTCCCTTCTGTCCGATATGGAGTGACTTCGACGACGCGAAGGGACTGTTTGACCTGATCGTCTTCGGCAACATGCTCATTCACAACACCCACTGTCCCATAGGCATTCTCATAAAACGTTTTTTTGAAGAGCGAAATGATTTGCTCTGGCGTTGCGTTTGTTGTCACATCCCAATCTTTTGGTGTGATGCCCTGCAGAAGATCACGGACACATCCACCAACCAAATATGCTTCGTAACCATTCTTTTCAAGAGTTTGAGGAACAGTCAATATTTCTTCAGGCACTATATATGTATGTTTCCTTAAATGTAGTCCTTTCATTAACCCCCATCCTAGCAAACGTTTTGATTTCCTGCGATTGTGATGTAAAGTGTCCATGTGCACCATGCTCTCGTGGTGAAACGGATATCACAACGGTCTTCGGAACCGTTATTGGGGGTTCGAGTCCCTCCGGGAGCACACAATACACAAAGTTCCGGCCTGAGGTGGTTATTGCTCACTCTAGACCGAACGGCCCACACACCCAGTGGCTATTTGTTTCAAGGGTTTTTGTCTCACTCCATCTCAGAAATATCAAGACCTACAAAATAACAATATACGAGTTGCTAAAGAGTTATAGAAATCCCCCAAGTGTGTTTCCCATGAAACAGGGACAGGTTTTCATCAGAGTACGCCGAGAAAGTCAAAACCAAAAAAGATTGAAAAAAGTCTGTATACATATATAATGTCCGTACTTCCCTACTGCTGGGAAATTGCGGGTATGGTTTAGTGGTAGAATGCGTCCTTGCCAAGGACGAGACGGGAGTTCGATTCTCCCTACCCGCACAGAAAAAAGCCTCAAAAATTTGAGGTTTTGTTTTTATCAAAAGGTTTCTCTATAAGCTGCAATAATAACAATTGAGATAAGGACTGTATTTATGTCTCAAACATAAGAAAACTAAGCAAAATCGACTAAATCTCTTTCAGACTACACTATGTGCATAAGTCTGTGGGTAGTGTGTATAGTGTCCGATAAAAAATCCATATTTATAGCTATGAAAGACCACTTCTGTGCATAAGTATGTGGGTAATGTTGATAACGGACACGACATGTATAGGACATATATGGAAAATGTCCTTTTCTATAGCCATATTTTCAAAAAATAGGCCGAAACATGGAAAAAGTGTTACTTAGTAACACATTATGTAACTAAGTAACACTTTGTGTAGAGATAGCCAATGATGGGTAGTAAATAGATGTTACACGTGAAATTATGTGCCAGTTCAGTTTTATTATAATTTGCGCATTGTTTCATGTGAAATGCATGAACATATATGACTCTGCATTTATATATGTTGCACGTGTAACACTTTAATACCAGTGAGATGAGTAGTGCTGCCAGTCCAATGTTACACGTGAAATACATAGTGGAACTAGGCGTTAGAGTGGATGAATATTCTAGTGAGAGAGAGCTGCCTGTTTGGTGTTGCACGTGTAACGATTCGGGGCTAGGCTCAGTTGATGGATCGAAAACCTCAGTCAGTTGGAAAAATTGGAGAACAGATTGCCAAAAGATTCCTTGCTGGAAAGGGGATGGATATTATTGAGTCGAACTACAGGGCAAATCATGGAGAAATTGATATTATCGCAACAGACTCACATGTGTATGTGTTTGTGGAAGTAAAGACGATTTCAAAGAAGATTCAGAGTTCTGATGTTACACGGGAAACATATAGACCGGAGTACAATATTGATGAACATAAAATTCATCTGGTAAGGAGAACAGGGGAGCTTTACCTATCAAAACAGAATGTTAAGAGCACCTGGAGAATAGATGTGATCGCTGTTGAGCTTGACCAGACTTCAAAGATAGCCACAGTAAGACATATTAAAAATGTATGGTTGTGAGATGTTCCACGTGTAACATTGCCAGGTAAGTGATTTGACCCTATAAGCAAGCTGCCTATTCTATCGGACATTTCCTCATTATTTTGATATTGATCGCAATTATTGATACTATTAATGAATATCGGTCACTCGTTGCGAATGGGAATTTAACGATACTTGCTTTTAATTTATAAATGTTGTATAATACTGTTATGGATAATCCGAAGATTCCCTTGATTGAGAGGTGTAAGGAAATTGTTAATAATTCGCGATTAAAGGATGAGGATAAGAAACTTATTCTCGAGCGCATTCCATACGCACCTGTGGCATTGCTTGAAGTATTTATTGAGTCATGTTCGGGGGACGGTCTGATGATTGAATTTGTTGTTCGAAGTTTCAAGAGAAAATTGGTAGCAGGGGATAACCCAGAGAAGCTTCGCGCTGTCATTGCGGAGGAGAGAAAAGAACTCCGAGACTTTATTCACGCAACTGCTTAATTTATGTCGATCGAAGGAAATTTTCACGAAGAACAAAATCTAGAAGAAATGAACGCAGAAGAGGTGTTTGCTCCGTACGCACTTGATTTCAGAGATGAAGAAAGCCTTACCCCAGAAGAAGTACAAGCACTTGATCAGTTGTTAAAAGGCGACACGGAAGAGATCTTTGGCGTGGGTGATGAAGAAACGATCCCAAAATCATCGGAAGAACGCGTGGTTCAGAATGCTAATGCTTTGTATTCAGAAGCTCAACAAACCATCGACCGCATCCCCTCTCTAGAAGAAAAAAAGAGAGCGATAGCAAAAGCAAATAAATATATACCAGTCCTTTTGGCTGGAGGATTGGCGTTTTTTGGCCCAAATCAGGATGCAGAAGCAAGAAATTTTGACTTAGGTGACATTCTTCGACAGGAGGCGGGGCAGATGGTGAATGATTTTAAGCAAATGGAACAACAAAAGCAGCAGGCAAGAATCAATGCTGAACGACAGCTTCGGAATGCTCAACTCAATTACAACAGACAGATCCTCTATATTAACGGTCAACTTGCTGCACTAGATAATCCTCGCATTGCTGCTCTTGCGGCTCAACAGCAAGAAATGCTTTTTAATTACCAATATCAGCAAGAGATGGCACGAGCCAAAACTCCAGAACAACAAAAGGAAGTAGCAGTGCGTCTGGAAGCACAAAAAGCACAAGCCGAGGCACGACGACAAATGGCGAAGGAGCAGCAACGACTTATGCTTGAGCAACGTCGTATTGATGCGGACATAAATTTTGAGAGACAAAAAGAGCAAATTAAGGCAGACTATGCATACAGAATCGAACAAATAAAAAGTGATATAGAAACTCGTCGTGCTCAGCGTCGTCCAGGGTATATTCCTCGTTAATGTTTGAGTGGCAAAATTCTAGGAATAGGGTAGTATGCTACCCATATCGGAGTGTGGTGTAACGGCTAACATTCCTGCTTTGGGAGCAGGCGACTCCGGGTTCGAATCCCGGCACTCCGACATGAAGAAAACCGCCCTTAGGCGGTTTTCTGATTGTACGGAGTGTTTCCACTGTGCTTGAGCACAGTAGAAAAGGGATTCGAAGACCGCAGCGGTGTTTCGCCAGCAGGCGAAACCGCGAGGGGCGGGCTGCGAGCTCATTGAGCGACGGCGAGATGAGACTTATAGCCGAATCCCTGCACACCGACATGAAGAAAAAAACGGCGGTGAGTTTTTTGCGTAATGTCAGAGTGAAAGAGCGGCTTGAGTCGCTTTTGTCCGGGATACGAATCCCTTCCACCGCGTCATAAGTTTCAGCACCTCGTAATTTGCTACAATACCCCCATGTCGACCCAGGAAGACTTTGTTCAAGAAATTGCGCGTCGTATTGATGAAGCCAAGCAGCGTCCACCAGAAACGTTAGAACACCATTATATTGTTGTGTCCCTTCAGAAGGTGAGGTATGCGATTCCTATGAATATGGTTATTGAGGTTGTGCAAACTCCAGCGCTCACTTCTATTCCTGGAGCCTATGCATATATCCAGGGCATCTTTTTTCATCGAGGGACTGTTGTTCCTGTGATTGATCTTCCAAAGCGTTTCCAGTCTACTCACACATCTTCGCTTGTTCCAAAATACGTGCTTGTGATTGAGAAAGGATCCTCTCGGTATGGTTTCTTGGTGGATGCGGTAATTGATGTTGTCGAAAGAAAGCCCGAGCAGATTTATCCTGTTTCAGGAGAGGATCAACATTTACCCACTACATATCTCTTGGGATGTCTACAACAACAGATTCCTGAAGCAGGGCAGCAATTTCATTATGATTTTTTGATTGGGAGCCCGTCATTTCAACAGCAATTTCAAGAAGATACAAAGCAGTTTGTGGGAGTGACAACATATGTATGTTCAGTCCCTGCGATCGTACATGCACTTGAGGAAGACGCCTTGACCGCATGGTATACTGGCACACATGACTCTTCAAGATAAACACCTTCTTGTTGTTGATGATTCGCAATTTATGCGCAAGGCTCTGCGAGATATTCTTGAGAGCGCAGGGTATCTTCACATTATTGAAGCGATTGATGGAAAAGATGCTCTTGAAAAAATAAAAAACGCTAAACCAGATTTTATCTTTCTGGATATTATTATGCCTGAAATGAACGGTATCGACCTCCTTAAATCTCTAGGAGGGTCAATCCCCGCATTGGTTGTTTCTGCTGTTGGGCAAGATTCTGTTGTTGATGAAGCGAAGCATTTTGGTGCAAAAGATTATATTGTGAAGCCTTTTGAAAAAGAAGACATTCTCAAAAAACTTGAGATGTATCTTCAATAGTCTTTTTTCATGGATCCGCTGTTCCTTGCCTTTCTTGATGAAGCGAAATTGCTTTTTCATCGTCTCTCAACATCATCACAACGGCTTCTTGGGCGTTACTCATCAAAGGAGAATGAACAAATGTTAAGAGACCTCCATACGTTCAAGAGTTCGGCACGAGCAGTTGGTCTTACTGCTCTTGGAGAGCTTTTCCATAACATCGAACAATCCTTGGGCACAACGCAACGAAAAAAATCTCCTGTTATTTATACCAAGATCTTTCGACTCGTTGAGTTTCTTGAGGAGCGATTACAGCAGGGAATGATTAGAGAAGAAGACACGATTGCTCGGTCCCGGGCAATTTGGAGGGGAGAAGATCAGGATCTCCCAGCACCAGGACTTTCTTCTTCGATTCAAGTATCTGAAGGTGTTTATCAGAGGCTGACCGGGGCAACAGAATCACTATTGCTGGTGAAAAATCGCATGACTGTATTAACTGATGCGCTTCTTCGTGCGCTCGATCGATCGGGAAAACACGAAGATGCGCTTGTGCGAGAACACGAGCAAACCATGCACGATCTACGTAAAGCGGCATTGGACCTCGAGGCTGGTCTACGTGAGGCACGCATGGTACCACTATCTTCTTTTTTGGGTCGACTTCCGTTGATAGCAAAGGATCTTGGTCGCTCACTTGGAAAAACAATTTCTCTTGATGTATTCGGTGGAGATATTCTTGCTGACCGGCTTGTGATCAGTGAGCTTGGAGGAGCTTTGGGACATTTGGTGCGTAATGCAATAGACCACGGCGTCTCAAAAAAAGGTCGTGTCACCATTACTGCTGCTACTGATCGTGACCATCTTCGGGTGAGCGTGGAGGATGACGGCATCGGTATTCAATATGACATGATTGAACGTATTGCACGGAATCACCACCTTGTTCCAGAACATGAAACTTTATCTGTTGAGAAAAAAAACGAGCTTTTGTTTCACCCCCACATCACGACAAAACCTCATATTACAGAAATATCTGGACGTGGAGTTGGTATGTCAGCGGTGCGAGAATATGTACGCTCTGTGGGAGGGACTATCGCTGTCGAGTCGCCGGTCCAGCAAAGAGGAGGAACACGCATCACCCTTCGCATACCCCTTACGTTGTCTCTTGTACGTATTTTGTTGGTGAGGGTGGGGAATGGCACGTTCGGTGTTCCTCTAACGTCAATTCAATCCTCATCACCATTTGACGAAAAACTTGTTGAAACTATTGAAGGGAAGTCTTTTGTGCGAATTGGAGAGGAGTTGTTATCACTCTACCCACTCTCTCAGGCACTTTCGTTTGGTGGATATCATCCAAAAAAACTAGACTCGCTTTTGTTGCGCTTGAAAGGTGAACATCATGATGGGGTTATTGCCGTTGACTCAGTTCTTCACGAGGAAGATGTTATGGTTAAAGCGCTGCCGAGTATTTTTTTGCCGATATCACTATTCCGTGGTGCTGCTATGATTGGAGACGGTCGTACCATTCTTATTCTTGATACAGAAGGAGTACTCAATACTCGTTTTCCCTCGCAAATGTTTTTTGAAGATCACCAGCATGCAACCCTCACCATTGCTGAGCGTGATCAACTCATGGAAATCATGAATGTTGTTGCAAGTCATGCTGGGGGAGCACTTGCTCGACGTTTTGGTTTTCAGATCGAGCTATCTATTCCAGAGTGTGCTGATGGCTTAGAAGTTCTTCCTGAAGATGATTGGGGGGCTACTTCAATTGGTGTCCGTATGAACCTTGAAGGAGAATATCCAGGACACCTGCTATTTGAAATCCCCGAGCCTATGAGTCAACTCCTTACAAAAACCATACACACACAAATAGTAAATCTTCATCAGCTTACAAAAGAAGAAAAAGCATTTTTCCAAGAAGTCGGACAGATTGCTGTGCATGCAGTAGGGAACATGCTGTCAAAAATTTCAAAGCAACCAGTCATGACAACGATGTCAGACATTCGCGTTGACGCACGTGGCGCCCTTCGACGATATTTTCTGACGTTACACGATGGGGATCCAAAAGATCTTGTTAGGGTAAGACTTTGGTTTGGGGTGGGGGAGGGCGTGCGAACGGATGATCACAAAAGAACAGGTTCGATCACCATGGAGTTTCGGCGTGATGATGCGCGGCGACTTCTTGATGCGTCACACATCGCATAGATCTGGCAAGAGAAAAGGCAGGGATATGTTATCCCTGCCCAAGTATTACCAGTCTTTTTGGACCTGGTGTCTCTCGACAACATCTCGAGGGTGATCCAGGCTGCTATTTCCTCCAGTCTTCTCTGGAGTTCCACCTGGCCATCGTGGTCTCTGGCCAGTGCCTCGAGTAGTTCAAGGGCTTTCTGAAGATTTTCCATGACTATCTCCCGTGGTTAGTTGGAGAAGATCGACGAACTTGGTCATCGACTTTCTCCAACCAACCACATATTCAAGGAACATCTGTTTCGCTCTTTTGAGCTCATCAGGAGAAGTACACACTTCTCGACAGAGCGATTTTGGTGAGAATCGCGAACTCGTAGATTTATGGAAGTAAACCGGGAGTCTTAGTCTGAGCCCTATACCCCAAGGGATAGGCCTTCTCTGTCCAACGACGTTCAACGCAACAGCCATTGACGCTAGACTTTCGTTCAGACCTGAGAACGCTGAACTCTGACTCCCTAAGACGGAAGCGCTTTAGCCCTCCTCGGTGGAACCCATCTCGATTGCAGTAGATGCTTTTGAGTAGATCTCCCTTACGAATAACTCCAGGAGGTATCTCAGGACTGAAAAATACTACGATACGCTCGATCCCGGGAATATACTCAACCAGAAGGTAAGTAAACCCATGAACCGACTTTGTTACACGCATCACCTTGCACCAGTTCAGGTCTACGCCGCGCTCAAGATAATCCACAACATTGGTCATTTGCTTTTCCTCAAGGTTCTCAGTAGGCAACACGCTTACTGTTCTGGGACCATTGTACACCTAAATTCTAAAATAGTCAATTACTATGACTAAAAATATTATGGACAATATAAATTATACATTGATAAATATAGATATAATTTAAATTAATTAAATATCATCAAAAATATTGACTATTTTATTATCATCGAATATACTGGGAATATCAGCGTATGGATGAACTCGTTAAAAAAATAACTCCCCTGGGACTTACCGACAAGGAAGCTCGCGTCTATCTCGCACTTCTTCAGCTAGGACAGGCGTCTGCATATAGTGTTGCGATCAAATCGGGACTCAAAAAACCGACTGCGTATGTGATCCTTGATGAACTTATCGAAAAAGGACTCGCTTACCACATTCCTAAAGAGAAGAAGCAGCTTTATGCCGCTACAAACCCAGAAGAGTTCATCCATAAAGCCGAGGGTCGCTTTCTTGTCGCTAAGAAAGTTCTGCCCGAACTCCTCTCTCTTTTCAAAAACAAGAGACAACAACAGAAAGCTCGTACTCTCTATTTTGATGGTCTTTCGGGAATGAGACAGGGTCTTTGGTACAAGGAAAAAGAACTTCGCGGGAAAGAACTCGTGGGGTTCTTTGCATCTGCGAGGCATGCAAGCCCTGAGGTGTACAAACTTTTCGACGAATGGAACAGTCACTATATCAGTCACGATATCCGTGTCCGAGGCCTGACAACGTATGATGAATCACTCAAGGACCTTTTCGAGAAGTATGGAGATAATAGTCTCAAGGATATACGCATCCTTCCTGATGCTGCCTCCTCCCCGAATGTGTCAATCGATGCAGGTGAAGATTTTGTCAGAATCGATCTTATCGGCGCAGAGCAGATTGTTATCGTAGAGAGTGTCGACTTTGCTCAGGCTTTCAAACAGATCTTCGAATTAGCGTGGCAATATTTCCCAGACACCAAGAAGATCTCGAGTGCACTTGCTAATGATGGTGTGAAGAAGAAGCTATGAGTGCTGAACACGTTGATAATGTATTCAAGACTCTCAATAAACTTTTCCCTAATGCGGGAATGATCCTTCGATACGGGGATCCGTGGGAGCTTTTGGTTGCCGTAGAGTTAAGCGCGCAGTGCACCGATGTGCGGGTGAACATGGTGACAGAGAAGCTTTTCAGGAAGTATCAGACATTGGAGGATTACATCGATGCGGATCCCCGGGAGTTCGAGAAAGATATCTTTCAGACCGGTTTCTATAAAAACAAGACAAAGAATATTTTGGCGGCTGCCAAGGTGGTCAAAGAGAAGTTCGGTGGAGTGTTACCTAGGACAATGAAGGAGATGCTCACGATCCCTGGGGTAGGGCGGAAGACAGCGAACGTCGTCCTTGGGAATGCATATGGACTTGCGGAGGGGATCGCCGTCGATACGCATGTGATGCGATTAGCACAAGTCCTCGGGCTTTCAAGACATAAGACCCCTGAAAAGATCGAACGAGATCTCATGAAGAAGATCCCCCAGAAGGAGTGGTTCCATGCGACATATCTCCTTATCGATTACGGAAGGAAGTATTGCACTGCACGGCCGCATGACCACGCAAAGTGTCCTCTCGGAGGAAAGCTCATCGGCTATGCGCGCGGGATTCCTCGCGGTACCCGCCAAAAGAAGCAAAAAGACGAGTGAATTCCTCGACGTATTGTTCTGTCTCAGAGGGGGTGCGGGCCTCGACATTGAGACGTAGAAGCGATTCGGTGTTTGATGCACGTACAGAGAACCACCAATTAGGATAATCAATGCGAATACCATCTAAGGTGTTCACAATCCCATCTTTATAGTTCTCTGTGATATGGGCAATGATCGCTTGAGCATTTTCGACATGATAGTTGATCTCTCCTGAATGCGCATATTGGGGGAGCATGTCAATCAGCGCAGAAAGCGGCTTCTTTTGATGTTCCATGATTTCCAGAAGGTGAAGTGCGGGGAGTGGGCCCATTTCAGCTGCATACGGCTGTGCATAATAAAAATGATTTGAAAGTTCTCCCGAAAAGATCGCTCCAGTTTCTTTCATTCGTCTTTTGATTTTTGCATGACCCACTGCCGTAAAGAGAGGCTTCCCACCATAGTTTTGGATCATGTCGGTTAGTGCGCGTGACGATCGTACGTCGACAAGAATAGTTGATTCGGGCTGTCGCTTGAGCATGAGGCCAGAAATAAGGGCAGCCAAAAGATCCGCACGTACCGGACGCCCGAGCTCATCAGAAATCCCCACGCGATCCGCATCTCCATCATACGCAATACCAAGCTCCGCTTTTTCTCTTTTGACCACT
The DNA here is from genome assembly GCA_964622275.1 of uncultured Candidatus Saccharibacteria bacterium. GTDB lineage: Bacteria > Patescibacteriota > Minisyncoccia > Phycocordibacterales > UBA6899 > CAYPEZ01. Next base: position 17,566 of record CAZUMX010000010.1, read on the forward strand.
TCTCCAAGCTCATGGAGCGTCTCTGGCTTCATGGGATTCGCTTCATGAGGACAGACCTTTTTGTAGGAATCATAAAGGGTGTCAAGCACGTGAATATGCTTCTGACCCTTCCAAAAAGGGATATCTTCGATCCCCATTGCACTCGCAGTATCAAGAACAATAGTGTGTTTTTCCTCCAGATGATACTGTGTCGAAAGAAAATCAAAATACTTTCCTGTCACTGAAGTTTTTTTGATATGACCTTTTTTCTCTGACCGCACGGGTGCGCCGTCGGCAAGATCTCTGATGGTTAAAAGCCCGGTATCTTTACCTACAGGAACAGCATCTGGAAGACAAAACTTCATGCCATTATACTCAGGAGGGTTATGTGATGCGGTAATGATAATGGCAGGAAGAGAAAAATGGTGTGACGCAAAGTATCCGCACGGAGTTGTGACAACACCAATATCAATGACATCGACTCCAGCAAGAGTGATTCCTCGGATGAGTGAATCTTTCAGTAGAGGCGAAGATGCGCGGTGGTCCATGCCAACAACTATTCCCTGAGATGTAAAAAATTGTGCAGATGCATTTCCTATGCGCTCTGCGATCTCCTCATTCAGCTCTTCCGGATAGAGTCCACGGATGTCATATGCTTTAAAAATTGCTGGCGTCATAGGGTCAGTATATCGTATTTACGTAATAAAAAAACCGCGAGAGAGATCTCTCGCGGTGCTGCTACGTTCCTTCGGTGAGCACGTGATTTGTGATTTTTTGAACGATGTTTTTATCACGCGGATACTCTTCGCAGATCGTTTGAATGGGTGTACGCCCAGCAAACAAATCTCCTTTTTGCGGTTTTTGTACCCACGCATAGGCCTGATCTTCGGGAAGACGACGAAGGAGAGCTTGATGAAGCCTAGAATATTCTGAGCAACGATTCATGATCTTTTGATCAAGACCCATCGACCCCGTTTCTTCCCAGACCGCATAGGCTTCTTCGTGAATTCCCATGAGCAAGGCACCTTGAACGCGAGTCACCGCCCATCGTCCAAAGAATTTGTTGAGCTCTTCCCATGCTCTTTGGTTGGGGGTGTTGTGCGTCCCCATAGCACTTCCTCCATAAAGAACCCGTGACTCACCCTAGTCTACAAAGAATCGGTGAATCTGCAAGAAAATTATATTGTGGAAGGTTCTGCCACGACGCGCGTCCTTGCTTCTAATTCATTGACGAGAAGAATATGTGCTTTTGCTGATAACGATTCTTTTTCATATAAATCGCCCAAAATACGTTCTTCTGCCTTATAGATCCCGGCTTCTGCGAATCGTTGTGCCAAAGCACTGATTCTTTTTGGGTCAGTTGCTTGGATCTTTTTGGTGTGTTCGAGCGCCCAAACCTCCACCTCTTTATAGCGGGCAAGAAGCATATCGAAGACCTCCTTGTCTCTGAAGATCTTCACTCCACTCTCCGAAAGATATCTGAGCTCTTCCATGACTTTATGAGCGATTACAGCTCTCGCACGATAATACATAAAGAGCCGAACGGATTCCGGAGGAAGTTTAATGAAACCAAAGAAGATCTTTGCTGCTGTTTCAGAAAGTTTGTCGAGCCAATCTTTTTTGAAGTCCGACATACGAATCTCTGCGTTTTCATTCATATCCTCAGCATACTCGAGACGGAGGTTGAGCTGATGGAGGATCTTTTTGTATACGGTCTCATCAATCTCCTTGTAGAAGAAAAGTGTCTTCAGGTAAGCCTTCTCCACTCCGGTCGCATAGATCGTGAGCATGCGCTCCGAGATTCCCGCAGTTTCTCCTGTCGCACGTGCGTATGATTCACACGATTCATGATAGAGTGCATCATACTTGTTTCGAAGCGCATGATGGAGTTCTTCGGTGATGTATCCCTTGCGCATGAATCGATCGATCTCTGGAAGGACCCTCGCATAGACAAGGGCCTTTCCTTCCTCGCGTTCAATCTCTTCAACAGGAGACAGAGCATCGATCTTGAGGTATTTGATCAGGGGACCTATCGTGGTTGCCTTGATGAAGAGCGTGAAGTAGATACAAGCGATAGTGAGGGCTGTCACATAGTCCTTCACTGAGATGTCTACGAAAGGCCAATGTGCGACAGAGAAGTCGTCAGGGATGAGGAGGACCATGGTGACCGCAAGTGCGCCGCGGAGGGACCCCCATGCGAGGAGGTGCTGCCAAGACATGGGGATGTAGGCTTCAGACTTTGTCCAATTGAGGAATCCGACGATCGGATAGATCGAGAGCGCTCGCCCTATCATGACCACGACGATCGCAACCGTGAGTGGGATAGCGAGCGTACGGAGGGGAACTTCAAGCGAAGCGAAAAGAAGTCCGATCAAGATGAAGACAATAGAGTTGGTGAGAAAAGCGAAATACCCCCAGAACTTCTCCATGTACTCTTCGACGCGCGGGGAGATCTTGTATCTCCCATAGTTGCCGACCACCATTGCGGCCACGACCGTAGCGATGATTGAAGAGAACTTGATGTCCTGACCGAAGAGATGAAGGTGGTGAGAAAGGAGCTCAGAGAAGATGAAGGTGAAGTGCGCGACGATCATCGTGAGTGTAATCTCAACATGTTCGTTGTCTCGGACGTGCTCGATGATTTTGGAAAAAATAGCTCCCATGAGTCCTCCAAAAAAGATTCCACCAATCACCATGGTGGTGAACATAAAGATCCCGAGTCCAAGTGAGCTCACTCCATGCCATCCAGAGAGAAGAATCTCAAGGATAATGAGAAAAAGTGCCAGAGAGGTTCCATCATTGAATAATGACTCACCTTCAAAGATAAGAGACAATCGTTTTGGCGCACCATACTCCTTAAAGAGTGCAAGCACGGCGACGGGATCTGTTGCCGAAATAAGTGCAGCAAAGAGAAGTGCAACCTCAATAGGAATCTCATAGCCTAGCCACTTCGACCCGAAAAAGAGTGCAATGGTAATAAATGCTGCTGAGACCAAGAGGCTGATTACGGAAAGGAGTGAAATCGAGCGGATATTCTCCACCATTTTTCGTGCATTCATGTTATATGCAGATTCAAAAATGAGAGTAGGGAGGAAGACGAAAAAGAGGAGGTTTGGGGTCAGGGTGAATGACCCAAGGAAAGAAAAGAACGAAGTCTTGGATAGTGGGATCAGTAACAATCCGACAACGACCAGGAGAACCGTATACGGCAGCCGTGTTCTCTTTGAGATAAAGAATGCCCCGAGTGAAATTGTGAGTAGGCTCAGAAGAGACAGAAGGACGGAGAGCATTTCAGACATAGTACGGATTTTGGCTGATGTTTAAAAAACGAGTATACCACGCTGGTTTCTTAAAATAAAAATTCTGCTTATGTTAGACAAGAACTGGAGTTATAGACTATGAAATTTCTGCACGATCAATAGAAGTGTCGAGTCCTGATTCGGTTTTTTACAATCGACACTGAATATTGTGGAGACTCTCTCCACTTGTAAGCTCCACACTTTACCTAACATAATAAAATAGCACCAAAGGTGCTAAATTGTGGTGCGGGATGGGAGAATCGAACTCCCGCCCAGAGTTTGGAAAACTCTTATTCTACCATTAAACTAATCCCGCTTATCAAAAAAAATCTTTATTTGAGGCCGTATATTTTAGTTAGAGCCTCAGTCGGGGCGCCGGGATTCGAACCCGGAGTCACTTGTTCCCAAAACAAGCATGTTAGCCGTTACACCACGCCCCGACTGAACCACCAACCAAACCTTGTCGGACTGCCGGGAATTGAACCCGGGCCGCATCCACCCCATGGATGTATACTACCGTTATACTACAGTCCGGTCGGAGTGCCGGGAATCGAACCCGGGTCTCACGAACCCGAATCGTGTATACTACCGCTGTATTACACTCCGAGGTGTGATTTACTCTAGCATTTATAGCACTTTTAGGCTAATATCTTCATACTTGCGGCCATGGTTTAGTGGTAGAACACGTCCTTGCCAAGGATGAGATGGGAGTTCGATTCTCCCTGGCCGCACCAAAACTCTTGTTTCTACTGTAAAATACTAATACTGCCCCCATAGCTCAACGGATAGAGTACTTGTCTTCGGAACAAGGGATGTGGGTTCGATTCCTGCTGGGGGCACAAATGAAATGGCTAGAAATAATGCAAAATTAAATGTTCCTGAGGAGGTGAGTAGGATCTCACAAGTTTTAAGTAGTGCCAAATTTGAAAATTATTTGGTGGGGGGCTGTGTTAGAGACATATTGCTAGGCAAAGAGCCTAAAGACTGGGACCTAACTACCATTGCCACTCCAGAGGAGATTACTCCACTTTTTGAGCACACTTTCTATGAGAATGACTATGGCACAGTGGGGATAGTGAACGACGGGCCGTCGAGTGAGAGCCTAAGAGTGGTTGAGGTTACCCCTTATCGAACTGAGGGAGCATACTCTGACTTCAGGCGGCCAGATGAGGTTAAGTGGTCTAAGAGTTTAGAAGAGGATTTGAGGAGGAGAGACTTCACCATCAATGCCTTAGCATACGATATTCAAAATGGGGAAGTGATCGATATGTTTGATGGCAAATTAGATTTGGAGAGGAAGTTAATAAGGACCGTTGGCAAACCAGAAGAAAGGTTTGGTGAGGATGCACTTAGAATACTTCGCGCCATTAGACTCTCAGCAGAACTCAACTTCGCCATCGAGTCTGAGACGATGTCGGCCATAGAGAGTCAAGCTGGTTTACTCGCTAAAATATCTAGAGAACGAGTCAGGGATGAATTTATTAAGATTGTGATGTCTGACAATCCTTCGGTTGCTCTGGGACTTGCCACTCAACTTGGGCTACTTAAATACATTTCACCGGAACTAGAGAGGGGAGTAGGGGTAGAACAAAACAAATCTCATATCTACACAGTATGGGAACATTTGATACGCTCGCTCGACTATGCAGCAGAAAAAAAATTCCCTCTTCATGTGCGCATTGCAGTACTTCTACATGATATTGCGAAACCTCATACTAAGAAGTTTATAAACGGGCAATGGACCTTTTATGGTCATGAGGTTGTGGGGGCGAGAATCGCTCGAAATATCTTAACTGATCTCAAGTTTCCAAAAGAGATAACTGAGAAGGTGGTCAAACTAGTTAGATGGCACATGTTCTTCTCTGAGACAGAGACCATTTCGCTCTCTGCTGTAAGGAGAATAGTTAGAAATGTAGGGCCAGAACTCATTTGGGATCTTATGAATGTCCGCTCTTCTGACCGTACCGGTATGGGTAGGCCAAAGGCAACTACATACAGACTAAGAAAGTACCACTCAATGATAGAAGAGGTAATGAGAGACCCCATATCGGTAAAACAACTCAGAGTGAACGGTCAAGACATTATGAGACTAACAAATTCAAACGCAGGGCCTCACATCGGAAACATTTTGGAAATATTACTCTCTGAAGTACTCGAGGAGCCCAAGTTAAATGATCTGACACACCTAGAGCAAAGAGTTAAAGATCTTTATGCCTTAAATGAAGGGGAGTTGTCTAAACTTGGTAGGGAAGCGAGGGTGAAAAATGAATCTGAAGATGAAAAAGAAGTTGAAGATATTAAAGACAAGTACAAAGTTAAGTAACAAAAATCCCGTTTGAAACGGGATTTTTGTTTGGCGACTTCAGTTTGTTATTAGCGAACTGCGTCTTTGAGTGCCTTTGCAGGGCGAAACTTTGGCACGCGCATAGATGGGACAGAGATAGTCTCGCCGGTGCGAGGATTCCTAGCTTGTCTTGCTGCGCGAGTCTTGGTTGAGAAAATGCCTAAGCCCGCAATCGAGACTTCGTCACCTTTCTTCAAAGTGCTGACAATAGAATCGATAACGGTATCGACTACTTCCTCGGCCTGAACCTTGGTGCCACCGAGTTTTGCATGTACTGCGTCTACAATTGCTACCTTATTCATTGACTAAAAATTATCTTAATAAACCCATACCGATTATATATGAAGCCATTTTTTACGCAATACTCTAAATAATTTGCCTATCTGGCAAACTCAATAGCTCTGTTCTCTCTGATAACACTAACCTTGATTTCACCAGGGTACTTAAGCTCCTTTTCAATACGCAAAGCTATATTTCTAGCCATATTCTTCGCCTCTAAGTCCGAAACCTTGCCTGGCTCTACAAAGACCCTGATCTCTCTGCCTGCCTGTAGAGCATAGGCCTTCTCCACTCCATCAAAGGATGTTGCAATGTTTTCTAGCTCCTCAAGGCGCTTTAGGTAGTGCTCAACGGTGTCGCGCCTTGCCCCAGGTCTACCGCCCGATATTGCGTCGGCTGTTTGGACAATCATGGACTCAAGAGTCTCGTATGGGTACTCTCCATGGTGAGCTTGCATTGCTTTAATTACTGCCTCATCAACATTAAACTTCTGTAGAATTCTTCGACCTATCTCAACATGAGTACCTTGAACCTCATGATCAAGCGCCTTACCCAAATCGTGAAGAAGCGCTCCAGCCTTAGCTACAAGAACATTAGCGCCAAGTTCCTCAGCAATCATGCCTGCAAGATGTGCCATCTCGACTGAATGTTCCAAAACATTCTGACCATAAGAAGTACGGAAATGAAGTCTGCCCAAAATAGACAATAATTTCGGATCTAGATTATATACACCACACTCAAAGGCTGCTTGTTCTCCCTTCTCCTTAATTATTTTGTTTATCTCTGCCTTTGCATTCTCTACAAACTCCTCGATCTTTGCTGGTTGGATTCTGCCATCGGCAATAAGTTTTTCGAGTGCAAGCTTGGCAACAGCTCTTCTAACAGGGTCAAAAGATGAAATAGTAATTGCCAAAGGAGTATCATCGACTATCACTTCTACGCCTGTAACCCTCTCAAAAGCTTTGATATTTCTACCTTCCTTACCGATAATCTTGCCCTTGATCTCATCCGATGCAAGAGAAATGTTCGTAGACATGATCTCGTTTGAAATGGAGTTGGCCAAACGCTGTATAGAAGTAGTCAGGATCTCCCTAGCTCTTTCGCCAAGCCTTTCCTCAGCCTGATTTTCAAGTTTCTGCATTCTTACTACCAAATCTTCTTCAGAAGAGAGCTCAATTCTTTTGAAAAGTTCTTGTTTAGCCTCATCCTCAGAAAGGGAAGCGACTCTAGCTAATTCTTTCGAACGAGCTAGCACTAATTCATCAGCTCTTTCCTTAATTTGTTTGATTTCTGTAACCTTTTCCTTTATATAGTCTGCCTCCTTATCTAAGTCTATTTGTCTGTTGTCTAAAAGTTCTTCCTTTTTTATCAAACGATCTTCGTTCTTGAGCACCCTATCCTCACGCTCACGAATGTTGACCTCAGCATCATCAAGAACAGCTTTTGCCTCCTTATTTGCCTTTTCTATAATAGATTGAGCCTCCTCCTTGGCTCGAGACTCCATCTCTTGGATCTCTAACTCAACTGAGTTCTTCTTGCCTAAAGCTACAAGCAGGCGCAACAAATAACCGAAGCCGGTACCGGCTCCCAATGCAAGTAGCATCAATAATAGGGCCAATTTTAGAGACATATGGGGGATGTGTCAGCCGTTTCGGGAGTTCGGGAACCCCGCTTACGCAGGGTATTAATTTCGGAAAAATTCTTTAACGATTGAACAAGTAGAGAGTACTGTAACTACAGAATCTTGTCAATTAGACCGTATTTCTTAGCCTCCTCTGGGTTCATGAAGTAGTCTCTGTCTATATCCTTCTCTACCTTAGCGACGGTTTGACCTGTATTCTTAGCCATAATTCTTGTAAGATTCTCTCTTAGTTTGAGTATTTGCTTAGCTCGGATCTCGATGTCAGAGGCCTGACCTTCGGCACCTCCCAGTGGTTGGTGGATCATGATCTCTGCATTCGGAAGCGCAAACCTCTTACCCTTAGTCCCAGCTGAGAGCATCCAAGCGCCGCCAGATGCAGCCATACCCACACAGACAGTGGAGACATCTGGCTTGATGTGGTTCATCGTGTCTATCATAGCTAAAGTAGCTGAGGCTGAGCCACCTGGAGAGTTTATATATATAGAGATATCTTTCTTGGGATCCTCGGACTGGAGGAAAAGTAGTTGAGCTATCACAAGGTTAGCTACTGTGTCATCAATAGGCCCGCCAAGGAAGATAATACGCTCACGAAGTAAGCGCGAGTAGATATCATACGCTCGCTCGCCAAATTGGCTCTTCTCTATAACTGTTGGGACTAGATAACTCATAGTTCCACTACACTATACTAAAACCTAGATTGTTTCAAGAAACTCAAAAACTTTTTGGTTCTTTAGTTGCTCGAAGACATACATACGGAGTCTAAGTGGGTCAGCATCCTTGTAGTGGGTAAGTAGGTGAGTAGTCTCGTGTTCAACCTCCTCCTTGGTTGGTTCGAGTTTCTCTGTTTCTGCAATCTTTTGCATGATAAGCTCCGCCTTGCTTCTCTTCTCAGCCTTCTCTTTCCATTCAACTCTAATCTCATCTTCTGTCTTCTTAATTGATTTAAGATATTCTGCCCAGACCATCCCATGCTTCACCACATCGTCTTTGAACTGAGCGATCATTCTATCTAGTTCATTTTCTACAAGTATCTTTGGAATCTTGATGTCTGTTGCTTTAACCAACTCTTCAATAAGAGTGAGGCGAACCTTCTCCTTCGCTCTAAACTTCTTCTCTTCCAAAAGATTTTCTTTGGCCTTAGTTCTTAGATCTTCACCCTCCTTAAGTTCTGGCTTCCAGCCTCGCTTCTCGATCTCTGCAAGCACGGCGTCAACCTCCTTCTCATCTACATTCAAATCATCCTTCTCTTGCTTGGAGTCATTGGCAATCTTTTTATAATCTGGGAGAGCAAACTCTGGTTCGAGGGCAACTGTAATCCTGAACTCAAGAGGAATACCGGGTGCAAGCTTAGTAATTGCAATCTGTGGTCTTGCGATAGGGGAGAGCTTGTTCTCGCTTATTATGTGCACATACTCATGAGCAAGTACGATCTCGGCTACTTCTTCTAAGACCTTCATTTCACCGACATTTTTCACAAGCACATTCTCAGGGATATTACCCTTACGGAAACCGGGCATTTCCAGGCGAGAACTGAGTGATTTGATAGCCTCACCCCTAGCCTCATCTAGTGCCTCAAGTGTTATCTCTCCGGTAATAATAGCTTCGCCCTCACTCCTTTCAATCTTTAGGTTATTTGTATGCTTATGCTCGTGTTTTGACATGTCTCCGAGTCTAACAAAAAAACAGCCCCGACACCATCGGGGCTGTTTTTTTCACAATGTTAGGCTAATTAGAGATTCTCTAAATCTGCACCAACACTATTAACATCTGTTCCACTCAAATCTGCATCTATTGCAGCACTCTCGTCGGAAGTAGACTGTTGTTCGATCTTACCAGCGACCGCCTCAATATTACTGTCATCAACAATGGCTGTAGATTGTTCAACTACTGGGTTACTTCTCTCACCCCAGAAGTATACGCCACCTAAAACCACCATCACTAAAACAATAATAATCGCTATAACTGGGCCCACTGAGTTCTCCTTCGTCTCGATTACTTGGTTTGGTTCCATTGTTAATTAATCAGTTATCTATTAAGGAGTCGTTGTTGTTGCAGTTGTGGTGGCAACAGGTAGCTTACCGTCCTTCTTGAGGGAAGCCTCAATTCTCTTGATGACATTAAGAGCCTTCATTAAATTCTGCTTAGCGCTTACCAAGGCCTCTCTTGCTAATTTCGACTCAGTCTTGATCTTCTCTCTATTTACCTTGTTTGTGCTTGAAGCTGTTGAGCTCGCAGTATCGTTGGTTAGATCAATAGCCTTGATGTTTGCTATATGAGTCTTGGCATTAGCTATATCTGTTCTTGCAGAACCGACAAAACCTGTAGCCTCTGCAGTGCTGGTGCCGGTTGAGCCCAATTTAGTCAATCTTGAGTCGATCCTTGTTGCCAAGGTCTCAAGACGAGTAATAGTTGCCTCAAGTACTCTTATAGCTACATCAGCTCTTGCTTTTACCGACTTTTCGCCTCTTTCCTCCTTTCTATCCTGCCTGTCTTCTTGTCTATCTTCTCTTCTGTCCTGTCTATCCTCTTTTCTATCCTCTCTGTTTTCCTTAATTTCCTCCCTCTTTTCCTTGATTTCCTC
>CAZUMX010000011.1:0-25815 GCA_964622275.1 uncultured Candidatus Saccharibacteria bacterium
GTCTTGTACAAAAGCTCAAAGAAGAAGGTGCAATGGAATACTCTATTGTTGTCTCTGCTCCAGTCTCTTCAAGCGCCGCACTCCAGTTCCTCGCTCCTTACGCAGGTGCCGCAATCGGAGAATATTTCATGGATGCAGGTCGTGATGCTCTTGTGGTCTACGACGATCTTTCAAAGCACGCTGTTGCTTATCGTCAGGTATCCCTTCTTCTTCGTCGCCCTCCAGGACGCGAAGCATATCCCGGTGATATTTTTTACCTTCACTCACGTCTTCTTGAACGTGCTGCTCGACTCTCTGATGCGATGAAAGGTGGGTCGCTTACTGCACTGCCAATCATTGAAACCCAAGAGGGCGATGTCTCAGCCTATATTCCAACAAATGTTATTTCTATTACAGACGGACAAATTTATCTTGAGTCGGACTTGTTTAACAAAGGTGTCCGCCCGGGGGTAAACGTCGGTATCTCAGTCTCTCGAGTGGGTTCAGCTGCTCAGACAAAAGCCATGAAGAAAGTTGCAGGAAAGCTTCGTCTTGAACTTGCACAGTTCCGCGAGCTTGAAGCATTCGCACAGTTTTCTCAAGACCTTGATGCAGATACCAAGAAACGCATCGAAAAAGGACGTCTCATGGTCGAAGTCCTCAAGCAAGACAAGCATGTCCCGATTCCGTTTGAGCGCCAGGTCATTATGATGTACGTTGCTCTTCAAGGATTGATCGAGACACTGAAACCAGGAAAGGTCCAAGAATTCGAGCGAGAATTCATCGGCTTTCTCGACCGCCAACAAAAAGACGTTCTGGAGTCTATCCGCACCTCTCGAGACCTCTCAAAAGAATCTGAAGAGGGGATCAAGTCTGCTGTTACGACATTCAAAAAAGATTTTCCTGGGCTCTTCCAATAAATCATGTCTCTCAAATCTGTAAAAGCAAAAATCAAGTCTATAGACAAAACGCGGCAGGTGACGAAAGCTATGGAGGCTGTTTCTGCGGTCAAGATGCGTAAGGCGCAGCAGTACGCGATATCACTTCGTGGTTACGCACGCTCAGCATTCACGATTCTTCGAGGAGTTTCTCAGTCGCTCGATGCATTGCAGCACCCACTACTTCGTGTGACACCTGAGAGAAAGATTGGATTAATCGTCGTGTCTCCAGACAAAGGACTTGCCGGGTCTCTTGTGGCGAATATCTGGAAAAAAACGAGCACTTTCCTTATGGACAAAGGTCTCACAACAAAGGACGTTGCGATCTTTGCCGTTGGACGAAAGGCGCATGAATATTTTTCAAAGCGTGGGTTTGAACTCCTTGCGACATATGACAAGTGGGGAGACATTGCGCAAATGTCTGGGATAGATCCTCTTGCTCAAAAAGCCGAAGAAGCTTTTCTTCGAAAAGACGTTGATGCTGTCTATATCATCTATACGCAGTTTCATTCGACGCTTAATCAGGAGGTGGTCGTACGGGAACTTTTTCCTATCTCATTTGAGCATGTCGATGAGGTCGTGAAAGGTATTGTTCCAGAAAAAGGAAAATTTTCGCATCTTACTGAAGAAGAGCCTTCACATATACCGGAGTATACATTTGAACCAGGCCCAAGTGCTGTGCTAGATGCCATTATCCCTCTTCTTATTCGCATCCAGTTCTTTCATGCGGTGCTTGAGTCCAATGCGTCTGAACATTCTGCACGTAAGATCGCGATAAAGAATGCGTCAGCCAACGCAAAAGAATTATCACGCTCCCTGAAGCTCTATTACAATAAAGTTCGCCAAGCAGCGATTACCAGAGAAGTGAGCGAGATTGTCGGAGGTATGGAATCAATGAAAGAGTAGAATTCCAATATTATTAATCAATCAATAACCCTAACAACTATTATGACCAAGACACACACGACAAAAACAGAGCATGCAAACGGAGTCATCACTCAAGTGATTGGTGCCGTCGTTGACGTTTCGTTTCCGGGAACGCTCCCTGGGGCTCTCTCAGCACTTGAAGTAAAAACTCAAGATGGAGGACGCGTCGTACTTGAGGTTGCGGGTCATATTGGTGAAGGCCAAGTGCGAACCATCGCAATGGCGACGACTGACGGACTGCGACGTGGTGACTCTGTGGTCGATACGGGGAAGCCTATTCAAGCTCCTGTTGGAACAAATGTCCTTGGGCGTATCATGAACGTCCTTGGTGAGACGATCGACAACGGAGGACCAATCAAGGGAGAGCTCAAGACAGCGTCCATTCATCGTGAAGCTCCCGCCTTCAAAGCACAAGCAACAAAAACGGAAATATTTGAAACTGGGATTAAAGCTATCGACCTCATGACTCCATTTATTAAGGGAGGAAAAGTCGGTCTCTTTGGTGGAGCAGGAGTAGGGAAGACAGTGCTCATTCAAGAACTTATCCGTAATATTGCTGCGGAACACGGAGGCTATTCTGTGTTTGCGGGTATTGGTGAGCGCACGCGTGAAGGAAACGATCTCTATCATGAAATGAAAGACTCCGGAGTTCTTGATAAGACAGCTCTTGTCTTTGGACAAATGAACGAAGTCCCAGGTGCGCGCGCACGCATTGCGCTGACGGGGCTTACAATGGCCGAACACTTTCGAGATGAGATGAATAAAGACGTCCTTCTTTTCATGGATAACATTTTCCGCTTCACCCAAGCAGGCTCTGAGGTGTCGGCACTCCTCGGTCGTGTCCCTTCTGCGGTGGGGTATCAGCCGACTCTTGCTGAAGAGATGGGTAAGCTCCAAGAGCGCATTACGTCGACCACGAAGGGCTCCATTACGTCTGTCCAAGCTGTCTATGTGCCTGCTGACGACCTGACAGATCCTGCACCGGCGACGACGTTCTCTCACCTTGACGCAACTGTCGTTCTTTCTCGCCCCCTCGCATCTCTTGGTATTTATCCTGCGATTGACCCACTTGAATCTTCATCACAGGCACTCGATCCAGCAATTGTTGGCGAAGAGCACTATCGTATTGCGACAGAGACAAAGCAGGTTCTCCAGCGATACAAGGACCTCCAAGACATCATTGCGATTCTCGGTATCGAAGAACTCTCTGACGACGATAAGACGCTTGTGTATCGTGCGCGCAAGATTCAAAAATTCCTTTCGCAACCTTTCTTCGTCGGAGCATCATTCACCGGTGTTGAAGGGAAGTACGTCTCGCTCAAAGACACTGTGCGTTCTCTTGGGGAAATTCTCGCTGGTAAACACGATGACAAACAGGAGCAAGACTTCTACATGAAGGGTTCTATTGACGAAATAATGAAAAATTAATGCGCGTCATTATCTCACAAATCGATAAAGTGCTTTTCGATGGAGTGGCAAAGGAACTCCTCGTTCCTGGCGTGGACGGGGATATGACCATCCTCCCGCACCATTCTCCTCTCGTTACAACACTTCGAGCAGGGAAGATTACTGTGCGTGGTGAGTCTGCAGGGTCCTGGGATATTGCCAAGGGTATCCTCGAGGTCTCAAACAACAAAGCAACCATTTTGTTATAAAATGGCTCTGTAGAGCCGTGCATTAAACATGATGGAAATCATTACTATAGCGCAGGGGCAGTTGGTGTTAAATATTTGACAAAATTCAAAATTAGAGTAGATTATTTTTTAGAAGTTTAGCAGTCGCTATCGGCACATCTATTATGCCTAGCACAAATACGACTGCATTTTAGACGAATTAAAAAACTTTCTAATCAGCGATATGAAAAATATTGCCCATTTTTTTACTGTGTTCACTTTCCTCATATTTGGGGTCTTTGGTGTGGTTGCTACTTCTTCAGCAACAGAAGTCGAAACTCCAGAAATAGATACAGTGAATGTTATATTAACAAAAATTGAATGTGCCAATGAAGCAAATCTTCCAAATCTCGCTCTTATGAGTACAGAGGTGGATTCAGAAACAGTGATTGAGTTTCTTACAGTTCACCCGAACTGTCATCGGGTTTCTGGGTGGAAATTTCAATATGACACAACAGGAGCTACAAATCCGGGAGACAATATTATTGGAGAAGCAGGAGATCCTTGGATGACGACAATGTCTACCGACGCAAATGGTGAGGTGTCGTTTAATGTTCCAATTGATGGTGTTGCCGAAATCCGAGTTCGTGAAGTCATGCAACCAGGGTACATTGGTTTTACATACGGTGATGCAAACGACAACTCGATTGGATATACCGCAGAGCTTTATTGCGGCTCTGATGTCACAAACTTTGATAACTATGATGCAATTTCGGCACCAGTCGCAGGAGAGACATACCACTGTGTCGCTTGGAATGCTCCAATTCGCACATATCCTGCGTTCTGTGGTAATGGAATTATCGATCAGTCATGGGAAGCATGTGATGGATCCGATGGTTGTACGCAGCAATGTCAGACTGCAGCACCGCTATGTACCGAGAACATTTTCGCACGACTCGTTGTCACGAATACCGAAAATTTTGGATACGGCGATGTCACAGATGTTGTCTATGTTGGAGGGACTGCACAACCAGACTTTGCTTGGTTCCCAGTTAAACTTGGCGGAGTCACAGTTACAGATCTATCAATCGATACATTTAGCAACGTTGCTGGGCTTGCGGTGGAGCGATCGTTAGAAGGCATTCGAGTTCGACTTCACGGAGGTCATGATGATGGGAGCCGCGAACACTCTGAGGGGTATATCGAATTTTCAAATGGTACGACTATTTCTTCTCAAGCTGGCGAACTGGGATCAAATGCACCAGAAAACCCCCAAGATAGCATTATGGAGGTCGCTCCACAACAAGATGAGATCTGGGTAAGTGGAAGCCAGTCACACTACTGGTTCACGGTAACGACAGAGAATGACGGATTTGTGACGGCGTATCAAGGTCCCATGTGTGAATCAGAAGAAGATTCAGACCTCTGTTCAAACATTGAAGGAATTCAAGCGATCGTTCCAGAGGGCATGGTGGTTTTAGATAGTATCTGTACTACCGCCAGTGGCAATGGAGGAAACGGAGGTGGAGTAGGGGGCGCATACGCACCCGCTTGTGCAGATGGTTCCGACAATGATAATGATGGAAAAGCGGATTATCCTGCTGATCCTGGCTGCTCAAGCTCCTCTGATGGAGATGAGTCAGAAGATGGTGTGCAACCAGTAAGCGGTGGAGGAAATGGACTTGGAACTTCAACAGGAGAAGTGTTAGGAGCAGCAACAGGAGAACCAGTGCTTCCTCCGTCATGCCAAGCATATATTAATGAGTATATGAAGTTTGGTCGTAAGAACAATCCTGAAGAAGTAAAAAAATTGCAACAATTCCTGAATGATACACTAGGACTGAATATTCCTGTAACTGGTTATTTTGGGACAATAACTCGTGATGCAGTTAAAAATTTTCAGAAATCACAACATAAAGAGATCCTCCAACCTTGGCTCGACGCTGGGTGGAAAGGGAAAGATCTTGAGAATGGTACGGGATACGTCTTTAAGACAACAAAGCGCTGGATCAATCTCATGAAATGTCAGTCGCTTGAGATACCTCTGCCAGATTTACGGTAAAAAGAATAAGAATAAATAAAAACACCGACCCCGAAGGTCGGTGTTTACTTTACGCAAAAGCAATTTCGGTAGCTCTCTTCCTTGTTCTTTTAAATATTTCTGGATAGAGGTCTGTAAACGCATCAGCAATGAGATCTGGATCATGACGGACGACGATCCCTTCTGATAGAAGGGGAACCCTATAAACACGAGAACGATATGGGTTATCTTCCGGAACATAAATCCATTCTGACTGCTCTTTGTGATAACGGTCGAGGATCACTTTTTCTGGCGTAGTTGAGTTCACCAAGATGTCATGACCCACATCAGCCCCAATATAGGTTGCTAATGATGTCATGAAATCTTCAAGATGATACCCGTGTGTCTCGCCCCATTTGCTCATGATGTTGAGCATGAAGATTTTCCTTGCGGACGATCGACGAAGCGCAGTCATTATCCCTTTTGGAAGAAGTGCTGCGACAAGAGAAGTATAAAAATCTCCTGGGGAGAAGATGATTACATCCGCAGTCTCAATCGCATGGATAAAGCTTGGATTCGCCATCACCTCCGGCTCAAGCCAAAGGTCAACGATACGTTTTCTTCCATCATGCTTCGGGATATCTATATTGGTTTCGCCTTGAATGACACTCCCATCATCGAGTCGTGCAAAGAGATGTGCATTCTCGAGGGTCGTTGGGATTCCCGTTCCGTTCTCCATGCCGAGCCAAGCATCAGTCGCTTCGATTGTTGAACGAAAACATCGATCGAAGTGATGAAATCGTTTTGAGAAGATAACGTTTCTTACTTTGTGAACATCTCCATTATAGGAGATCTTCTTCTCAAAATGACGCGTCACTGCTCGGCGTGTGCATAGGGGGACTATTGCTCGCGCATAGTCTCCAAACGAAGGAGAACCATCACGTTGACGAAATTTCCCAGCGTCACCACCATTATCTGTGACAGTAACACCTGCCTGTAAGTACACCTCAAAGGGTGATAGCCCCCTGATTACGGTAGGGAGCCCTGTTCCACCACCAATAGCGAGAACCTTTGGGATTCGCGTATTCATTGATATTCCTCATCTGAAATAGATATTCTGTTGTGAACTATGGTCTTTTCACATCCTATATGGATTTGGGCCCTTGTCAACTGTGGATATTTGTGGTGATTGACTAATTTAGTATTTGGTGATATATTTTATGGGCGTTCTTCTCATGAAATAAAATGTGTTACTCAGCGAGCAAGCTGGGCGCTTTTTGTTTATGGGAGACCGTATCTCGATATGCGGATAAGTATCGTCATACCCTGCCACAATGAAGAAAAATCCATCCGCGCTTGCGTGGAGTCTTGCCTTGCGCAGTCCCGCAAGGCTGACCAAATACTTGTAATCAACGACGGTTCTACAGACCGTAGTGGTGAAATACTCGCGTCTTTCGGTGATGCTATTGAAGTCCTTACAATACCAAAAGCAACGGGGAACAAGAGTAGAGCCCAAGAAAGGGGACTTCCTCATGTTAGAGGTGAGGTATTTATTGCTACAGATGGAGATACAAAACTCAACTCATTATTTGTTGAAACGGTCGAGCGAGAATTTCAAAATCCAAATGTCTATGCGATGAGTGGTATGGTAAAAAGTCTTCCGTACAACTGGCTTACAGCGTGCCGGGCATTTGAGTACTCCATAAGTCATAATTTCCATAAACTCGCACAAAGTTATTTAAATTTCATCTTCGTTATTTCCGGTGCTGCTGGAGCATTCCGTACTGATACTTTTCGAAAGCATCTCCGCTTTGATCACGATACTATTACCGAAGATCTAGATTTTACATACAAGCTTCATCGCATGGGCCTCCGAATTTCATACAACCGTAATGCTATTTCGTATACGCAAGATCCAGCAAAGTTAGGACAGTACATCAATCAGATGCGTCGATGGTATGGAGGAGGGTGGCAATGTTTTAAAAAGCATTACCGCGAGGTTATGCAAAAACCATTAAGAGCACTAGAACTCTCACTTATATATATTGAAGGAATTTTTTTCTCAATACTCATGTTTGTGATGCCGTTCATTAATGTGTATTTCTGGGGTATTTTTTGGGCTGGGGCTACGATCGCAAATCTTATCTTGGCGCTCTACGCTTCTGTAAAAGAGAAACGTGCTGATATGTTGTATGTTCCATTCATTTTTCCTGTAATTCTCCATGTGAACGCGTGGGTATTTTTGGAACAAGGCTTTAAGGAAATCGTTCTAGGAAAAACCAATCTTGTTTGGTTTAAACCTGAACGAGTAAATATTTAAGTTATGATGCCACCCACAGGTCTTACATTGTTTGTGCATGGTTCAGTCATCTTTCTTAAGGCGGTTTCTCGACGCTTCAAATTACCATTTTGTGAAAATTCATACTCTCCGGAACCTAGTCAGCGTCACCGCATCGTCTCAATGGTGATTGTATTGTTAATTTTTTTATACGTGGTAGTTCTCATCGCAGGGTTTGTATTTTTGGCAATGAAAGATGACCATGCAACCTGGCGTTTCGTCGTATTTGGAATTACTGAGTTAAAGGAACATGCTTCTGCCACGATTCAAAAAGAAACACAGTCTCCAGCACCGTCTCGTGAAATTTCTCCTCCAACAACCCCATTCACTTATTTAACTGAACCACCGAATATATGAAAAGTTGCAACAGTAAAAAATTATCTCTTTCTTCATCCATTTAATTACTTCACACGCATTAACTAAAATATTATGAACGCAAGACAAACATTTACGAATCTTGGTCTCATCCTTATGTTCCTTGTTCCTTCATCTGCATTTGCAGCAAATCTTATTTCAAACCCCGACTTTCAAAATGAAGCGACGGGGACTCCAGCAACTTGGAGTATTGGACACCTTCCTGAGGGTGCATCTTCGTCATATCCAGTCGAAGGCCCCAGTGGTGCCGGAGACAAAGCTGTCAGGGTGTCATTCTCTAGCTATACGACCGGAGATGCAAAATGGCTCCCTTCATCATTTTCTGCAGAGGTAGGAGAACTCTATGCTTTTGCTGACATGTATCGCTCCACACATTCTTCTCAAGTGTTTGCAATGTTTACCTATCCAGACGCTTCAGTACAGTATGTTCCGCTCGCGACTATCCCATCATCAAATGGAGTTTGGTCATCAACGTCTCATCAATTTTCTATCCAAGCATCACCCACCGCTCCTGCGGGGCCCGTGCTTGTGACGGTCTTTCATGTCCTTAATGGTGTTGGGTATCTTGAGACTGACAACTATGCTGTAGAGAAAATAGGGGATACATCTTCAAGTGTTTTTGATGAGGGTATTATTTCTATTACGTTTGATGATGGGTGGTCTTCACAATACGACATAGGACTACCAATCCTTGCGAGCTCATCTCTCCCTGCTTCATTCTATGTGATGAATGAATCTACGCAGAATGCTTCGGTCGATTATTTTGTTACCCAAATTGGGAATATCACTTCGATTGAGAACACAAATAGTATTCAGTGGTTTGAAATTTATCTTGATCCATCACTCCATACATATCGTTTTGTTGATACTTACACAGCAGTAGGGGACACGTTCGTAGAATTTGGATATACATCGGAGCTAGGTGCTCCGCTTACCCAAACATTCGGTCCATTTTCTGGGGGTACTGACAAGAAAGTGGCCATTAATTTTACTCTCCCTACTCTTCAGTCGGGGACGCCACTGACTATTCGTCACTACAGTATTGACACGATGTCTGTCAGTGCGAAATCGCTCTATCAGTATGGTCTTGGTTATATGACCCTTGAGCAACTTTTGAATCTCCATAATGCAGGGCATGAAATTGGCGGACATACTCGCAATCACTGCAATTTAGTGAGTATATTTACAGATCCAAACACAGCTTCAAACCCAAATGTGTGTGCTTATCCACTTCCAAACAGTACCCCAGCATTTCAGATTGAACAGTCTGACCTCCAATCTCAACTTGGCTTTTCGTTTACTACCTTCGTATACCCTAATGGAGCGAAGAACACAGAAATCAAAGAGCTCGTAGCAGCGGAGGGGTATCAAGCTGCTCGTGGACTTGAACTTGGCTATAACACAAAGTTGGTGGATAAATTTAATCTTAAATCGCAGATTATTGATGCGAGTACAACTCTCCCAATGATTGAATCTTGGGTGAACACAGCGCTTCTTAATAAAACCTGGCTTATTCTCGTGCTACACCAAATAAGTGACCCGCTTACTATTATTTCTAATGGAGAAGACGGAGGAACGACACCACAAATGTTTCAAGACATCGCAAATCTTCTTGAAGGGAAGAACGTAAAGACCGTGAGTCAGGTGCTCCCGCTCCTGCAGTCAGAAGTCCTTACACCCGACCTCCTCCCCCCAGTCATCACACTACTGGGTTCCACCACGATGGATACGCTCGTGGGATCCTCTTTCACTGAACCAGGATACATGGCAACGGACAATGTTGATCCAAGCGTTATGGTTGTGGTCTCTGGGACGGTGAACACTTCCGCCACTGGGACATACCAAATCATGTATAACGCGACTGACGTGGCAGGAAACCACGCACTCCAAAAGGTTCGCACCGTGAACGTGGTCTCGGCCCCTGTCGTCAATCAGGCCCCAACTATTGCCCTCCTTGGATCAAGCCCCGTGACTCTCACCGTGGGTGGGACATACACGGACGCTGGAGCAACATCCACTGACCTTGAGGATGGCGATCTTACGAGCCAGATTGTCGCAACAGGCACCGTGAACACATCGATCGCTGGAACATACACCATGCTCTACACTGTGACTGACTCAGGACTACTCTCTGCGTCAACAACGCGAACTGTCATCGTGAATCCTGTTCCAGTGACACCTCCTTCATCAGGCGGTGGCGGTGGTGGCGGAGGATCGTCATATACCTACACCACTTTTGCTATCAATGGGGGAGCAGCAGAAGCCTCAAGCTCTCAAGTTTCTCTCTCTATCTACGCCAGTGGGCTTCCTCAAATGTGGATCTCTAATGATGCCGCATTCTCCTCAGGATCCTGGATGCCAATCCAGTCCCCATATCCATGGACACTCTCTGCTGGCACTGGCACCAAGACCGTCTACGCTCGCTTCGGGTCTGCATCGACGACCTATGCAACCAATCAGGACAGTATCATCCTGACCACATCAACTCTTCCTCCGCAGTCCACGACCACCGTCGCATCCACTTCTACAGGAATCGTCCTTGGTGCATCAACGACCTGTACTGACCTTCTCACCAAGAACATGAGATTTGGCATGCGTGGGGATGACGTGAAGGCACTCCAAAGTTTCCTCAACACCACAGAAGGAGAGAGTCTCCCTGTGACGGGGTACTTTGGTGCCATGACCCGTGCAGCAGTGAGCCGCTTCCAAGCAAAGTATGCTGCCCAGGTTTTGACCCCACTCGGTCTCAAGGCTCCCACAGGAATCGTTGGACCCGCAACACGAGCGTTCATCAATACTCTTGCGTGCTCATCTAATTAATGTTGGAATAAGTAACATAGAGGGCTCTGGGGGGTATAGGTATTCCGTATCCCCCATTGCCGTTTATGTCTGAATAGGGGACAGTATGCAGAAATCTACAACAATTGCTTTCCTTTTATTGGCGACGATTTGCACCGTCGTCTTTTCCGTATGGCAAGGGTTGGCCCCCTCAACACAATACGTGTCTCCAGCGGCAACGTATGTTTCGCTTCGGCCAGGGAATGTCGCGATAGATGCTATAGACATTACATGTACAAGCTCCGTCCCGCAGGTTTCTCTCTCTTGGAATTCTTCTTCTCGAGCAAGCAACTATTTGATCCAGCGGCAATATCCCTGGGGTGGATTATGGGAGAGTGTTGGCGCTACTTCTTCAACATCATTTACAGATAAGACGTATGAGCTAGGGTATGATTTTGGAGATTTTCTTTACCGCGTACAAGCAATCAATGTATACGGAACAAAGAATTCTCCGTCCAGGCCAGCAACAATATTTGATTGTTCTGCTACTTCTACTCCAAACACTAATGCAACAAATACGCCGATAAAGACATCGCCTTCGACAATATCAACCACAACTTTTGGGACCTCTCCAGCGCCAACTCCCACGCCAGCTCCTGTTGCGAGTACACGTTTCAAAATAGGGGACAAGGCTGCAACCACTGAGAAAGTTAACGTGAGACAATCGCCGTCTTCTTCGGGAATCATACTTGGCACTCAAATATTTGGCAGCCTTGGGCAGATTGTTGGGACTTCGGTGATCGGGAATGGCATGAATTGGTGGAATATTAATTTTGATACTGGCGTAGACGGCTGGACCGCTGATGATTTTCTTGCACCAACGACAACACCTGCTGTACAAGTTCCATCACCGACACCGTCTTCAACCCCAACACCAACACCTTCTCCAACGCCAACTCCTACGCCCACACCAACTCCGACACCTCAACCTGTGGTTGCTCCTGCCCCAACCCCAACTCCTACACCTACTCCTACACCAACACCAAATCCAGTAGTCACAACTGACACGACGCGTCCAACAGTCCCTACAAATCTTATGGCAATTGCGGGAGGGCAGACCCAAGTGAATCTTTCCTGGACAGCATCGACCGACAATATCGCTGTGTCTGGTTACAAGATATTTCGCTGCGTTGGGGTCTCGTGTACTCCGACGACTCAGGTCGCCACTTCCACATCTGCATCCTTTATCAATACCTTGGGGATTTCTGCGAGCACTACATATCGCTATCGCATTGCTGCTTTTGATGGAGTTGGAAATGTTTCTGTTTTCTCATCTATTGCTACTGTTACGACATTATCAGCACCAACACCTACTCCAACTCCAACCCCCACACCAACCCCTTCTCCAACGCCAACTCCTACGCCCACACCAACGCCTGCGCCAACAGTATCATTTTCAAGTAGCTCCAGTAGTGTGAGTGTCAACACAAATGTCACGCTGACATGGAATACAACAAACACAACCTCGTGTGTTGCCGCTGGTGCGTGGTCGGGAACAAAACAGACATCTGGGGCACAGACTGTGACCTCATCATTTGCGACCTCATCAACATACCGAATCACATGCAGTGGGGCAGGTGGGAGTGCAAGTACGTCTACTGTTGTCGTATATATTGCACTTCCTGTTCCTACGCCAACTCCAACTCCAACTCCAACCCCCACACCAACACCGAGCCCAGCAACTCGAGAGTGGGGAGCATACGTGGGAGGAGGGACTAACGACCTCACCACCTTTGAAACACTAGTCGGGAAGTCTGTCGATATACGAGCAGTCTTTGTTGGGTGGGGTCATAATGATGACTTTCCATCGTGGCTGTCGTCTCCACTAAAAGCAAGTGGGAAGACTCTTCTTCTGTATTGGCAAACAGCTGCGAATTACGATCCTTCAATAGTTGACCAGCCAACATATAACTATGATTCCATTATCAATGGAAACTGGGATTCCTACATAAAATCGTTTGCTCAGTCTGTGAAGAGTTATGGCGGACCGGTGATCCTTCTCCCGTTTGAAGAAATGAATGGAGACTGGTACCCCTGGTCTGGAACAAAAAATGGGAACACTCCCGCGAAACATATTGCGGCGTGGAAAAAAATTGTGGACTTGTTCCGTGCGGAAGGTGTGACAAATGTAAAATTTGCATGGTCACCAAACAGTACGTCATGGCCAAACACTGCAGCGAATGATTTAACCCAGTACTATCCAGGCGACACGTATGTAGACTATGTAGGACTCGACGGGTTCAATTTTGGCTCTCCGTGGCAGTCGTTTGCTCAAGTCTTTGACGCAGGGATAGCGAAAGTCAAAGCTTACAACAAGCCTATATATATTTTCTCTATGGGATCAGCCGAAGGAGCACAAAAAGCTACATGGATTACTGACGCACTCACTGTACAAATTCCCAAATATCCTGAAATTAAAGGCTTTATTTGGTTTAATGAGAACAAGGAGCAGAACTGGCTTGTAAACTCCTCACAAGCCTCACTCGACGCCTTTAAGGCTGCCCTCACAGGCTATTAAGGTAGTCTCTTGCGAAACTCTAGGAAATCTGTAGTCTTAGGACCCAGAGTCTGTTTCCATATTCTAGGTGAAACCAAACACGAAAAAGCCTTCGTATTTCCGTTTCTTTCCTACATTTACTTAATAACCCGCCAAAAGGGAAGCGTATGATAAAGCAATTCCAGTTGCCCATTATTTTTTGTGCACTTGTATTCTGTGTCTCGTCTCAGCAGGTTTTAGCAGCATCAGATAATCCTCTCCAACCAAGAGTAAGTTTTACATTCGACATCACGACGGATGTATTAATAAATACAATTTTTCCAATTCTTGCTCCTCAGAGTATTCCTGGAACACTCTACGCAGAGACTGCGCTTCTCAATAGTGCTGAGGACTGGGCGCTCACATGGGCTGACATTAAGGCACTTCAAGACACACATGGATGGGAGATTGGTAATCACTCCCAGACACATGCAAATCTTGCGACTCTTTCTGATGTGGATCTTGCCAGTGAAGTTGTTGCTACGCACGCCGATTTTACATCGCACGGAATTTCTGTGAACTCATATGCAACTCCATTTGGTATTTATGATGACCGTGTTCTTTCTGTAATTGCCAAGAATCACACATCGCATCGTATGGCTTGGGGAGAAACAAACACTTGGCCTCTAGAAATAAATGACTACCAAATTCGTGTTTTTGAGCCCAAGACCGGTATTTCGCTCGAAGAAGCTAAGGCAAGAGTCGATGCAGCAATTTCCAATGGAGAGTGGCTGGTCCTACTCTTTCATGATTTAACCGCAACTGGTACAGTCGGAGACATCCACGCAGAAGAGGAGTACGCTTGGCCCATTGAATCATTTACAGCACTTGTGGAGTATATTAAATCACTCCCGATTCTTCCTCTGACTATTTCTGAAGGAATGTCATATGGCGCACAGATCAATCTCATCCCCAATCCAAGCTTCGAGACTCTAGATGTTGACGGGTGGGCACCTGAATGGCTTCGGACATCTACGACAACGACCACGATAGATACTCAAAATCACGGAAATGCTCCTTTCCCAACACATTCTCTTAAAATGTCTGGTGGAGAAACTATGAATGGGATTCTTGGACCCAGCATTCCCGTAAGCACCACAACGTCATATGAACTTCGGATGTTTCAAGATGCATCTTCGTACATAGGCGGTTCTTGGGGAGTATGGATGGTCGAACTTGATAGTGGTGGGCTGTACTTAGGAGAAAAGCTTATCGGAGTTAATGAATCTGATTTCTTTGGAGTCCGACACTATGCGTATACTCCCTATGCGTCATCTACTGCATTCATCCGTCCTTTTATTGCGACCTTTGCGAGTTCATCTTTTGATCTCTTTATAGATTCCGTATATTTTGGCTCAGTTAGCCCGGCGCTTCCCGACCTCCTCCCCCCAGTCATCACACTACTGGGTTCCACCACGATGGATACGCTCGTGGGATCCTCTTTCACTGAACCAGGATACATGGCAACGGACAATGTTGATCCAAGCGTTATGGTTGTGGTCTCTGGGACGGTGAACACTTCCGCCACTGGGACATACCAAATCATGTATAACGCGACTGACGTGGCAGGAAACCACGCACTCCAAAAGGTTCGCACCGTGAACGTGGTCTCGGCCCCTGTCGTCAATCAGGCCCCAACTATTGCCCTCCTTGGATCAAGCCCCGTGACTCTCACCGTGGGTGGGACATACACGGACGCTGGAGCAACATCCACTGACCTTGAGGATGGCGATCTTACGAGCCAGATTGTCGCAACAGGCACCGTGAACACATCGATCGCTGGAACATACACCATGCTCTACACTGTGACTGACTCAGGACTACTCTCTGCGTCAACAACGCGAACTGTCATCGTGAATCCTGTTCCAGTGACACCTCCTTCATCAGGCGGTGGCGGTGGTGGCGGAGGATCGTCATATACCTACACCACTTTTGCTATCAATGGGGGAGCAGCAGAAGCCTCAAGCTCTCAAGTTTCTCTCTCTATCTACGCCAGTGGGCTTCCTCAAATGTGGATCTCTAATGATGCCGCATTCTCCTCAGGATCCTGGATGCCAATCCAGTCCCCATATCCATGGACACTCTCTGCTGGCACTGGCACCAAGACCGTCTACGCTCGCTTCGGGTCTGCATCGACGACCTATGCAACCAATCAGGACAGTATCATCCTGACCACATCAACTCTTCCTCCGCAGTCCACGACCACCGTCGCATCCACTTCTACAGGAATCGTCCTTGGTGCATCAACGACCTGTACTGACCTTCTCACCAAGAACATGAGATTTGGCATGCGTGGGGATGACGTGAAGGCACTCCAAAGTTTCCTCAACACCACAGAAGGAGAGAGTCTCCCTGTGACGGGGTACTTTGGTGCCATGACCCGTGCAGCAGTGAGCCGCTTCCAAGCAAAGTATGCTGCCCAGGTTTTGACCCCACTCGGTCTCAAGGCTCCCACAGGAATCGTTGGACCCGCAACACGAGCGTTCATCAATACTCTTGCGTGCAGAGGTTAAAAAAATTGGATAGGAATATATAAAAAACTTCTAGACCCTTCTAGGAGTTTTTTATTTCAAAAAGCTAGTACAGGTGTGGGCGATACACGGCTAGTGTGCTGCATATGCCCACGCTCCCATATGATGCACCTCGCTAAGACACATACTGTTCGGCGTGTCGGTAAAGAAAATTTTAGACAAAAAATATTTTTTGTATCGTGTTGCGTTATAAACCTTCTGCGCACACGTTATGCACAGGGTTGTTCACAATTTCTTTTGATACACTTGTCTCGAAGTGAGACGATTGTTCTTGTAGATCATTGAGCGGCACTCTCCATTGACGCTCTGTGGTTTGTTTTTGTGTAGGGATCCAACGCAAGTCCTGGTCGGTCGGTCTGCATCTGTGCGCGCAGATCGTTGCGTTGTTGTGCGTCGTACTTCGTTTATTCGCGATTTATTACGTCAATAATGTTCATTCAATAATCAATAAATATGAAACGTATATTTTTAAGTATTGGGGCAATTATTTTTGCGGGTGCGGTTGTTGCAGGAGCGACAGGCGCATTCTTTAACGACACCGAGACATCGACCGGCAATACGTTTACAGCAGGAGCCATCGATCTTACCGTTGATTCTGTTCAGCACTACAATCACATGGTGTGTACCTTCAATGGGGAAACATACACGTGGCAGCCAGAAGTTGGCTTTACTCCTGGAGTAGGTCAGTATCCAGTGCAAGGAACTTCGTGTGATGGAACATGGAGTCTCACAAATCTTGGTCCAACAAATAAGTTCTTCAATTTTGCTGACGTGAAGCCAGGAGACCAAGGTGAAAACACTGTTTCTCTTCACATCGACAACAACCCAGCATGGGCATGTGTTGATCTTGTGACCACTTCGAACCTCGACAATACAGTCAACGAGCCAGAAATTTCAGCAGGAGATAATGCATCCTCAACTGATGGTGAACTTGCTCAGAATATCAATTTCCAGACCTGGCTTGACCAAGGTGCCACTCCAGGATTCCAGGGAGAAGACACAGGTGAAGGTGATAACATTTGGCAGGTTGGCGAACCAGCACTTTCGTCTGGAACTCTTGCAAGCTTGATCAACGCCACAACAACAATCACTCTTGCCGATGGTGGATTTGGAACTGCAATCACCCCAGGAGCAACAAACTACGTAGGTATGTTCTGGTGTGCAGGAACTGTCACGGGTGGAGCAGGAAATCTCGGGTGTAATGGTGCAGCTATGGGCAACATCGCACAGACCGACTCTGTGACAGCAAACGTGATCTTCCGTGTCGAGCAGCAGCGCAACAACTCAGGATTCCGCTGTGTTCCTCAGGTCGTTGAGCAGGTCATCAACTAAATTCCTAGTTTCTTAACCTCGTATGAAGCGTATTTTTCTTAGCATAGGTTCTATTCTTTTCGCAGGAGCAATCCTTGCGGGGGGGACAGGCGCCATGCTTCACAGTGGCAATTCGTCCACGGGAAATACGTTTGCGACGGGTGTGATTAGACTTCTTGTCGACAATGAGAGTTATGCGACCGACAATTGGGGTGACTTGTACTTTAGTACGACAACCTCATGGGCAGCATCAAATCTCGATGGAAAATTCTTTTTCAAGTTCAATGACCTTAAGCCTGGTGATATCGGTGAGGATACGATCTCGCTTCACGTAGACAACAATAATGCGTGGGCATGCATGAACGTCAATCTCACGGGAACACCAGAGTATGGTCAAAACGAACCAGAACAAAAAGTTGATCCAACGTCAGGACCAAATGATGGCGAACTCCAAGACAACTTGTATTTCGTTTTTTGGGCTGACGATGGAGACAATGTGTATGAAAAAGGAGAAAATGTCTTCAAAGAAGGTTTAGTCAAAAATCTCTTCAATGGAAAGCAGTGGGCGATTGCGGATTCGGCGACGAATATCTGGTGGATGAACACCCCACTCATTGGCGGAACAACGTATTACATTGGTAAGGCATGGTGCTTTGGGGAGATGAACAAAACTCCTCTCCCACAAGATGACCTCTCAAAGACTGGAGCAAATGGACCACTCTTTCGCGGCACAGGGTTCACCTGTAGTGGTGCGAATGTGGGGAACATTGTTCAGTCTGATGGCATTAAGGCAGATGTGAGCTTTGCAGTCGCACAGTCACGAAACAACAAAACGTACCGCTGCGACAAAGATGACAACACACCGCCACCTCCACGCCGATCAACGCTCTTCTCTGAGGACTTCAATGATTGCTCGAAAGACGCAAAAGATGAAGACGATCGCAAGAAGGGAAAGATCCAGACACCGAAGACCCACGATAGCTACAATTGGAGCAAACGCTGGAGCTGTGGTGGAGACAATGGATACAACGACCATGGTGGCAAATGCACCCAAAATCTTGATCTCGATAGTGGCAATCAGAGTCACACAGAGTCTCTGACGACACCTGCGATCAACACGACAGGGTACCGCGACATCACGCTCTCTTACACACGCAAGACGGATGACACAAATGCTCCGCCAAAGCCTGTAGGAGTTCAGACGCTTGTTGTCGAATACTCAGTCAATAACGGTGCATCGTGGACAACACTTGAAACGGTCACGGGGGAAACTCCGTCAACACTAAAAACGTTCTCGCTTTCGCCAAGTGCGGACAATAAGCCCAACGTGCTTGTTCGCTTCCGCTTTTCTGGAGCTGACAATACCAATCATGCCTACATCGATGATGTGGTTGTGACGGGAGTCAATCCATAGTGTGCATTCTCATTCCTCTCCCTTGAAGGGCAACACAAGAGTGTGTTTGGTGCTCAGTGCGATTAACAGCTACCGACAATCAGACTATGAAACGCATTCTCTACAGTATCTCGATGGTCATCCTCGTTGGCGCGGCAGTAGCAGGCGGCACAGGTGCGTTCTTCTCCGATACTGAAAGCTCGCTCGGCAATACATTTACTGCCGGTGCGATAGATCTCCAGGTTGATAATGAGAGCTACTACAACGGCGTCTTTTCGACATCGACGAGTTGGGAGCTCGCTGACCTGACGATTCAAAAATTCTTCGACTTCCTAGACCTTAAACCTGGTGACACAGGAGAGGACACAATCTCGCTTCATGTGAATAACAATGATGCGTATTTGTGTGCAAAAGTGACCCTCACGAGTAACAACGAAAACGCTTGCAACGAGCCAGAAGGGCTTGTTGATGCTTCGTGTGATAATCCTGGCGCAGGGCAAGGGGAGCTCGCATCAAGCGTGAACTTCCTTTGGTGGGCAGACGACGGAGACAATGTGCTTGAAAACAACGAATCAGTCATCTCTCAGGGTCCTATTGGGGCATTGGGTCTTGGCGGTTCTACAACTGTCTCGCTTGCTGACTCACAGACAAACATTTGGACAGGGACAGGTGGTCCAGTTCCAGGTGGAGTCACGCATTACATTGGTAAGGCATGGTGCTTTGGTGTTCTTGGGGCGGCTCCGCTTCCTCAGGATGGCCTTGGGACGACGAGTCCTCGCACTCCTGCGAATTCCACGGGAGGCATCACATGCAATGGTTCTCAGCTTAATAACTCAACACAGACAGACTCTCTGACCGCTGATGTAACGTTCACAGCGACACAGTCACGCAACAATCCTGGATTCTTGTGTGTCCCTCCTCGTGCAACGGCCACAATCACGGTCTACAAGTCGATCATCAATGACAATGGTGGGAACAATGTCATCTCTGACTTCACCTACTATATTGATGACGGTATCGTGCCAACACAAGTGCTTTCTGGAGCCACAACAACTGTTCCAACAGGCACCTATACGATCACAGAGACTGGTGTGGCAGGATATGTTGCGACGTTCTCGGGTGATTGTGACGCCAATGGTGACATCACCGTAGGAGCAAACGAGCACAAGATCTGCTACATTACGAACAACGATCTTCCAGCAAACATCACATTGATTAAGAATGTGATCAATGACAACGGAGGAACTGCGACCGTTAATTCTGCATGGGGTCTTAAGGTTGATGGAAACACTGTTCCCAACAACACCTCCGTGGCAGTGACATCAAATGCTCCGCACACCATCAATGAAACTGGTCGCGCGGGATATTCCTTCCAGGGTCCAATCACAGGAACCTCATCGTATGGAAAATCCTGCCCAGCAGTGCTTGGTGGTTCGATCACACTCGATGAAGGGGAAACCATTGTTTGTACTATCACAAATAACGACAACCCAATCTAATTGTTCTCGCACTTAGACCATGAAGCTCTTCTTTAATGCGTTGTACTACATGCTTGTTGCAGGAATCATCGCTGTTGCGGTGCTTCTTGCAGCTACGCTAGTCCCGCTTGGAGGAGGGATCAAGGTCAAGGTTGTAAAGTCAGGATCAATGGAACCCGTCATTCATACTGGATCTATTGTGGTCATCAAACCCGCACCAATGTATGTTGTCGGTGACATTATCACCTTCGGGGCAGATACGAAGATGCAGATTCCCACGACACACCGTGTTGTGGAGATCACGGAAGGTCCAACAAAGATTTTTACAACCAAAGGCGATGCAAACGACAGTATTGATCCGTCCAATGTCTATCTCGAAGATATCCATGGAAAGGTTATCTTCACTGTGCCAACCGTGGGCTTCATCCTCGATTTCGCACGCAAGCCACTAGGTTTTGCGCTTATTGTAGGATTGCCCGCACTCATGATCATCATCGAAGAAATAGGGAAAATCATTGAAGAGATCAAGCGTATGCGCCGTGAGAAGCGCACACGACTCTCCTCAGTACCGTCTGCTTCGACGGCTCCCAGCACAGAAGCATCACACACTCATGACACCCCGCGTACCATCATCCCAACTCGGATTCCGCACAACCATCGCTGATCCCGCGATGCAGACTGCGAAGTCCAGCACACCATTCCTTGCGTCACCATCACGCAAGGGGGGAGAGGTGCACACGCACGCATCTGTATTGGCCTATGCCATTCCCGCATCGCACACGAGTACTTCTCGCGTGCGTCGGGGAGTAGCACAGCATGTCCTCTCTCTTCTCTCGACCATCTTCGTCATCTCAGTTCTTCATCTTGGTCTATTCGCCACAGGCGATACGTTGTCCTACTTTGCCGATACTGAATCTTCGCTTGGAAATCTCCTTGTTGCGGATCCTGTGAGTTTCTCTGTGAGTGGGACAACAACTATTGATATAGGTTCTGGAAGCGTCTATGTGATTCCTCTGATGACACCCTCTCTTGATAGTGAGCCACTACAGTTTTCAGTATCTGCGCACATGACGGGTGGAGATTCCGCACTATGCAGCGGACTTTGGGTATCTGCGACGTCCAGCGTTGTATACGATGGTCCAATCGTCGGTCTCGTTACCCCAATGAGCACGTCAACCGGAGAAGTACCATTGTTTGTCACGTGGGACAGTCCATCCTCGATGCCGTTGGGGGTCGCATGTGTCGTTGATTTCCGGTTTTACGCACGCAACGCTGATGCGCCTGCAGGGAAGGGGTATAGTGATGAAAAGATTTTTTCAGTGCAATTCTTTACTCAGGCGAATCTCCCACCTCTCATAGTGGAGCCAATGATGCCCCCTCAATCACAAGGAGTGCCTCTCTTCGTGGAGGATGCATCAACGACACCTCCTGTAGCTGAAGAAACCACTCCCGCAGGAACCAGCACAGATCCGGTCACCCAAGTCCCAGAAGAGAACAGTACAAGTACACCCGAGAAAACCACGAGTGACACTGAAAATTCTGAACCCAGAGTCCAAGATCCTTTGCCTACGGAGCCTGCTCTTCTTCCTGTGACCGAAGTACCTCAAACACCCATAGAGGAGCCCACAACACCCCTAGAGACATCTGCTCCTACCACGGAAGCGGCTCCAGCGGTCTAACCTAAGACCCCCCTGTGGATAACTTTATGGCTTTATATAGCCAATTCTTGACTCTAGGGTCTTAGATGTGGGGATAGTAGGGTGAGACAGGGATATAGGGGGAAGGTATAATTGATAAGCCCTCTGGAAATGGAGATTCTGGAGGTTGCAGGAGATGTTCCCAAAATATCCGAAAGCGCCCGCTAGGGCGCTTTCGTCTATCTGGGTAAACCTCGAGGGTAATTGCATAATCCCAAATATATTGTATAATATATTGTGTTAATATAGCGGTATATCATGGATTTTCTCAAACACCTTTTTGTCCCGCATCATGGGAATCAGCACCGTCCTCATATCCTCCGCGCTCCTGTCGTGAAGACTTTTTTGGCCCTTACGATTATGATCGAAGCCCTCTTTCTGTTACGCAGTACGGGGCTCCTTCCAGATCTACAAAATTTCGCAGCAGTCCTTGCGAGTGCAATGGTTGTTGAGACAAATGTTGACCGCGCATCCCAAAACCTTCCAGAACTCACAACGAACCCTCTTCTCGAAGAAGCTGCCCGTCAGAAGGCACGAGACATGGCAGAGAGGGGGTATTTTTCTCATATCGGCCCTGATGGTGAGCAGCCCTGGGTGTGGCTTCGTAAGGTCGGGTACTACTATTTTTCAGCAGGAGAGAACCTCGCTATCAATTTTACGGACTCAAAAGACGTAACGGATGCGTGGATGAATTCACCCATGCACCGAGCCAACATGCTCTCAAATAACTTTACCGAGGTAGGGATTGGAACCGCTGTAGGCACATA
Source organism: uncultured Candidatus Saccharibacteria bacterium (assembly GCA_964622275.1). Lineage (GTDB taxonomy): Bacteria > Patescibacteriota > Minisyncoccia > Phycocordibacterales > UBA6899 > CAYPEZ01. The sequence continues at coordinate 22,742 of CAZUMX010000011.1, forward strand.
CAAAGGGAAAGAGACGACATTTGTCGTTCAGTTCTTTGGGAAGCCCTACGTGGCCCCAGAGCCTCTCCCAACGGACGTCATTGTTCTTGAGAAGCCCAAGGCCAAAGAATCGCCAGCAAACCAAATTGTAAAGGCTAAGCCTTTACAGACGAAGACTCCAGAACCCGAAGCTCCCACAGTTGAGCTTCCTGTGACACAGCCTCCCGTACCTGCGCCCATGCTCCTTACAGATGAGCCACGACTTCCTGAAGCGAGCTCGACTGAGGTCCTCGGAGCGCAGACAAAAGTCCTTGAAGGTAATGTCACCGCACACCTCTCGCTTTGGGAGCGCATGATGGCTAATCCCCGCACAACAGCGCTCTTTGGGGTCACACTTCTTGCCGCCCTTATCGCTATCGGGCTTTTCCTCACGCTCATCATTCGCAGACAGTCTGCTCACCGCGACCTAGTCATGAATGGCCTCGCATTCCTCGCCGTTGCACTGATCGTTATTGTGGCAAATCAGTATTTCTCCACGAAAGATATTTTGCTCTCATAGAGGTTGAATATACACACTTCCGTGGTAATATCTCTCCATTGCCCGATCGTCTGACAGCGCAAGCAGATCTAGTGGTAGGGGAAGGTTTCTAAGGGTGCTCGTTCGGGTGTGGTCATGTTCTTAAAATTTCATATGTACTGCTGAGGGATCGTCTAATGGTAGGACATCAGGTTTTGGTCCTGAGTATCTAGGTTCGAGTCCTAGTCCCTCAGCAGTGCACGGGAAAGAACATGACCATATCGCTCACTCGCTTCGCAGTAGGACATCAGGTTTTGGTCCTGAGTATCTAGGTTCGAGTCCTAGTCCCTCAGTTATTTAGTTATAGTGAATTCATGAAAGATATGTCATTAAGGGGTTCGCTGTTAGTCATCTCAATCTGCGTGTTGATTTTCTCGCTGTACAATAATTTTCTTCAGTCTAAGGAGATAGAAAAATTGAATACTCGATTAGGTGAGAAGTCTGTAATGGGTGATAAAAAGATGTTTGAATTGAAGCAGGAGTGTGAAAAATATCGTGATAGTATCCTTAAGCAACTTGAAGCAAATGGGTTCGAGTATGCTCCCAATCATTTCAAGACTATCCAAAGTTTGACTGAGATATTCTATAGCCCTAAGACAAACTCCTGCCTCTATGTGCTTAATGAGGGTGGTTTCAGGGACGGCATAGTTGTATATGAGCAGCCAAAACTCGTCGACGCACTGAGTAACGAAGTGCTACAGACTGGCTTCCGTGAGCCTCACAGCGCCACATACTTACAAGACATGTCGAGGTTTAATGACTACGTTGATGGGTTTAGATAGGTTCCAACGTCGTCCCAGACCCCCAGTTTTTAACTAAAACATGAAAGTAATCTCAAAAAATATACTGATTGTAGGTCTTTCAGTTGTAGCAATTCAATCGTTGCATATACTGGCCGACCTTTTGGGGGTGCACACTTATTCCGGTTTTCTCGACGGCATGCCTTTCTATTACGAGAGCGATTATTTTGGTTTCATTACCAACACATTTTTCTTGTTCCTAGTGCAGGCGTCCGTTGGATTTCTTATTTTATTTTTATATGTTTGGATAATCCGAAAATGTTTCCAGTTTTTCACAAAGAGGAAATTTTATTCGAAGTATGATTATTACTACTTCGGCGCATATTGCATGGCTTTTATGCTTTACACGGAGTTTTTGGCAGACATTTCACCCACAGGTCCCTCTAGACCCCTTGAACCACTCGACCTAACTATCAGAATACTGTTCTATATCATTCCGTTATTGTATTTTGTTATTGCTGGTCGTGTTGGTCATACCAAAGAGTCAGTTGATGCTTAAGAATAGTTCCAACGTCGTCCCAGACCCCCAGCAAATGGTATAATCACCCCATGACAACATTAAGCCCTTGGGTGAACTTTAATGGGAATGCAGAGGAAGCGTTTACTTTCTATAAGTCTGTTTTTGGTGGCGAGTTTACTACAGTGACGCGTTTTAAAGATATTGCGACTCCAGAGTTTCCTGTCGCTGATGCGGATGCCGATAAAGTTATGCGCATCGTTCTTCCTATTGGCTCTTCGGGTTCACTCATTGGAAATGACATTCCTGCGTTCATGGGGAAGGTGAGTGAGAATGAAAATCGTAGCAAAATCCATGTCGCAGTCGAAAGCAAAGCGGAAGCGGTAGAAATATTCAATGGACTTTCCGCTGGGGGACAAGTAGAGGTCCCTATCGATGATGCGGGAGAAGCAGCTTTTGCGATGTTTAGAGACAAATATGGAATTGAATGGGTCATTGAATCCATAAAGGTATGAAAGATATTACACTTCGCAAACAATGGGTCGTCCGTGCGCCAATAGAAAGGGTTGCGGACATCATGACCGACTTTGAGAACTTGCCCAAGCATTTCCCTAAAGTTGCGGAGTCAGTAACTATACAGGAGCGTGATGGAAACCACTTGGCAATCCTCGCAACAGTACGCTCTTTTGGAAGAACCTTTCAAGTGAAGATGCGTACAGAAATCTTGCCGGGAAGAGGATTCATTTCAGACAATGATAGTTTTGAATTTGGCACCTCTGGGCACGAGGAGCTATTGCTCTCACCGCATCAGGATGGGACGCTTATCGATTACACGTATCAGGTGACCATTCATAAGGCGTGGCTTCGGATCGTTGCGACACCACTGATCAAGTGGTATTCGATGAAGTATTGGGAAAAAGCGGTGATCCATGAACTCCAAAAGATGCTTGAGAAGAAATAGGGAGTATTGATATAGTATATATCATCATCGCTATGGCAGAACCAAAAACAAAAGTGAATACAGCGAGTGTTGAGAAGTTTTTGCAGTCGGTCAAAGATCCACAGAAGCGTGCGGATGTGATCGAAATCACAAAGATTATGCAAAAGGTGACGAAGTGCGAGCCAGAGATGTGGGGCACAGCTATTGTCGGTTTTGGTCGCAAAATGATCACGTATGCTAATGGAAAACAAGCAGAGTGGATGAGGATCGGATTTTCTCCACGTGCTCAGAATATCGCACTCTATGGGCTCAAGAACTTTG
>CAZUMX010000012.1:0-24950 GCA_964622275.1 uncultured Candidatus Saccharibacteria bacterium
AAATACGCAGGCGCGTGGACTTTCCAGACCCTGATGGGCCCAGGCTCGCCACATATTCTCCAGGTTCAATAGCGAAGGTCGCATCACGCAATGCATGCGTCGCAACGTCTTCCATAAGATAGGTCTTTGATATGTGCTGAACATCAATGAGAGCCATGGTGCGGTGATTGAATTTGCCCATCGTGAATGCGGATGATGCGTTCTGCCATTTTCCCAAATTCTTCCTCATGTGTCACCATAATGATGGTTTGGCCTTTTTGGTGAAGGAGTTTGAAAATCCCCATTACCTGTTGAGAGGTTTCGGAATCGAGATTTGCCGTTGGCTCATCTGCAAATAAAATAGCGGGACTATGTGCGATGGCTCGAGCAATAGATACTCTTTGTTGCTCCCCTCCTGACATTTGCGATGGAAGATTCTGAACTCGATTCGAAAGACTCACCGCATCTAGTGCCGCACGTGCTTTTGTTTGCGCATCACCCTTCCATTCACCACGCATAAGCATTGGAATCATGACATTTTCTTCTGCGGTGAGTTCGGGTAAAAGAGCGTAGTCCTGAAAAACATAACCGAGTTTCTCTAATCTCATGCGCGCACGAACGGCCGTTGAAAGCCCGCTCATGTGTATACCATCAAACACAATATCACCCGACGTTGGATGATCAAGGAGAGAAAGTTGGTACATCAATGTAGATTTCCCAGCTCCACTTCTACCCATGATTGCGACAAAAGATCCTTTTTCGATATCAAGCGTGATGCCTTTCAAGACATGGGTTGTGACACTCCCGTTTGTAAATGACTTCCGTAAATTGTGCGTCGAAATCATGTGCATGGTTATGAAGTGCGGCCAAGAATTGAATCGAGGGTGTTTTTTGAAATAATCATACGCGCAGGAGCGTACCCAGCAATAACTGTCGCAAAAATTAAGATCGCCATTTTAAGCAGTGTATCTTCAATCGGGGCAAGAAGTAGCCCATCAGCAAAAGGAAAATCGATAGGATTCTTGTCGAAATATGGCTGGATAAAGCCATATAAAATTCCAAGACCTAGCACAGATCCCGCAAGAGCATAGAAGACAGACTGAAGAACGTAGGAAATCTCGATGGCAAGTGGCGCAATCCCAATCCCTTTCATGATTCCTATATATTTTCTTCTCGTAACGGCATTAATGAATATGACAATAAAAATGGTAATGGATGCGACGACCAGAGCAATACCACCAATCACACCACCTAAGAGTGTGAATGTTTGTCGAATCTGATCAAGAAACGTTCCTTCTGATTCACGAAATGTCTGGACAATCGCAACATCGCCAAAACCATTCCCCAAAAAAACGTCTCGAACCGATTCCGCAGTTGCATCTGGGCGAATGCGTACCGCAATCTCGTTGACTCGAAAATCCGTACGTCCCAAGAGGTTCCGAAGTTCGCGATCAACAAAAAAGATACGATTGCTTACATCAGCAACTTTCGACCCCACGATGCCTTTGACGGTAACTTCTTTTTTTATATCACCAATCATCACTCGTATTTTTGTTCCGACGTGCACATCTTTGAGAGTATCAGAAAAGAAGCCTCCAACAGTATATTGGGAAAGAAGGTTCTTCCCCAACAAAACCATTCCATCATCGTCTCCCGTAAGATACGACCCCTCAAGAAGTAAATGTGAGAGCCCCGTGACTTGGTCCTCACTCCCAGGATCAACACCAACCATGACAGCACTTGCCTTATCTGGATCCTCCCCCTTAGCAACAGCAATGCGGTAGTTCGACTCCGCCATACCACCCGAAAGATATCGAGGGCTCACTGCCGTAACATCTGGGAGAGATTTTGCTAGCTGTACAATATCGACACTGCGATCAATTGCATCTTCGGTCGGGAATGTTTTAAAAATAACGTCTCCTGTGTACTGCGTACGTAGCGACAGACTCGCCCCTTCTGGGAGTCCCACGAGTATCCCGCCGATGACGACAAGATTCAGAAACGTGAGCACCATCACGAATACTATGAGAATAGTCGTCCAAGGATTCCCGCGAAAGATTTGCCGTACCGCTAGGAAAAAACCGAGTCGAATCGCTGACATGTTTATGATTTCTTTTCGAACACGATCACGGGTTCTCCTTCAGCAACCCCCGAGAGAATTTCCACCTTGCCGTCTGAACCACGAAGACCGAGCGAAACTTCTCTTTCCACGGGAACACCTGAGAGCAGGACGCGCACGACACGTTTCCCATCCTTCTCGGACAGTGCTCGTGCGGGAATGATCACCACATCGTCACGCTTATCAGTCGCAATCACAATATTTGCTGTCATGCCAGACCGCACCTTGTCCCCTGTGTCCTCGAAACGTAGAGTAATCCGATATGTTGGAACGCCGTCAATAATACGCCCTGCGGGATCAATACGTGCGATTGTTCCCAAAAAGACTTCCCCATCCCCGTACGCATCAAGAGTGATTCTTGCCTCATCACCTTCTGATAATTTTGCAATATCGACTTCTGGGACATTGGCTTCAATCTTGTATGCACCTTTACTCTGCACACTTACAAGCGGCGTCCCAGCTAACGCAATAGCTCCTTGCTTCCCGTCTTGTTTTGTTACCACTCCTTCAAAAGGAGCGACAAGGGAGAGCTTGTTCATTTGGGATTGATATGTCGCTACCGAGGCTCTTGCTGAGGAAATTTTTGCCCTTTGTGCGGCAAGATCTTCAGATGTCGCTCCGGCTTTTGTGAGCGCAAGTTTTTCTGCAGCAAGGGCTACAGCTGACTTTGCTGCCCTCCACTTTTCTTCTGCGGTCACCAGCGTTGTGATAGCAGTACTAATATTTGTTCTGGCGGTTGATACGTTTGTTTTATACCCATCTATTGTGGTCTGTGCGAGCGCAGATGATGGTGTGAGCACATTGACCAACAATGCGAGTGTCTCGAGATATTTTTTTATCTCAGAAAGATTCTGTTTTGCCGAAGCGATATTTCCTGGAAGGTCACCCTCCAGTTGAAGATTCTGTGACCAAGTAACCAATCGTGACTCTAAGCTTTTACGCGACGTCATCGCATTTAGCGATTCTTTGTAATCTGTAACAGAGAAAACAAATTGCGGATCAACTCTTGGATTCAAAAAAAGAATATCTGTTTTATTTCGAATCGCATCATCAGACTTTGTATATGCATCAGTAATTGATTCATCTAAAGAATTTTCCGCATCAAGGAGTGAGCTTTCAGCATTATCCAGGGTGACTTGAGATACTTGTATTTCTTCAGGACGTGCCCCTCGAAGGAGTTTTTCGAGTTGTGCTTCTTCGAACTGAAGATTTGCTTGCGCTTGCGAAAGTGATGCGCTCACACTACTAGCATCAAGACGTAATAGAGGCTGTCCTTTCACCACATGCTCTCCCACAAGCGCACCGACGGACACAATCCTCCCTGCACCTTCAAACGCAAGGTCAATGGCTGACTCAGCTTCAACTTTTCCCGTCACTGTCACCTCTTGCACCAAGCTTCCTTTTTCCGCAGAGACAGTTTCATATGGAGATACTGGGGTTCGAGGATAGAGGCGATATCCCGCAAAGAATAACGCAATAAGGATCACTCCAGTAATAACTTTGTGTGTCTTCGCCCATAGAATAAGAGCTTTCATCCCCTGATAGTAACACACTACTGCTACATTTTTTCGGCAATACGCACAAGGAGTCGGACAGGCTCACCTGCGGCCCCTTTTGCGAGATATTCCCCTTCGACGGTCGTCATGCGTGGAGCGATATCGATATGAGCCCAAGGGTAGCTCTTCGCAAATTGATACAAAAAGATCGCACCGTTAATGGCACCACCATCACGACCCTTTCCCACATTTGACCAATCACCAACTGAACCTTTAATTCCTTCTTCATATTCGTCCCACAAAGGAAGTCGCCAGAGTCTGTCTCCTGTGGCTTCACCAAGTTGCGTGAGCTTGAGCGCAATCCCGTCTGTTTTAGTAAACAATGCGGAACATTTGTCTCCAAGGGCAACGCACGCTGCTCCTGTGAGTGTTGCGACATCGACGACAAATCTGGGAGAATATTTTTCTGCATAAGTGAGTGCGTCTGCAAGAATGACTCGCCCTTCAGCATCAGTGTTCCCGATTTCAATCGTCTTTCCGCTCATCGAACGCAGCACATCACCAGGGCGATAACTCGACCCTGAAGGCATGTTTTCAACTGCCGGGATTAAACCAATAACATGTTTTTTAATTCCCAGACGAGCGATCGCAGCGAGAGCATGGATCACCGCAGCACCTCCAGACATATCCATGTGCATGTCATTGATTGAATTTCCGGGTTTTAAATTTAATCCTCCTGTATCAAATGTAACACCTTTTCCAACAAACACGAGCGGTTTTTTCTCAGCTTTCCCCTTCCACTCGATGACAATAAATCGAGGCGGCACATCTGATCCTTTCCCCACCCCAAGAATCGCACCCATGCCAAGTTTTTTCATCGCTCCTTCATCGAGAATATTGACAGTTGCCTTCGTGTCTTTCATTGCTTCTTGCGCAGCGTGTGCAAGTCCTTCTGGAGTCATATCCCCGCCTGGAGTATTTGCAAGCTCTCGAGTACGATTCACTTCTTCTCCAATGACCCTCCCTCGCTCGAGCCCCTCCCAGAATGCCTTTGGGAGTTTCCCAGAAAAATGGATGGACTCAACTTTTGGCCAACCTTCCTTTGGTGGTGTCTTGTATGTTGTGAACGCATAGTTCGCTAACTCTGCATTTACTGCAAAGACCTCACCCCACTCTTTTTGTGAAAGGATGTGTTTTGGAAGTGTTGCACAATCAATGGACAGCGAAAAACATTTTTCTTTTTGCGCTAAGCTGATGATTTTTCTTGGGAGAAGCTGTAGGTCTCGCATGGATCCCCTCCGTGAAACTGCGATGCGCATAAAGCGCTCTCCGTTTTCTTTATTGACGAGCTGGTCTTTTGCTCCCTCTTTACTATCAAAAGAGACCACTGTTTTATATTGAGCTTCTTTTTGAAGATATACAATCATAGTACTTTCCTTCATAGCATACCGAGAGAATCAACTCAAGAACACATAGACAAATTTAGTCAATAACTGGAAAACTAAGAAATTCCACATCAAGGCCCATGCTATACTTTTCCTTATGAAAGCAGTACAAAAAATTCTTTTGGTTGAAGACTCAGAACCACTTCGAAATGTTCTAAAAGAAAAGCTCACGAGTGAAGGATTTGAGATCCTGGAAGCTTCTGGCGGAGAAGAGGGTCTTAAAATTGCCACAACAGAACACCCAGATCTGATCATTTCTGACCTCGTCATGTACCCCGTTGATGGACGCATGATGATTGAAAAAATTCGCCAGGACGGATGGGGAAAAACCGCAAACATTGCGGCGCTCACAAACCAAAATGATATCGAAGAAGAAGATCGGTTGAAGCCATATAATCTTGTCGCATACTGGCAAAAAGCAGACTCAAGCCTCGACGAAATTGTTGAAAAAATTAAAGGCCTCGCAAAGGAAAGCGGAAAGAAAAAATAATTATGGATGCTCAACAAAAAACGATTCTCATCATCGAAGACGACAACGCACTTCGGGCGGTGCTCGTTGAAAAACTCACTGATGAGGGATTCCAAGTGATCGAAGCAGTAAACGGAGAAGAAGGATTCGAGACGGCAATGAAATCTCGCCCTGCGCTCATCTTGCTCGACATCCTTATGCCAAAACTCGATGGACTATCCATGCTGACGAAGATGCGCGGAGGAACAGACCCGTGGGCAAAGCATGTCCCCGTGATGGTGCTTACCAATTCTACAGACGCACAGACAATCTATCGAGCAACGAATCTTGGAGCAAGTGATTTCCTCATCAAAAGCGAGTGGTCTCTTGATGCCATCGCCCAGAAAGTTCGCGACCGCTTGGCGGGAGCGTAGGTTCTTCTTGTTTTTTCTCAGAAAAAGAAAGTGGGGGATCCTTACGGATCCCCCGTGCCCTTTCGGCATCTTGAGAGTATGACCTCCCAATCTGTTGAGGTTCCCCAAAAAAGAGGTGGCCTCCTGAGCGCTAAACACCTAGGGCTGTACACGAATACCTCGGACGCTTTTGACCTGAAGTAAGAGTCCTTTTGGCGGTACAGCGCCAGATACTCTTTAGTGTAGACCTTTGTACACTTTTAGCCCACAAGTTATGCACAGGTTTATGCACAAATAGCAAAAAACCACCTGTCTTTGGGTGGTTTTTTGAGTTTGAATTACTTTGCTTTATATCCGAGAGCTTCGATTTCTTTGACGATTGCTGCTTTTGAGGTTTTGGTGTCATCGAATTCCCAGTCTCCGTTCTTGTTGTCGTAGCTGACAAAGACGTTTGAGACACCGTCTATTCCTTCGGTTACCATTTGTATGCCCGTCGCACATGCGCCACAGTGCATGCCTTCTATATCCATGTGGAGTTTCTGTATTGCCATAGACCCTTAGTATATCAATTAGTGAAGATTCTGTCTCTTTTCCTCTCTTACCTCCTCTCCGTCCCTTAAATGGTCTATTTTTTGGTCTTTGAAACGGAGTTTTCCCGCCCACTGTGCAAAGATCGACTTACCCCCAACACGGAAGTCCTCTTCGTTGTTACGTATGGGCTCTCGTCCCATACTCACCTGAGCAGAAGGCTGATCTTCGACTTCTTTGCTTTCGTCATCCAAACCCAGGCCTTTTGCTAGATCTTTGTAGTGAACATCATTTTTCCAAGCCCGCTTTTCGGGTGAGTCGTTCTCATCTGGTTCTGTGGGAGAGTATTGTTCTGGATTCATAATAAAATCTTATCTATTAGACCAACACAGTCTATCACTTTTTACCCTTTGCTGTCTTTTCTTCTTTAGCCATGCGTTTCTCTATTGGAGGGACATAACGCTTGAGAGAGAGCGAATTTAGGACCACAGAAACAGAACTGAAGGCCATGGCAAATCCTGCAATCTCGGGGCGAAGGGTCGCCTGCGAGAGGTTGCGGAAGACGATACCCCATGAACCCCAGGCACGCTCGATATTGAGTACCCACTGCGCAGGCTGACCTCCCGTCTGAGTAATGAGAAGGTGGGCTCCAGCAGCAACAGGAATCGCGACGACATTGTAGAAGAATGCCCAGAAAAGATTTTGCCAGACTTTCTTGATGGTCTTTGCAGAGAGCTGAATTGCTGTCACCACATCACGAAGGTCGTCCTTCACAAGAATAATCTCTCCAGTCTCAATGGCCACATCAGAGCCTGACCCGATAGCGATACCGAGATCTGCCTGGGCAAGCGCTGGGGAGTCATTGATGCCGTCCCCCACCATGGCAACCTTCTTCCCTTCTGCTTGAAGTTTCTTTACATTCTCGGCTTTGTCTTGAGGAAGCACTTCGGCGAGCACGCGGTCGATGCCCACCACTCGAGCAATCGCATTCGCGGTCTTCGGATTGTCTCCTGTGATCATCACGATCTCTTTGCCCATCTTCTTGAGCTCTTGAATGGCTTCCTTTGCGAATGGCTTGAGTGTGTCAGCCATCCCAATGACAGCTGCGAGCTTTCCATCAACAATCATATAGACCGCGGTCTTGGCTTCATCTTGGAGGCGGTGCATCACATCTTCTTGGCCCTTCGTATCAATCTTCACAAGTTCCATACACTTTTGGTTGCCGATGATGATGTGGCGGTTCATCACTTTTCCCTCGAGACCCATACCAGAGATCGCTTTGAAGTCCTTGGGCTCTTCGAGCTTCTTGCCGGTCTCCTTCCCCTTCTCGACGACAGCACGCGCGAGTGGGTGCTCGCTGCCAGTTTCGAGTGATGCGGCCATATAGACAAGATCGTCTTTCTTAAAGGATGGGTCGATGACTTCAAAATCAGTCACGACAGGCTTTCCTACGGTGAGTGTGCCTGTCTTGTCAAACACAATAGCGTTGATACGATATGCCATCTCGAGTGCTTCTCCCCCCTTCAAAATAATCCCGTACTTTGCTGCACGACCGATACCGACCACGAGTGCTGTGGGTGTCGCAAGACCCATGGCACATGGACAAGAAATCACGAGGACAGCAATCATCTTAATGAGTGCAGCACGAAATGGAAATTCTCCGATGAAGTACCACCCGATGAAGACCACAACAGAGAGAATCACGACTGCAGGTACAAAGTACTCCGACACCTTATCAACGAGATCTTGAACAGGAGCACGCTTTGCCTGAGCTTCCTCGACCATGCGAATGATCTGATAGAGGAGCGTATCCTTCCCCACTTTTTCGGCTTTGAACTTGATGAGGCCTTCTTGGTTGATTGTCGCACCAATGGCTTTGTCTCCCACGGTCTTTCCGACTGGCATCGACTCTCCTGTAACGACCTTCTCATCGATATGCGTCTTTCCTTCGACAATTGTGCCGTCGACGGGAATCTTCTCTCCGGGACGGACGACAACGACATCACCCACCTTCAGATCAGCGAGGGGAATCGTGACTTCTTGGCCATCACGCATGACGTGGGCTTCCTTGGCTTCGAGTTTAAGCAGCTCTTTGATGGCAGCAGAGGCCCTCCCCTTCGCAAGAGCTTCGACATAGCGACCCAAGAGGATGAATGTCATGAGCGCTGCCGACGACTCCCAGAAAGGATGGTCGATATTGAAGAAAAGGAACCCGAACATGGAATAGAAGTACGCCGCACTCGTGCCGATCATGACCAGCACATCCATGTTTGCCGCACCGACACGAATAGAAGTGAAAGAGTTCTTGTAGAACTGCCACCCGATGACGAACTGAATGGGCGTCGAGAGGATCCAGTAGATATAGTTGAGGTCGATCCCCCAGATCGCATGAACGTGCGGGAGATTGAACATGTGGATGAGCATGTAGTAAACGACGATCGGGGCAGAAAGGAATGCTGCTGCCTTGAAGCGCTTCTTTGCCTCTGTGATCTTCTTTTCGTCTTTCTTTTCTTCTACTTCAATACTCGCGGTGTCTTCGCTAGGGCGAATGAGGTCGTACCCGAGCTTATTAATGAATGCATCGATGGTCTCAAGTGAGATCGTGCTGTCGTCGTATTCGATAGCGGTTTTCTCGCTTCCGTAACTTGTTTGTATCGCAGAGACGCCCGCTTGCTTCCCTACTAATTTATCAATCAACACCGAGCACGACGCACAGTGCATACCTTTGACTTTGAGAATGACTTTTTGTACTGCCATACGATGTTGATTAGCTAAAAAGTATTACCGAGGCTTCACACGGAGAATTCCTGTCTGATCAAAGTGACCACGCTCTTTCCCATCAACAATCCCAGACCCACAAGAAACGGAACAGATGAACGGATAATCACCTGCCTTTGTCGCAACAAACTCAGGAATGATGGCTGTTGAGTTTGCGGGAATGCGCTGAGACACTCCGTATGCATCAATCTGCACACCGTGGTCATAGCTATCTTCATTCACAAAAGAGAGACGTACCGTATCTCCCTGATCTACCTCAATAATATCGGGTTTGAACTCCCAGCGATTCTTGGTTGCGGTCACAGTAATCTCGCGAACCTTACCTTGCGCAATGGCGTTCGCAGTCTCTTGTTGAGATGCTTTGTTTGTTGATTTATAGATGGCCCCACCTCCGATAAGAACAAGAAGTAGGATTCCAATAATAGCGAATTTGTTCATAGTTCTTGTAAGACTTTATTCAACCCGTAAATACTTATCGACACTTATAGACAATAGACCCATAAGTATGAGCGATGTGCCAACGAGCATCCACCACTTAGAACTCCATGGGGTCGCAAGGCTAAATCCTTCTGCTTCAACTTCATGAATCACTGAATTTGTTACGCCGGTTTCTTCATCTCCATCGTCAACCCCACCATGAGCAAACGTCAACACAGGAATAATCAAGCAACTTGCAATCATCAAGGAAAGGAATGATGTTTTTAATGTCTTCATAAATCAAAAGTCTATTAATAGTAGCATGCACACTAGTGAGTATGTGTGTGTCCATCCCCAGCAGTGGATGCAGCTGAAGATTCTGTGGGGGGAGCCTTCCCATCAAGAATAGTAATGACATCCTTTACCTTAGGAATATTTATCCCTGCTCCAGCTGTATCAGCGTGGGTGTGGTCGTGCCCCTCAACACTCGCCACATAGCGGAACCACATGGGAAGAGCCCATGCAAAAGTGATCACAATAAAGAGTGTCGCAAAGAAGTACTTCCCTCTGCGCTGCGACAAGAGCTTCTCCTCATACTCCTGGGCTTCTGGGTTGCGGAGACCTGACCCTGTGCCGTATTTCTCTACCTCTTCGTGCGCGCGGCGTTCTTGTTCGAGCCCGTCCATAAGTGTCTCTATTTCCTTGATGCGAACTCCGTGTGCGCTCTCTGGAATGCGTGTTGAGACTTCATAGCTTCGAAGCTCTTCGCGGAGCTTGTCCATCTTGTGCTCAATCGCTTGCATGCGAAGCGCTGGCGTCGACTTTACGCGCTTACGCTCTTTGAACCAATACCACCACAACGGGAGTATCCATAGGAAAACCACAAACCAATTCCCCCATTCAAGCGGCTGACCAAAGAGTCCTACGCCTGTCTCGAGTCCATGCACATGTGCAACATTGGTCCCAAGATTTGTGTTGAGCGCCTCATTAACTCCATGCTCATTGGTGAGCTTTTCGAGAAGATTGTGCTGCCCTGAGTTGACCCACCAGTCATGCGAGAAGAGTCCAAGCGTGAGGATGAAGCCCGCCACAAATACCATCGCCCATCCAGTCGCGCGCTCAATCCTGTCTTTGCGAGCCATGAGCCACGAGAGGCCGTTGATCCCACCGACAGCGAGAAGTGAAAGAATGAGAAGTGGAATAACGCGACCAATCGCATGAATAAGGAAAAGTGTCCATCCGTAAAAAATATTTCCTGATGAAGCGATCTCAATGAGAATGAGCGGAGTGGCAGGGTGTGGGCATCCTACTCCGACGTTCCCCAAAAAAAGGCCGAGAAGAAATGCTTTGGTCTCATCCTTTTGCATCTGAATGAAGCCGGGAGCGCTCCCTGTATAGCTAGGCATCCGAAACTTTACGAGGCCAATTTCTCCAAGCGCAAAGGTATAGGCAAAAATTCCCGCAAGGAAATAGATCCAATTCTTTATGCCCTCTCCATCTGCGCCAAGGTACTGGATGCCTGCTTTTCCAAAGGCCGCAGCGATCACCCCATAGAGCGAGAGCATGAGTGCAACACCAGTACCAAACGACAGTGCCATGCGAAGACCTTTGCCGATACCCTTGCCCATCACCATCGGAACAATCACAAATGCGAGTGGGAGGGTGCACGGCATGACAATCATCGTGAGTCCAGCTGCAAACGAGAAGAGATACCACCCGAGTTGTCCAAGATCGCCTGTTGGAAGGAAGAAGAAGAACCAAATGAGCGCTACTGCAGTAATGACCGTTAGTCCTAGTGCCGCAAGGAGGATGATGTTATGCGATGTTTTTTCTGGAGTCATACGAAAGAGCGAAGGAAGGAGCGGAGAAACTTAGGACAGGGATTTTAACTTTTCAATAAACTTATCTTTATTGACTCCTCCGGTTGCAAAGAGTTCGCCATTTAATAGAATTCCTGGCGATGCGAATATCTGATGCTTACCTACGAGAGCTTGCCCTTCGGGGGTAACAATAGAAGTCTCCTTTAATGTGACGTTGCTCCACGAAGGTGCGGCCGTCTTCCAAAATTCAAGAAAATCGTGGCAATGCGTGCATCCAGGTGAAGTCAGCACCTCAAGAAGAACAGGTTTCATAATGTATACCTCATAGTATAACTGAGAACACCGTGCTAAACCTAGAAGTTTGTCCACACTGGGGTATGTGCGACCACAAGACGTCGATGCCCATGTATACTTCTCTGTATGCCCTATATTTCTAACGAAAAGCGCGTAGTCCTAGACCCGCTCATATCTGAAATCGCAAACATCATCATTCATGGAAATAAAGAAATGCGGGCACAGGCGCTCTATGACACAGTCTATTATCTCGCCCTCGAAAATCGTGGAGATGGGAAATATCGGAATTGGAACGAACTCTCTGGGGCGCTGATGTGTATGTCTGCAGAACTTCGAAGACGCATGACATCGCGTATTCCACGGTCACTCGCATATACCCCCGATGAAGCACGAAAGCGATGGGGACCATTTCCCACCACCATCTCGCCAAAGACTCCCCTTGCGATGAAACTCACAATTGAGAAACTCGCACTCGCAGTATCACATCTTGATCGCGCAGACCACGAAGAAGTGATGCGCAAAACACTCGCACTAAAAAACATCCCCCGCCCGCACGAACCAATTATTGAATCACTCATGGACAGACTCCCGGTCGAGCGAGCAGGTAATCTCAATTACGCCATGACAAAACTGTGTGTCCTCCTCAATCCTGCGAATGATGCAGGAGACTGGCTGGCGATCGAAGATATCTTGGCGGGTGCTGGATGGCTCCCTCATCGACTGTTCCAAGAACTCTACACACGATACATCGGTGAATATGAGGACAAGAAAGTCGCTGACCATGGTGATGTGTACCCTCCGCTACCCGACCTCACCCCACGCAGTGCTGTGAAGCGAAAGAAGTTTTTTGGGCTGTTTTAAAACTGCCTTGCAAAGACTATACATCCACACACCTGAAACACACTTGACAGATTTTGATATTCGTGTATACTGTATCCCAGAATTGCTGGGGGGTTGTCATGAGCTAGGTGCGCGTCTTTATACGCGAGCGTGTGCAAATCACACAAGGTATCCTTCCTCTACCGCTTGGAGGATGATTTGGTGCTTCACCACTCATGACAACCCCCTTGAGGAATTGAATCGGTTCGGTCGCCCCGCTCTCCCTGTGGGCAATGCGGGTTTAGTCCATCTGCCTTCTCCTCGCAAGAGAGCGGGGCGACCACCAACATGTCACACAGCCATCCATTCATATAGGATGGCTTTTTTATACCAATCCGAGTGCGGCGCGGACTTCACTCTTCCCTTCTCCTGACTTCGCAGAATGTGGGAAAATTTTTGCGCCAGGAAATGCTTCTGACAATCGCTTCATGGTCAGTGCACGTTCTTTTTGATTAAGGCGATCGCACTTATTCGCAATAATGACGTAAGGGTGTTTCTCTGTCTCGCACACACGTGCAGCTTCGAGATCGAAGTCTGTGGGGGGAACCATCGCATCAACAACGAGCGCAACGGTGGGCTTTGCCCCAGACTCAGCGAGATACCAGAGAATATGCTTTCGCAACTTTTGCCTTCCCTTCTCAGACAAAAGGCTCCATCCATACCCAGGAAGATCACAGACGAGAAACTGTTTCCCGAGCGTCTCGACACGGAAAAGATTAATCTCGAGAGTCTTCCCTGGACGAGCGCTGGTCTTTGCCACGGGCTGAGACAAGAGTGCGTTGATCGTCGAAGATTTCCCTGCGTTGGATCGGCCAATGAAAGCGATCTGAGGGATCGGCTCGAGAATGATGGGGTCGGTTCCTTTGATCCCCTTTAAAAATCGAACGATAAAGGATTGTTGGTGCTTTGGCTGGACCCTTTGCATAGGCGCATCCTACAAGATGTCCACCCGCAGAGCAATGACGTCTTACGACATCCACATCACAATGATTGTCGCACTGTATTCAGACTGATATAGTGTGGAGGTTCAATCGAGAACGCTTTTACTCTTAATATTCATAGTCCCAATCATGCAGCCAGCCCAGCAAAACCTCGCGGTTCCAATCGCAATCGTCATCGCCGGCATCCTCGTCGCAGGAGCTGTCGTCCTTACCAACAAGCAATCCGCACCAACTCAAGCGCAACCAACAGCAGCACAACAGCAAGCACAACAACCTGCGCAAAAGGAAGTGCCGAAGGAAACATACGCACTCGCAAAGGATGATCACATCCTTGGAAATCCTGAAGCACCTGTTCGCATCATTGAATATTCAGATTTCCAATGCCCATTCTGTAAACGCTTTCATCCAACAATAAAACAAATCATGGATGAGTATGGCAAGACTGGCGAGGTTGCACTTGTCTACCGCCACTTCCCACTGGACACCATTCACCCACAGGCACGACCACTCGCAATAGCTTCTGAGTGTGTGTATGAACAAGGTGGCGATGCTGCGTTTTGGAAAGCGTACGATATGATTCTTTCGCAAGCAGGAGACTTCAATCTGAAAGATCTTTCACCAATCGCCAAAGCTGCTGGAGTAGATGCAGCAAAGATGCAATCATGTGTTGATTCACAGAAACATAATGACCGTGTAGATCGCGACTTCACATCTGGAGTCAACGCAGGAGTTTCTGGCACACCGTTCTCCTTCGTCGTCCACAAGGATGGTCGTGTCGAGAAGATCGGCGGCGCATACCCATACACAAACGTGAAAGCAATTCTCGATTCTCTTCTTCGTGCGAATCCAACTGCAGCACAATAACACTCGTTATTGAGCGCATGGTATAAAATCCCCGCAATGACTGCGGGGATTTTATATGATAGACTCGCGCTAGAGACAATCGTCAGTGTGAGGTAAGATTGTGAGCACTTTTTTTGACCTCGAAGAAGACGAGATGCAGCAATCCTTCGACTTCCCTCTTGAGCGCGAGAACGTGCTTAGGGTGTTAGCACACACAGCCAAAGAGTTCCCCAATGAAATGATCGCTGCGCTGTTGGCGACACATTGGTGGCCAACACATCTTGAGACGATGGAGAATTATTCAGTAAAGCGCTACGAAGACGATTCTCGTTTTGGTATGCTGACGGTCACCATAAGTGAAGATGCCGATGCGTGGATTGATGTTTTGTCAGAAGCAGATCCCAATGAGCTCCATACGATCATGAGATTTCGCACGTTCATCGGGGGCGGACAAAGCCCTCGAGTGAGAAATGCTCTTCTCATCCTGGCCGAGGCAATACGTCTCGACAACAAGGATCGTCCGCAACGACGGTAATGAAAACCCCCTTAGAAATGAGGGGGTTTATTATGCGAGCCCCAGTGAAATCCGCAGTTCTTCTGATGGCTCCCATGGCGGATCAAAGGTGACATCGACACGAACTTCTTCGTGGAGCGGAAGAAGCGCTTCTTCGACACCCTCAACAAGCTCGTTCGCAAACGGGCAGTAGGGGCTCGTCAGTGTCATGGTGATGTCTATGCCCTCATCACTTACTCGAATATCGTAGACCAGACCCAACGTATAAATATCAATACCGAGCTCAGGGTCCTTCACTGTCTTGAGTTTTTCGATGATCTGCTCTTTTGTTGGAAGCGTACTCATAATGATGATTGATATTTTGTAAATCCGTTCTGAAGAATGTCTGACGCAAGAGAACGATCCCCTTCGGCAACAACCTTTCCTCCTGCCATCACAATGACATGATCCGGATTGAGGTGTTCCAGCAGTGTTGGGTAATGCGTAATAAGGAGAACGCCAGTCCCCTGTACACGAACTTGTTCGACAGCAGCAAGAATTTTTTTCAATGCGTCAACATCAACACCTGAATCTATTTCATCAAGGAGAGCGTATCTTGGTGAGAGCAGTGCCATCTGAAGAACTTCAGAAATCTTTTTTTCTCCGCCCGAGAATCCCGCATGAAGCTCACGCTTTACAAAGGATTCATCAATCCCCAACGATACCGCGGTTTCTTTGAGTTTTGCATAAAAATCAGGAATAGAAATCATCTGTCCAGAAAGGGTCTGGTATGCGCGATGCAGGAAATTCACCATAGTGACCCCTTGAACCTCAGGAGTATATTGCAGAGAGAGAAAGATCCCCCGCTTTGCTTTTTCCTCAGTTGAGAGCGAAGTAATGTCTTGATCATCTAAAGTAATCGTCCCTTCGGTAACCTCATAGAGAGGGTGGCCCATGAGTCCATAGAGGAGAGAAGATTTTCCTGATCCATTGGGCCCCATGAGGACTGTGACTTTTCCTGGCGAAAGCGAGAAAGAAACCTTTTGTGAAAGGGATTTCCCATCTTTTGTCGTAATCGAGAAATTGGTGATATTAAGCATATTGAGTGAGAGCGGCCTTCAGCGTTTCGAGTCCTAGCATCATACACTTCTCTCGTGATTCGCCAATAGGGACACCAAGGAGTACTCGAAGGTCTTGGTCCGAGAGACCGAGCACTGATGAGACTGGTTTACCAACCATGTGTTCAAGCACCATTGATGTGGCCGCTTGGGAAATAGCACATCCCTCTCCTTCGAATGTCGCATCGATAAGCACGTGATCCTTGACGTTCACGTAGACCACGAGCTCATCGCCACAACTTGGGTTCTTGCCTTCTTCGCGGTGTGTGTATGTCACCAATGCCCCGTGGTGTCTAGGGTTACGATAGTGATCAAGGATATTTGCCTGATAGAGTTCGTCGTCCATAGTTCTCTAGCGTGAAAAAATTTTGATAGCATCCCTGATCGCCTCAACAAGCATATCGATATCTTCTTTGGCGTTGTAGACATGAAGGCTCGCTCGAACCGTCGCAGATACACCCAAAGCATCATGAACTGGGATCGCACAATGATGCCCTGCACGGATTTTTACATTGTGTCGGGATAAAATTTCAGCGATATCATGAGGGTGAATACCCTTAATAGTGAATGCGAGAGTTCCCACATTTGATTCAGCTGGCGCAGCATAGACGGTAACTTCTGGAATATCCTGAAGAGCCTTTAGGGCAAACTCAACTAATCCACGAATATGTTCGTGAATAGCGTCTCCCCCAAGCATCGTGAGATACTCCACGGCTTTTCCAAGACCAATCACTCCTGCAATATTTGGCGTTCCAGCTTCAAATCGATCTGGGATTTCTGACCACTGTGAAGACTCTGCTGACACATGCGAAACCATGTGCCCACCAAAAGTACTTGGGCGCAGTTGCTCAAGGAGCGAACGCTTCACCCAAAGGACGCCGACACCTGTTGGTCCCAACATTTTATGCCCAGAGAAATAGAGTGCGTCACATCCTAACGCTTTGACATCGACAGGGATATGCCCTAAAGCAGCAGTTGCATCAACAACAAGAATTGCTGAACCTTTTTTCGACACTATGGTTGATAGATCAACAATCTCCCCTGTCACATTTGACGCAAGTGTTACTCCAATGAGGCAAGTATGTTGGTCAATCGCCGCAGACACCTGACCAATGTCTTTGGCACGAAATTCGAGACTCTTACGACGAGCGAGTTCTTGGAGGGGAACAAACTGGGCATGATGCTCAAGTGTCGAAGTCACAATATTCCCTGACTGGGCAAGATTGGATTCTTCAAGAGAACGGATCAACATATTCGCACTTGCTGTTGCTCCAGAGGTGAAGAGTATTTCTCCTGGTTCTCCCCCTATAAACGCAGCGATTTTTTTTCGAGCAAGTTCATATTCTCGGGTCGCACATTCACTTTCTTTGTATGACGCACGGTGCACGTTCGCTCGGTACTCTTTGTAGTAGCGAACCATTTCGTCGATGACCACTGGAGCGGTGAGTGATGTTGAAGCACTGTCCAAATATCCTTTGGCTTGAGAAAATTGCGTGCGGATGGCTGAAAGATTATTCATATGTTGCGTGTCCTCGAGGCAGTACTCCACTGAGCGATTCACCAATGCGACTCATTTCATACGCATCACGCTCTGGAGCACCACCGCGCGCAAGCGTTTGCTTCATCATACCAGAGACCAAAAATCCAACAGCATCCTCCGCGCGCAACCCTCGGAGTCTTGGATAAAAAAGCATCTTGGGGGAGAGATATCCGACAGACAACGCATGAGCACTCATCACATCATGTGCCGAGACATCCAGAGCTGGGACGGCATCGATTTTTGCAGTCGCATCAAGAATGAGGAATTTCCCTTCCTGTTTCCCTTCAGTTCGAACTGTTCCCTTATCAATCACAATATCCCCTCGGTAGATCGTCCTACTCGTTCCCTTCCCGACACCCGCAGCGGCAATACGTGATTTCGTGTAAGAAGAATAGTGGTAAACACGATGTTCGACATCAAGAACTCGGTCTTGATCTACGCATGACGTCATAAAAATCTGAGAAGAAGATTCTCTGCCACGCAACTCACTTACTGTACGAGTATATGTGTGTGCACGTGATTGAGCGACATCGAACCACGAAAGTCTGGCTCCCTCATCAAGCACACCATACTGACGCAGGAAGATTGTTCCCGATAATTGTGCTGAAGTTCCTCCGTGATAATCGAGTGATGCTCCTTTCTCAACAACAGCAATGATCGTTCGAGCGGCAGCGGTAGTAGTCCCTTTCACCACCTCGTACACATGTGCATGGATGCCCGAACGAACATAGAGAACTAGTAGTTCATTATGTACACCAGCATACTGAGATGAAAGATGGAGCGCATCTCCATCTTGAGAAAATTCAACAACTGCATGCTGCTTCCACGTCGCTCCAATAAGCGCATCGTAGAATGTTTCACTGTGATCACGAAGAATCTTCAGCACCTGACTCCGTAATGCTGGGAGGTCTGAGAGTGGGATGATTTTTGCTCCTCCCATCAATTTGATGTCATGACGAATATCCACACACTGGTCGAGCAATGCTGACGCACCAGCATATTCTGCCTTCATTCCAAGACCATACTGCAGCACGGTTGGAAGTGTATTTGCCTTCTTCAGAAGAAAACTTCGGAGTTCCTTTTCATCATCTTGGTAGGAGGCCCGGGAAAGGAGGGTTGCGATGGATTCTTCAGCTGTTTCTTTCGGGAATAAACTTGAATTCACGTCCATGCAATATACCACAAAACCTATATTTTGCAATATTTTTTCTCCTCTTTTTCCCTTGCTCAAATGCACACACTTTCATAGCATTAGGACAGCATTTCGTTCTTCGCTATTAAGAGGGAGAGACTTATGGCACTTCGTATCATAATCTTTCTGTTCCTGGGAGTAATTTCAGGATGTGTTCCAATGGTACTTCAACCAGAAACGGAGAGTGGCCGTATTTCAAAAGATTTGAGCCCATGTGAGATCGTCGTCAGGACACCTCGCGGACACAGAACTCGCCCGTGTACAGAGATTGAACGAGTACAGATGAAGTTCGACCATATTGTCGTCAACAAAACGACACTCGCAGACCTAAGGACCATGGGATTTGGTCCCCCAACGTCGGCGATGGAAGTCGTTCCATCACCCGAAATAAAATCTCGTCTGACGAAGACGACTGATGGTGGGATGGAACTCCTCGATATTGCAGTCAGATCCTGTATCACCCAACCAGATGCCGCATATCGATGCCAGCTCGTCATCTTCAGCGACGGCTACCAACGTATACGCGGAGTCAACAACCCACTTGCCCGACTCATCAAAATCAACAAAGTCGACATAGGTAGTGGGTGGAATTGGGAAGCCGCATTTGTGCTTGAGAGAACGTGCGGAGGTGGATGTTCAGACAACCACGAACACGAGTACGTGATCAGGTACAAGCAGTTTCGTCACACGGAAGATCCGGAAATGAAACGCCGGAGCAAACTCCCCATCCTCGACGCTGATACAATCGGCATCAGTGTCAAATAACTTCAACATCTTACACACGCGTACCCATTCTTTGGTGCGCGTGTTTTTATTGTGTCATTTCGAGCTCAAGCAGCTTATTAAACTCAACCGCATACTCAAGCGGGAGTGCTTTAATAATAGGGTTCATAAATCCAGCAACAATAAGTCGCGAAGCATCATCGGCTTTATACCCCCGAAGGGCCATATAAAAAAGCTCATCATCACCAATCTTTCCGACGGTTGCTTCATGAGAGACTTCTGATTCTCCATTTTCATTTTTTATTGATGGATATGTATTGGCAGAAGATGTTTCATCAAGAATAAGCGAATCACAAGAGACCGAAGAAGATGCTCCGGTGGCTGATGGGAGAATTCTCACCTGTCCACGATAATTAGAGATGCCACCATCTTTTGACACAGATTTTGACCGGATGACCGAATGCGTATTTTTTCCAACATGAATAGCCTTAGAACCTGTATCTTGATACTGCCCATCCCCGGCTACCACAATTCCCAATGCGTCACTTTTTGCTCCCTGCCCCAGCAAGATAGACGATGGGTAGAGCATCGTGACTCGACTCCCAAGATTTCCGTTGATCCATTCGACATGTGCATCATCAAAGACAAGTGCTTTTTTTGTATTCAAATTATAGGTGTTGTGTGACCAGTTTTCGACGCTGATGTATTTCACATGCGCTCCTTTTTTCACCCAGAGCTCTACCCCACCAGCATGAAGCGATGATGCCTGGTATTGAGGAGCAGAGCATCCCTCGATATAGGTGATGTCTGATCCTTCGTCGGCGATAATCAGCGTATGTTCGAACTGAGCGCTTTTCTCGCGATTCATACGAAAGTATGCTTGGAGCGGAAGGTGGACTTTCACACCTTTTGGCACATAAATGAATGTTCCCCCTGACCACACTGCACCGTGGAGCATCGTGAATTTGTGGTCGGTGACAGGAATACATTTTGTCATAAAATGCTCTTTCACAAGCTCTGGATACTTCTGAAGCGCAACGTCCATGTTCTCGAAAATCACTCCTTTGTCGGCAAGTTCTTTTTTTATCTTGTGATACACGATTCCTGATTCATACTGTGCCCCCACACCACCAAGATATTCTCGTTCTGCTTTGGGGATGCCAAGTTTTTCGAATGTATCGACAATTTCTTTTGGGAGTTCAGTCCACTTGTCCGTCTCAGGCACATTGGGATCGACATAATATTCGAGATGTTCGAGATCAAGACCTGAAAGATCTGGGCCCCATGACGGGAGCGGAGTCTCCTGCCACAGTTTGAGCGCACGCAGACGGAGCTCAAGCATCCATTCGGGCTCTTTTTTATCACTTGAGATCTTTCGCACGAGCGATTCTGTTGGCATCGGGAAGGCCGCGAGATTTGACATTTGTTGCCATACATTATAGTTTTTTTCAAGACTTGTAAAGCATCAGGACATTGTCATGATAAAGAAACCTCGGACCATTGTGTCGGTTCCTTTGGAACATGATGTGTACAAAAAACTCAAAACCACGGCACACAAAGAAGATCGCTCGATTCAAAAAGTGATCGTCGATGCCGTCATTGAGTACATGAAAAAACGCGGCCACACATTCGCTTCGACGGCTCAACCTGCCATGAAGGTTGTGCGGTCGAATATCGTCCACATCGCTCATCGCTCAAAACCAAAGAAGTAGGAGAAACACATGTTTTCACCTCAGACGCGGAATGTTGACCTCAGCAGACTTCGATCAATGCGTGACGAGGAACTGCTCACATTTTACGACGAGATCTCTGCGTCAATGCAACGAGACAAGATGCAAAATATCGGATTCATCAAGAATTCTATTCGCCAAGAAATTCTTCGGCGCATGAAGCAACTGAAAGTTTCTTGATCCTGTCACACCACCCCCCCTCCTTGGAGGGGGTTTGTTTTTGGAGGTATCCCGGAAACAAAAATCCCCTTCGCCAGAGACGAAGAGGATGTATACATCGTGATGCACTAGGACTCAATGGGTGAAAACATTTCACTCGAAATGAGACACGCTGCAGTTGTTAATCCCTGAAAGACATTCCATTTCTCAGTCAGTCGCATATATTGGATAGTCAGCGCAGGGTAATCCACAGGAGATGCATCAGTTGATTCAATGAGTCTTAAGGTCATTCTCTCGAGAGCAAGAACTTTTTTCTCAACCTCTTGAAGTGCCGAAGCGTAGCCAGTGCGTTGAGTGAGCTCGCTGAGCGTATTCCAGTGACCATATTCGACAATTTCACCTGCGTGAAATGTAACTCCTCGTCGATGAAGATCAATGGCCTTCACGAGACCCGCCTTCGTCTTTCCATGAGACGCCATGCTTTTTTCGTGAGCACCGATCGCAGAACGAGTATCATAGATCGCCTCGAGTGAAGTTCTCAAATGAACCATCGAGTTTGCCATGAGGCCGTTTTTCTTAAGTTCCACGACAAAACGAGACTCATTAAACCTCTTGTATGCAAGTTCAAAATGTGCCCTTCCCTCACTTGCCTGTATGACCAAGAATGCTTGTGAATTCACACAATTTGCCGGAATTTGGGGAGACAAAAGACACTCAGCATTTTGCATATTCCACTCCCATCACAACAAAGAACTCATGTCCAATACAATCCTGAACCCGGCATCAAGATTACTCCCCTTTCTTGGAGTGTCAACGGATGCCGTGTGTGCGGTATACTATAGATGACAGTAATATTTATCTTTATTTTTTTATGATGGAAATGAATTATCTTGCAATTTTTGTCGCAACTGTTCTGCAGTTTATTTGGGGTGCTGTGTGGTATATGCCTCTCTTTGGAAAACTCTGGGGAGATATCCATGGCTTCAATAGCCAGTCTCCCGAAGCACAGGCAGAAATGAAAAAAGGGATGACCCCACTTCTTGTCACGCAATTCGTCATTACCACTGTAACCTCAGTCGTATTTGCTATTCTGGCATCTGGACTCCCGGTGAACTGGAATCTTTTTGGCCTTGCGGGATTCTTTTGGCTTGGGTTTGTTGTTCCTACACAAATTGCAGCGGTGATCTTTGGGGGAACTCGCCCCGGATATGTCGTGAAGAAAATACTCGTCATGTCTGGAGCGGCACTCGGCTGTTATATGATTCTCGCAGCAGTCTTTCAGTTCATGGGATAATTTCTAGACATCGCACCGCTGAAAACGTCTCATTCGTGAGACGTTTTTTGTTTCTTATTCCACTTCACAAGAGGATTCGTCTTACTTTTTGTTCCAAAGTATCCTCCCCCACGCTCTTTGTAGAGTGAGACAGCGTGTTGCATCGCACGCGCAGAAAACTTTCCCATTTTTTCCACGGATGCTTTTTTGCAGATTTCCCATAATTCTGGATGGGTTCGTATGACTTTTTCTTTCACCCACCAATGATAGCATGGTGGGCAATACACCCATCACTTGCAAAATATACGCTCAGCGATTAGGATGCACATTATGAATAGCATTAGAATCATGATGCAAGAAATGATGCCCCGCCACACTTTGATGGCTGCTCGTTTTGCGTAAACATGATGTTCATCTTTGCTTGAAACGACCAGCCCTTGAGGCTGGTTTTTTGTTCCTTGTTACGAGACGGGAGAATAACCATGAGAGATCTCGAGACCATTGCCCGCACGAATGATGAAGAGTGCCGGAAACACCTTACGGAACAACTTCGCAAAAGACTCTGTAGGGCTGGGATACAGATGGACCGAAAAACTCAACAAAAAATTGAGAAATTGGTGCGGACACTCAAGTATCGTGAAGAATTCTTGTGACGTTTTAACACTCCCCAGCCCCGCGTAACACGCGGGGCTTTTTGTTTTCTAGAATCTCACATATGCGCATGAAGAATACTGAAAATGCATTATTCGCAAGTTTGACGCTCTTTTTTTGTTTTCAGTTGTCGGAGATAACTTTGGCTTTGGTGAACCATGAGCGAGAGAGCCCCAATGGCAGTCTGTACGGCTTCGGCCTCTATTGGACTAAGCTCTTTTGTTTGAATGAGCGTCTTGAGCACTTCGACAGCTTCTTTGTCCTCCATAGATTATTGGATCATTAGCCCGGACGCTGCATCGCTCAGACATCGCTCGAGCGCTGGAGTATGCGTCCAGCCGCACTTCCCTGAAGATTGGCGAGTACACGTTGCCTCTTTGTAACAGGCAAACTCCGAACGATACACACATGCGGAAACGACGTCTTTTTGATCTGAACAAACTTCACCAGAACATCCACCGACAAAACACTCTGCTGTCTCACTACTTTTAGGAGCTAGTGGAGGCGTCACCGCATCAAGTGGAGACACTCGGAATGTAAACACATAAGCACTCGGATGAATACGCGCTGTGATCGATGGATATGGGGACACGTCAACCAGCGCCACACGATACGTATCAAACGCATGAGGTTCTGACCCTGCGACAAATTCCCGAGTCTCTTGATCTGTGTCACTTTGGAGTGTCACGCGAGCAGAGACACTCCCTGCTTGAATACACTGAACTTCTTTGGGACAACGACTATCCGCAATAAGATTTTCAACGGTCACACGGAGTCCGCTCACAAATCCAGGCTTTCCAACTCGCAGCTGAAGTTCATTGGTAGTTGAAGCAATGACTGGCGTTCCATCATCGTTGGTCACTTCGATTCTTCCTGTGGGGCGAAAAGTATTCCCTTCAACAAACATTCCACGCAATGAAATCGTTGTCCCAATGAATTGCTCGTTCAAAGGAAACGCCGAGAGATCCAGTGGAACCGCATAGCTGACCCCATTCCCGACCCCCTCTGGAGATTCAACGGCAAGTCGTGGGCCTTGAGAGCCTGCCAAATATTGACCTGTTAACACTCCAAAAGAAGGGCATGGCGTGAACTTGCATGATGGACCTTGTCTTCCCACAGAAGAACCATCTGGGCATACGAGTGCCTCCATGGTGCAGCCTACGACTGTGTGTGGTTGTGTGGGGAGAATCCACATTCGAAACGCGAATACTCCTGTGACAGCGAGAATGAGCCCTCCAAGACTCATGAGCACAACACGGAGACTGTTTTGGATCATGAGATCATTGTACCACGCGGCCCCACCTCACTTGGTCTTTCCTTTTGCGTTGACAGCACGTGCGTTTTCTACTACGTTTAATGCCGGAAACCGCTCTTTATCTTGCATCAGGAGATCTCCATGGACGTGCAAGTCATCACTCTTGTCGCTGTCCTTCTCCTTAGCTCTGGTCTCTACTATGCGTGGCATACTTCACAAAAGAAGAAGAATGATGAAAAAAATCTTCGTGAACTCTTTTATGAACAGTGTCCCGAAAAACTGCTCAGGATTTTAAAAGCGCACTACTTGGGAATCGATGGGACATTCAAGGCAATGACCCAAGAAGCTAGGCGTGCGCTCGAGCATGTCTATGGGAGTAAGGGCGTAGAAGCAGCGATAGACATCCTTGAGACCGG
>CAZUMX010000013.1:0-24433 GCA_964622275.1 uncultured Candidatus Saccharibacteria bacterium
TCCCAGGGGAGCGGGCCGCAACACTTTTTGCGGCTAAAGAGGCCGAATCATTCGCCATGTTGGGAGTGGAGACGGTCCTTCTTGTTCCGAGGAGATTAGGAAGAAGCCACGAGGATCCATACGCATACTTTGGGGTGAAAAAGAATTTTAGAGTAGTCTTTCTCCCCACTATCGATTTTTTTTGGATCCCCCTCCTTTCTCGGGCCGCTTTTTCTATAAGTTTCATTGTTTTTGGTCTTTCCGTATTTTTCTACCTTCTGTTCAGAGCGAAACACAACGATGTGATTTATTCAAATGAGTCTTTCCCGATCCTCCTCTCAACGCTGTGCTTTCGGAACACCATTATTGCAGTACATGATTTTCCTGAACACAAAAAAAAATATTATGGCCTGCTCTTTCGCCGTGTAAAAAGTATTCTTGCGACAAACACTTGGAAAAAAGACGCACTGATCAAAAAGTTTAATGTGCAGAAAGAAAAAATCATTGTTGTTCCGAATGCGGTTGATGTGAATGAGTTTTCACTGAAGATCACTCAGGAAGAAGCAAGGAACAAGCTCCGCCTCGATGGGAAACAGAAATATGCTGTCTACACCGGGCATCTCTACTCTTGGAAGGGGGTTCATACGCTTGCGGAAGCAGCACAATATCTTCCCGGCATTGAAATCCTTTTTGTTGGGGGAAGAGAAGAAGACATAAGTGCTTTTAGGGGAATACACAAAGATAAGCTAAACATCCGACTCATAGGATTTCGTCCACATGCGGAAATTCCACTCTGGCAATGCGCAGCTGATGTCCTTGTTCTTCCAAACACAGCAAAAGAAGAAATTTCTGCGCACTATACTTCTCCTATGAAATTATTTGAGTATATGGCTTCGCAAAGGCCTATTGTTGCTTCTCGAATCCCTTCTGTTGTTGAACATTTAGATGATGACCATGCAACTCTAGTGGAACCCGATGATCCGCAAGCCTTAGCGCAAGGAATAAACGAAGCATTAAAAAAGCAGAAAAAGCCTTTTGATTTATCTCGCTACACATGGGATGATCGAGCGCGTCGGATTCTTTCACTATGACAAATCTTATTCATACCATTGGGAGAGGGACATTGTTCCAGTCTTTAAGTAATAGTGCGAGCCGTATTGTTGGGCTTGTTGTGGTTTTTGTGATATTGAAAAATCTCTCCGTGTATGAGTATGGTCTTGTTGAATTGGTGATGTCTCTTCCAGCACTCTTATCTATCTTTGCACTACCTGGAATGAGTTCAACGATTATTGCTGATCTCGGGATCTTGCATGCTCAAGGTAAGCATTCTGAAGCAGCGCGCCTTCATGTAAATTTTTTTCGTCTACAAATTTTCCTTTCTTTTTTCCCATTCCTGTTTGTGTTTTTTGGGGCAACGTTGATTGCTCATTTTTATAATGAAGGAATCGCTGACATGGTTCGCATTGTCTCATTTCTATTTTTGATTGGGCCATTTCGCACACGTGTTGTTGTTGCGAATCAAGTGTTCCGTCGATTTCGCACAACCGCTGTATATGCTGTCACTGAAGAAGTCATAAAACTTTGCACAATTCTTTGTGGTTTTTACTTCTTTGAACTCGGGGCCAAAGCAGTGATTCTCTCATATGTTCTGTGTGAATCATTACCCATCGCACTGTACTATGGACAATATCGGTCGACCACGCTTCCTTGGGCCGGGGCAGATATCCGTTGGCAATGGAATGAAATTCTTTCCCCGCTTCGTGCGCACGCACTTTGGGGACTCGCAACGAGTTACCTCAACACATTTTCAAACAACATCCGTCTCTGGATTATTAAGTTTCTTCTTGGGACTGAAGCCGTGGGTTTGTTTGGTGTTGCGATGGGGTTATATCAACACACAATGTCACTCGTTCCGCTCAGCAGTATTTTGTCTTCGCTCTTACCTCAATTTACAGAAAAGAAGGATCAATTTTTGCGACTCATAAACAAGGGGATTAAGTACCAAGTGCTGAGCTATGTTGGCATGAGTGTTCTCGGGGTCAGTATTATCTCTTTTGTGGTTGGGTATTTGTTCCCCAATTATCGTGCGGCAATCCCTTTGTATAATGTTATGCTCTGCGCTCTTGTGTTATCGGGTTTTGCTGTTATTTTTACACCTATTTTTGCGGCCTTGCGAGAACAAAGAGCGCTCTTCTGGGTAACGTTTATTAAGACGTGCTCAATTGTCTTTCTTGCTCCTCCCCTCATCTATTTTTTCGGCATACTCGGGA
Organism: uncultured Candidatus Saccharibacteria bacterium; assembly: GCA_964622275.1. Taxonomy (GTDB): domain Bacteria; phylum Patescibacteriota; class Minisyncoccia; order Phycocordibacterales; family UBA6899; genus CAYPEZ01. The sequence goes on from CAZUMX010000013.1 coordinate 2,250, forward strand.
TTGGGATTGAATTCACGCTCACGATAGGAGTTTTTGTCTTTGAGCGTTATCGTGCGATTCGGAAGTTAATACCTGAATTCCAACTTTCTCCACGTCTGTTTATTCACTTTGATGATGATGATCGACTTGTGTTTAGAGCTGTATCGCAACGATTCATGAAGTGAGTCCTTTGTTCTTGATACTGAGCCTCGACTTTACCCATTGTGTGGATTTGTTAGAATCGTTGATACAAGACCCCTTACTCCTTTGCTTATGTCACACACCATCTCCTCATTCTTTCGTCCTATCACAGCACTCTTTCCCCGTTCATGGAGACTTTTTGCTCATCTTCTTCGACATAACGTACATGCATCTCGAACGAGCGTAGAAGAGTCTTTAAGGTTGAGCTTCGTGAATCGAGGAATTTTGGACTACCCGCATGAGCGTATTCTTCTTTCTGTCGCAGCACACAAGGAACTTGATCGTCTGCATGCATGTACGAAAGAGCCAGAGACTGTCGAGTGGATTCGATCTTTTGTTAAACCAGGAGATATTTTCTGTGACATTGGCGCTAACGTGGGAGCGTACTCGCTTATTGCCGCACACATGATGGAAGGCAAGGGGCAGGTGTATGCGTTTGAGCCAAGTTTTTCTACCTTTGCATCACTTTGTAAAAATATTGTAAGCAACTCCTCGATTCACAGCTCCGTGATTTCTCCGTTTCCTGTTGTTCTGTATAAAGAGATGAAAATCATTCATTTTAACTACAAAGATCTTGATCCAGGATATGCGATGCATGAGGTGTCGGAAGAAAAAGAGGGGAATGGGGTCTTTGCACAGCCAATGCTTGCATACACGCTTGATGGTTTTTTGAAAACATTCGAGCTGCCACTCCCCACACACCTAAAGATCGATGTGGATGGGGCTGAACTCGAAGTCCTTCAGGGGGCAGAACAAACACTCAAAAACCCCAGCCTCAAGACGCTGCTTATTGAAATTAATGAAGAGAAGAATGATGCGAAACAGATGCACGAGATCATCTCAGGGGCAGGGCTAAAACTGCATTCAAAGACACCAAGACGCCAGCGGTCGACATTCAATTATATTTTTACCCGAACATGAAATCGCAATCACGACTGAATATTCTTGCAGTCATTGGCGCACGCTCTGGGTCCAAAGGGCTTCCAGGAAAAAATATTCGCCCACTCCATGGGAAGCCACTTCTTGCGTGGGCAATAGAGGCGGCAAAGCGATCAAAGCACATTACTCGCATTGTGCTCTCAACTGATTCAGAAGAGTATGCGGCGATAGGACGACAGTACGGAGCAGAGACTCCATTTTTGCGCCCCGCAGAGCTTGCTAACGATACAGCGTCCGACTTCGATTGGCTTCACCATGCAACCTTGTGGCTCAAAGAGCATGAGGGGTGGCAAGCAGATCTGATTGTGCGTCTTCACCCAACATCGCCTCTCGTGCGCACTGAAGATATTGATACTCTTATTGAAAAGATGATGGCAGATCCTACCGCAACGAGCGCATATATGGTGACAAAGGTTTCCAAACATCCGTATAAGATGTGGCGAGAAGCAGGAGATGGGTATATTGCGCCATTCATCAGCGAAGGAATCTCAGGGATAAAAGATGCGTTCAATAAACCGCGACAAAGCTTTCCCAAAGCGCTTTCTCACTGCAATGCCGCAGTCATCAGATGGAGAACGCTCATGGAGGAAGGGTCTATGGCGGGGGATCGTGTCACATCGCATTATGTCGAAGGTGTCGTCGACATAGACACAGCCACAGATTTCGAGAAGGCAGAAGCGATATTGCAGGAGCGGGAAAAAGGGGATACCCTTCCCTCATGAAAACACTTTTCATCCTAGTCCCCGATGCTCTTGCGACCAAGAATTATCTTCGCGGTACATTTTGGAGCGAGCTTCAAAAGAAACAGGAGCTGCGAACCATCATTCTTTGCAACGCAGAAAAAGCCGATGAATACCGCAAAGAATTCGGGAATGATCGAGTTCTTGTCGAAGTAGTGGGTTCGGTTGCTGGTGGCAGATGGGAAGGAGTCATCTCGTTCATCGCACGGAATGCGCTTCGAACGGGGCACATGCGGATTCACCAAATGCGCAATTATATCGATTTTGGCGGGCTTCCCATGCTTCTTCTCAAGAGCTTCCTCTGGCTTATCCTTGGTCGATCCTCGCTTCTTCAGCGGCTCATTCGGAAGCTCGATCTACGCATTCCGCCTGTTCCACGAGTAAAAGAACTCTTTGATACATACACACCTGACCTTGTATTCTCCTCAAGCATTCTGAACGGAAGCCTTGATGTGGCATTCTTGCGTGAGGCCAAGCGTCGGGGCATTCATACCATTGGCATTCCACGAGGATGGGATAACTACACATCAAAAGGCATCCTTCGTGTAATACCAGATACGCTCCTTGCAATGGACACATACCTCGTCGAAATGGGGAGAGAATATCAATCGCTTCACAAAGAGACACGGGTCGTCGGGTTTCCTGGAATGGATCAATATGTAGATCGTCGCCTCATCCAGCCACGTGAAACTTTTCTTTCTTCGATCGGTGTCGATCCTACAAAGCGCATGATCCTCTTTTGTGCGCTTGGTGATTACTCTGTACCATCCGAGTGGGAGATTGCAGAAGCTTTTAACACACTTGTCGCAACCGGGAAACTCCCAAGTGATCTTGTCATGGTCTATCGAGCGCACCCGAGCTTCGAGAGCCACACCGAAAAACTCGCTGGGCTCCCGCATGTCGTCCATAACAGAAAAGCTGAATATAAAGAAGGGGATGTCTCGACATGGGAAATGGGGAAGAGCGATATTGCTTACTACATGAACTCCATCGCACATAGCGAGATGGTCATAACGACTGGTTCCACAGCAGGCATAGACGCCATTGCGATGGATAAACCTGTCATCTCTGCTGCGTTCGAACATCGGCCAATAAACTATTGGCTATCTGCTCGTCGTTTTCGTAAGCACTTTACTCACTACATTCATCTCATTGAGACGGGGGGTGTTGCCACCGCAGATTCTCCTGCAGAAATGACGCTAAGAATCAGCGAATATCTCGAGAATCCCCAAAAGGATGCCGAGGGTCGAGCCCTTGCGAAGGCCCGGTTTCTCTCTCCACTTGATGGGGGAGCAGGGGCAAGAATTGCCAAAGAGGTTCTCGCCCTTCTCTAGAAGTTTTCCAGACTGGAAACTTTTCCTTTGGAATGGTAGTTTTCAGAGACATGAGTGCCTTCGGGTACATCAAAGTTACACAATAATGTCCATATACGTATTATGAGTTTTCCAATTTCCACCAATCTGAAGCGCCTCTTTGGCATGTTGCCATCATCAGTAAAGGTCCAGAACTTTCGCGTCGGGGAGGGTCATCCCGTGTTTATTATTGCTGAGATTGGAAATAATCATAATGGGGATTTTGAGCTCGCAAAAAAGACGATCCTCGCCGCAAAAGAATGTGGTGCGGATGCGGTAAAGTTCCAAAAACGTACCGTTGAAGAAGTGTTCACAAAAGAGATGCAAGAGATGCCGTATGTCAACGAGCGGTCACTTGCACCTACGTACGGAGAACATCGTCGCAAGCTCGAATTCAACCGCGATCAATTCGTCGAACTCAAGAAATATGCCGAGGACCTCGGTCTGGTCTTCTTTGTCACCCCTTTCGATAAAACAAGCGCCGATTTTCTGGAGTCTATCGGTGTCCATGCGTACAAAATCTCGTCATTTGATGTCACCAATCTTCCTCTTCTCGAACATGTGGCAAAAAAGGGGAAGCCGATCCTTCTTTCAACAGGTATGTCGACTCTCGAGGAAATAGATACTGCCATCGAGACTATTCTCAAGCACAACGATCGTCTGATTGTGAATCATTGTACTTCGATCTACCCGACTCCAGACGAAAGCATAGATCTTCACATGGTCACGACGCTGAACAAACGCTATGCACCCTTGCCGGTGGGGTACTCTGGCCACGAACCAGATATCCTTCCGACAGTTGCATCAACCGCCATGAATGCCCGCACTGTTGAGCGCCATTTCACCCTTGATAAAAAAATGCGTGGCTCTGACCACCACATGTCAATTGATCCAAAGGATTTCACTGAAATGGTCTCGCAGATCCGTCGCATGGAGAAGATCCTTGGTTCTCAAGAGAAACGCATTCATGCACTCGAAAAACCTATTCGTAAGAAACATGGGAAAAGCATTGTCACTTCCACCGATATTCCAGAGGGCACAATACTCACAAAAGACATGCTCACGTTCAAGAGCCCTGGGACAGGATTCACTCCTGGAGAGATAGGTACGCTCATTGGACGACGGATCGTTTCACCCATTCCTAAGGATACAGTTCTCACGAAAGAGCATTTAGCGGAGTAGGTTTGTGTCTTGGAAACTCGCCCTGAGGAACACACAGAGTGTTGCTGATGGATGGGCCCTCATATCGTTACTTATAGCAACCGAAGCGGGGGAACATGTCTACAAAGTAAAATTTGTAGAGTACACAACACTACAGCTTTATTGTGGCAGTGTTCTTTTGCCTGCATCATATTCGGGAGATGAGGTGTTATACTGAAGACATGAATCAAAATCATATTCTAGAAAAGCTACGAACAATCAAAGCCGTCATTCTAGACGGAGATGGTGTGTGGTTTAGTGGGGAAGAATATCGTGCGGTGCTTCCCGATGGGCAAGCTATCGTGATGAAGGTGCGACACCACCACGACGGGCAAGGACTTTCATTTATGCGCGCCATGGGTCTTGAGATTCTCTTTGCGACAGCAGAAGGTCAGCCAATGGGGAGTGTTGTTGAGAAATTAAACAATCTTCCTTCGGTAAAAAACGGAGCATGGAAGAAGCTTTCCGGCCTTATGGACCTAAAGGAGCATGGGACGAAGGTTTCCTCAGTGGAGTCATGGATGGACGCTCACGGATTAACCTGGGAAGACTGTGCGTATATAGGAGACGACCGTACTGACCTTGAGTGTATGCAAAAAGCAGGACTGACTGCAACTCCTGCGAATGGCCAGAGATTTATCAAGAAGATTGCACACATCATTCTCTCTAAAGATGGGGGGAAAGGTGCTGTACGAGAATTTGCAGAAATGATCCTTGATGCGCGGGGAATTGATGAAACTTCTTTCCCTGCAGCATAGTTCATATTAACCATTCACACGCATTGTATGAGTATAAAACCGACCGAAAATAAAAGTGGGAAGACAATTGAATTTTCAACTCCTGAAGTCTGGGAACGTCCCTGGGGTGAAGAAGTCCTCGTTGTTCACACAGATCAGTACACAGGAAAACTCTTAAAGTACAAAAAAGGCCAAGGTGGGAACTTCCAGAAACATCAAATCAAAGATGAAGCAGGATACATTCTCTCGGGGAAGCTTCTCTTGGAATGGGATGACGGAGACGGAAACATTCAACAAAGAGTGCTCGGTCCTGGGCAGGCACTCCATATTCCTTCCGGAGTACCACACAGGGAGACCGCCGTTGAAGATCTTGTCATTTTTGAAGTCTCAAACCCTGTGTTCAATGACCGAGTTCGCTGTGAGGAAACATATGGGATCGAGGTGAAACCAGGTCTTCCTTCAACAACTCTCGATGAGATTGAGGTCGGTTTTCCGAGGAGAAAATATCAGAAAGGAGAGAAGGTGTAACCCATCACATCCATAAACATTAAAAAAATCGGGAGTCTAGTGATAGACTCCCGATCAATTTTGGCCGGGAACATACAAGAGGAAGATGGCTGTAAAAAAATGCCACACCTGTAGATCGAGGTGTGGCAAAGAACAATTGCGAGCGTCTACGCTCTATTTTTGGCATCGTTGATGATGCCTTGGAACTCATTTGCCCTCATGCGCATGAGGTCGGGGTCAGGATCGACACCCGATAGAAAGTCCCATGCTTCTTGGAGCGCAGACTCACCAACCGACGTGTTGAGGTAGAGTGGCTGGTATGCATTCGGTAACTCGTATTGTGCCCAAATGCGGACAGCCCAGTTGAAGTCGAACACGTCCGTGTTGGTTCCATCTCTTTGAACTCTATCCTCCATCCTTCTCCTTGCCTCATCCAAGCTGCTATAGAGAAGGATAATACGTAATGTCGTTGTTGGCCGCGTATCTCCCTTCTCATCAGCAATCTGAGCGAGATACGATTCTGCGCTCTTTACCGTATCCACTAGGGGTTCCTGATGATTGCGACGAGTCAGAAGCGGCATTTCTAGCGCTACCGTTGGAGCTCGATCGATGACGAGCTGTTTTTTAAGTTCGTTGCGTGTAAGCTCATTGCGGTAGACACCCTCGGCACTGGTCAGCGCCTTGTCCTTCCAGTACTTTTTTCGGATGTCATCCATACGGATGATGGATGCTTCGAGAAGGCAAGCCTCCCGAGCACGCTCTAGAAGCCATGATTTTCCACCCAGTGTGGGTCCGGAAAAAACAAATATTTGATGATTCACTGAGAACACTCCGTTTCTGTACTATAAATTATTATATAGCAGTATTATATATTGTCAAGTCTGCTTCCGCAAAAGATTCTAGGAAGTCGTCTATCAGCTTTTTGAATTCTTTACTGATGGGGGTATCGGGAATTTTTCTGAGTATTCGTTGTTTCCCAATCATTAGAAACTATTCGAGATGGCAACACATCATTCTCTCTAAAGTTGGGGGGGAAGGTGCTGTACGAGGATTTGCAGAAATGATCCTTGATGCGTGGGGAATTGATGAAACTTCTTTCCCTGCAGCATAGTTTCAACAAGAGGAAAAACACTGCTGTCATTAGGAACAGAGACAATTTTTTTATGAGCAGTTTTGCCAGTCTTATTTTTTAGTTTAGAATCGAGAATATATGATCACAAAAGACCTGTTCCGTCTTGACGGAGAAATTGCGATTGTTACTGGAGGAGAGGGCCAGCTTGGCCAACAATATGTTGAGGCGCTCAGTTGCGCTGGGGCGAAGGTTGTAAGTGTCGACATGCGTACGGGTAAATCAGGCAAGACCATTGTCGCAGATATCACTAAAAAAGAAGATGTCAAACGCGCATTTGATGAGATTGAAAAGCATATTGGCACAGCCACCATCCTTGTGAACAATGCGGGGGCTGATTCTCCTCCCAATGCAAGCGCGGCTGAAAATGGCCCATTTGAGGATTATCCTGAGGCATCATGGGACACGGTCATTGATTCCCATCTCAAGGGAGCATTCTTCATGTCACAAGAATTTATGCGCCGATACAAAGATGCCGGGAAGAAACACGGAAGCATCATCAACGTCTCTTCAACCTATGGTGTGGTGACTCCCGACCAGTCTCTATATGATTTTCGAAGAAAAAACGGAGAGACATTTTATAAACCTGTGGCTTATAGTGTCGCAAAAAGCGGGATGCTGAACTTTACGCGATGGCTTGCGGAATACGGTTCTTCCTGGGGAATCCGAGCGAATTGTCTGGTTTTAGGTGGTGTTGCAAATAGTCAGGCGGAGGAGTTCACCAAGGAGTACAACAAACGCACAATTCTTGGGCGGATGGCGCAGGCAGATGAATATAACGGAGCGATGATTTTTCTTGCTTCTCACAAAGCCTCGTCATATGTGACAGGGGCTATTCTGGCAAATGACGGAGGGTGGACAGCACGATAACAGTATGGATACGAAAATCATCACGAGTTTGGTTTCTGGTGTGAATTCCGCAACAGGGCAGACGTTTTTGAAGATTGCTCCGGGGACAGGCGCACCACTGTTAACGGTTGTTGGAGCATCGTCTTCGGTGATTGAGAATGCTCTGGTAAATGCTACAGAATCTTACCGATCATGGAGCGAATTGGGCATAGTGCGCCGCGGTGACATCCTTCGGAAGGCGGTGGAGCTATTGGGAAATCAGCGCGAGAGGGTTGCCTTGGAGATCGCAGAAGAGACAGGAAGACCGCATTCACAGGTCCTTGGAGAAGTTGATGCAGCTATTGCATGCGGGGTCTTCTTCGTCGAAGAAAGCAAGAAGATAACAGCAATGAGCATTCCCAGTAAAGTCCAAGGACGTACCATTGAACTCCGTCAAGCAAGCATCGGTCCAGGATTATTGATAACCCCGTTTAACAACCCGCTGGCAGGCATCGCATGGAAAGCATTCCCTGCACTCCTCTGTGGGAATACTCTTGTCATTAAGGCGCATGAGTTAACACCTCGCACACCAAACCTCTTTGCCAAGATCCTTTTTGACGCAGGAGTTCCAGAAAAAGTCATTTCCGTCATACAGGGAGATCGCTCAGTTGGGGAGATGCTCGTTCAGGATCCGCACTTTACATTCATCAGCTTCACTGGATCAAACAAAGCGGGATCTGCTATCCTCTCTGCCACAGCATCGCGTCTAACCCGTGTTTCTATTGAGGCGGGAGGGAAAAACCCTTTTGTTGTTTGCGCTGATGCAGACATCGATAATGCTGTCCGAAAAGGGGTGCAGTCAGCGTTTGTTGATGCGGGACAACGCTGCGCAGCAGCAAGTCGATTCCTCATTATGGGAGAAGTCTACAATGAGTTCGTAAAAAAATTCATCGAACAGACGTCTCGACTTCATGTAGGACTTTCAAACGACTGTGACTACGGGGCGATCATTTCCGAAGATCGTCTGTCGCATATTCTCAAAAAACGCGACAATGCGATCCAGAGAGGACTGAAACCTCTGCTTCTTGGCGAACGACTCCCTGGGGGCGGGTCTTTTCTTTCTCCGAGTATTTTGGAATGCGCCGACTCTAGCGATCCACTTGCACAGGAAGAAACTTTTGGTCCTGTTGTCACACTCCACCGCATAGAATCTTTGGACGAGGCTATCCTCATGGCGAACAGTACTGGGTACGGCCTGTCGAGCGCCATCCACACCCGTACGATAGAGGATGCGGAGAAGTTCGCAAGGGAGTATCATGGCGGGGTTGTGCGCATCAATGGGCCAACGCACGGAAGTGAACCCCATGTTCCTTTTGGCGGGGAGGGGTTATCTGGGAATGGGTGGAGGGAACCTGGGTTTGCCGCACTTCAATTTTATTCATCGCTCAAACAGGTGAGCAAAGACACCTCAAGCCATTAATCACACGTAACAGCACATCATTATGGGAGAACTTGGAGGGAAAACGACTTATACGACAATGGAGCTTTGTTATCTTGATCAAAAAGAGCTCAAACGCATTCTTGCTGCAACAACCGATGTGGTACTTCGAACCCAGCTTCTTGCTGCCGCAAATCGGCTGAATACTCTGTATATGATCATGCGTGCGGGGTCTGGCCACATCGGCTCATCGTTTAGTGCCATGGATATTTTTTCTTGGCTATGGCTCAATGAGCTCGAGGACGGTAATGCACTGCGTCCAGGGAAAGATGTTTTTTTCTCTTCCAAAGGACATGATGCGCCAGGGTTGTATGCCACACTCATTGCTCTCGGAAAACTTCCATTTTCTTTCATTCATACGCTCAGAAGATATAAAGGCTTACCAGGGCATCCAGATGTTGAAATCCCATACATCGCAACGAATACGGGTTCTCTGGGTATGGGGATTTCCAAGGCACATGGAATGGTGCGCGCCAAGCGATTAAAACGCGAGAAGGGGAATGTCTACATTCTCACTGGTGATGGAGAGCTTCAAGAAGGGCAATTTTGGGAATCACTACAGCCGGCAGCGAATGATGCGTGTGGTGAAATCACTGTCATCGTCGACCATAATAAGATCCAGTCGGATACATTAGTGTCGGAAACGAGTGATCTTGGAAACATCGAAGGGAAACTCCGTGCTTTTGGATGGGAAGTTTCTCGCATAGATGGGCACGATTTGTCAGCGCTCAGAGACACGCTCCGTGCGATGCGACAGATCACCGATCGACCAAAAATAATCATTGCCGATACGGTCAAAGGGAAAGGTGTGAGCTTTATGGAAAAAATTGATCCCGACGGATACTATCGGTATCACAGTGGAGCTCCCGCAATCCCGCAATATCTTCAGGCTGCGGAAGAACTCCTCCAGGGGCTCAATGCACTTCTTGGCAAGGCAGGGGTAAAACCAGCAACTGTGACCACTGTCGAAATTCCTGCACGTGTTCCTGCGCACGCCCCCCAACGCCTCATTACTGCATATACAGAGGAGCTCTTGGCGTTAGCAAAAAAACACAAATCGATTGTGGCGATGGACGGAGATCTTGTTCTAGATACTGGCCTCATTCCATTCAAAGCAAAGTACCCAGAGCGATATATTGAAGCGGGAATTGCTGAGCAAGATATGGTGTCACAAGCAGGAGGCATGGCGCTGCGTGGGATGCTTCCCATTGTGCATTCATTCGCCTGCTTCCTTCCGACCAGAGCAAACGAACACTTCTACAATAATGCGTCCGAGCGGACGAAAATCATTTATACTGCATCTCTTGCGGGGCTGCTTCCTGGCGGGCCAGGGCATTCTCATCAGTCTGTCCGTGATATTTCTATTGTCGGTTCTATCCCAGGGTTAACTCTCATCGAGCCGTCGAATGAAGAAGAGACGAAGATGGCGCTTCGTTGGGCGGTAGAGAAAAATACTCAAAGCTCATATCTTCGTCTTGTGAGTATTCCTGTCGAAACGCCCTTTACCTTGCCTAAAGGATACACGCTCACAGAAGGGAAGGGCGCAATGCTCCTCCCCGGGAAAGACGTTATTATTGTTGCGTATGGTCCAGTAATGCTCTCGGAGGCATATAAGGCAGCTCAAAAGCTCAAGAAGGATGGACTTTCTGTGGGACTCATCGCCCTCCCATGGCTCAACACTCTGGATGAATCGTGGTTCCTCCGTACTGTCTCAAAAGTACGCATGGTCGTTGCTCTGGATGACCACTATAAAAAACTCGGACAATCAGCAATGCTTGCTCAGACGCTTGCAGCTCGACGGGGAACACCGCCACTTCTTCCTATGGGGCTGGATGATATCCCTGTTTGTGGAGCAAATGGAGAAGTGCTTCAGTATCACAAGCTTGATGCAGATTCTCTTGCGGTAACGATTCGCACTGCATTTCGGAAATTAAAAAAACAATAAATAAGAAGCCCATTGCTGAGCTTCTTATTTATTCAGGGGTTGAGTTAAACACCTTGTTGTTGAAGGAACCACTCATATGTCTTCTTGATACCCTCCTGTAGCGATGTTTTTGGCTTCCACCCAAGGGCTTGGATCTTACTGATATCAAGCTGCTTCTTAGGTGTCCCATCGGGTTTTGTGGTGTCCCAGACGATCTTTCCTTTGAACCCGACAACCTCAGCGACGATCTCGGTGAGCTCCTTGATGGTCATATCAATCCCAGTTCCTACATTCACGATAGATGAGCCATCATACGCATTCATCAGAAGCACGAGCGCATCCGCAAGGTCGTCAATATAGAGAAACTCTCGGTAGACCTTTCCGGTCCCCCACGCAGTCACCGTAGGGGAGTTGGCGATCTTCGCTTCATGGAAGCGGCGAATGAGCGCTGGGAGAACGTGTGAATTCGTGGGATGGAAATTATCTCCAGGTCCATAAAGGTTGGTTGGCATCGCAGAGATGAAGTTCTTGCCATGCTGCTGTCGATAGGATTTGCATAAAGATATCCCAGCGATCTTTGCGATCGCGTATGCCTCGTTCGTTTGCTCGAGGGGGCCGGTCAGCAGGTACTCTTCTTTGATGGGTTGTGGTGCTTCGCGAGGGTAGATACAAGAACTTCCGAGAAATAGAAGTTTTTTAGCTCCATAGAGATGGGCTGCGTTTATCATGTTCGCCTCAATCATCAGGTTCTCATATGAGAAGTCTGCAGGGTAGGTGTTGTTCGCCACGATACCTCCTACTTTTGCACCAGAGACAAAAACATATTCTGGCTGCTCCTTTTTGAAGAAAGCCTCGACGTCCGTCTGGCGCGTGAGGTCAAGCTCAGCCCGAGTTCGGGTAATGATATTTGTGTACCCTTGTTTTTTAAGGGCTCTGACGATCGAACTCCCGACGAGTCCTCGATGACCTGCGACGAAAATTTTAGCGCTTTTTTCCATGTCCCTTAGTCTTTTTGGTATTTTTCGGGTCTTCAGCTTCGAAATCCGCTTCCACCATCAAGTCGACAAGTTTTTCAAAAGTAATTTTAGGCTTCCAGCCAAGTGCTTTCTTAGCCTTTGAGTAGTCTCCGATCAATACATCGACTTCTGCTGGGCGGAAATATCGTGGGTCTATCTCGATGAGTACTTTACCGGTTTTGCGATCGACGCCTTTTTCGTTCACGCCTTTACCTTTCCACATGATGTCGTAGCCAAGTTTTTTCGCTGCTTTCTCTACGAACTCACGGACGGTATGTGTCTCTCCTGTTGCAAGAACGAAATCATCCGGAGTGTCATGCTGGAGCATGAGCCACATGCCATAGGCGTAGTCTTGTGCGTGACCCCAATCGCGTTTGGCATCGAGGTTGCCGAGACGAAGACGGTCTTCGAGGCCGTGCTTGATGCGTGCGAGTCCTCGAGTGACCTTGCGGGTGACGAACGTTTCACCTCGACGGGGAGATTCGTGGTTAAAAAGAATACCATTCGAGGCAAAGAGACCGTAGCTTTCTCGGTAATTTCTTGTGATCCAATATCCAAAGACTTTTGCGACGGCATATGGGGAGCGGGGGTGGAATGGGGTCTCTTCAGATTGAGGGATCTCATGGACCTTCCCGAACATCTCTGACGATGATGCTTGATAAAACCTTGCCCCATTATTGAGTTCTCGAACAGCCTCGAGAATGCGTAAGACACCAAGCGCATCAATGTTCGCACTATATTCAGGAATATCAAAACTGACGCGGACATGGCTTTGGGCTGCGAGATTGTAAATCTCATTTGGAGAGATCTTTTTTATAAGTTTCGAGACACTGCTCCCGTCTGCCAGGTCCCCGTAATGGAGGAAAAGACGGGCGTCTTTATAGGTTTTATACAGATGATCGATGCGATCAGTTTTGAAATTACTCGTGCGGCGAACGATCGCATGGACCTCATATCCTTTCTCAAGGAGGAGTTCGGCCAAATATGATCCGTCTTGTCCAGTGATTCCAGTGATTAAGGCTTTTTTGGCTTTTTTCATACGTTATGTTGTTACGAGGCATTATACCTTTCAAAGGAGGGAAAATGTATTGACAATATGCAAGAATATTGTTTGTTCATTTTATGAGAATAATTAATTCTCGGTACTTGCTCTTTGGATGTAGCTTCATTAGACTTCGGTCCATTGGATACATGAAATTTCTTCAAGTAATAAAACGGGCATTTATGAACCCATATCCCAAAAAGATCGTGTTGGCGAGTCTGTTCTTTGGGTCCATCTTTTTGTGTATCTCGGCATTTCATAATGCCAACACTCCTTTTGCAGAAACAAATTCTGATGGGTATATCCCGCTTGCGATTTCGTTGTATAAGCATCACGCATTTTCTTATGGAACGACCAGTCCCTTTGTTCCTGAAGTTGCGCACGCCCCAGGGTATCCATTTTTTTTGGCAGTGACAGCTGCGCCTTGGTCAAACGTCTATCCAGCGCTAGTCCTGCAGGTTTTTCTCTTGGCGATTGCAGCGGTCGTTCTGTTCTACTTGTTTGAGGGTGTTTTTTCGGAGCAGGTTCGGTTCTTTGGGGCTCTCGTGTTTTCTATCGAACCCTTCACTCTTTATACGGCCACACAGCCGTTATCTGAATCTGTGTTCTTGTTTCTATTCCTTCTTTCTCTCCTCATCCTTCGGCGTGCAGTTGAACGTGATCGCATGAGCTTATTTTTTGGCGCAGGGTTTTTGATTGGCCTTGCGACGCTGGTTCGTCCAATTTTAGAATATTTTGCTATTGTGAGTATTCCCACAGTAGGAGTTTTTCTTTTTGTTCTCGGACGCAAGGCGTTACGGCCCACATGCTTTTTTGTGTTAGGAATACTCATCGTACTTAGTCCATGGGCGTATCGCAATGCTGAGCAATTTGGTGTATGGACGTTGTCGACAAAGGGACCTTACACACTGTATTTCTTTAATGCGACAGAGGTATTGAAATACGCAGAAGGGAAGTCGGGAGTTGCCGCACATGACGAGCTTTTCCGTCGCGCACAGAGTGAATTTCCAGAGGTACGAGAAGACTATGATTTGCGCTCGCCGGTGTATGCACCATTCTTAACCAAGACAGCTTTGGAGATTATTGGAGAACATCCAACCATCTTTGCAAAGATGTATGCCACATCGCTCGGAACATTTTTTCTTTCGGATGGATATAGACTTCTTTGGTACGAAATGAGTGGTGGAGGGATTGAGCTTCCCAACATTACACGTGCACTCGCAACCGGAGATCTGGGGAGTGTGGTCGATCATATGAAACGACAGCCCATGCAAGCGCTTTTGTTTTTCCTCGGGTTCTTCTTTTGGGGGGCAATGACACTTGGGGCGTTTCTGGCTCCATGCGTAGCATGGTTTCTTCAGAAACGTTGGCAAGCGTTGTTCTCCTTAGCCGCTCTCTTTATTATGATGTATTTCGCACTCATGACTGGTCCCGTGGCTCAAGCGCGATATCGTGTTGTTGTGACACCGTTCCTTTTTATGCTTGCGATGTATACCTATCTCACCCTTTTTGAGAGGTATCGTCAGTGGAGATCTCAGAGACTGTCATAAATCGACTCCAACCGTTATGCGGACTTTTTTACCGCAAGGTATGGCCCAATTGCGAGCGCATCAAAATCCGTTCGAAGGAAACAATCAATAGCTTCATCTGGTGTGCACACAATGGGCTCGTTTTCATTGAATGATGTATTGAGCACAACAGCAACGCCTTTTATTTTTTCAAATTCAGAGATGAGCTCCCAATATGCTTGGTTTACTTTCTTGTTTACAGTATGTACACGTGCTGTGCCGTCTTTGTGGGTGATTGCAGGTAGAGAAGATTTCTTATCTTCTCTTACATCACCAATAAGAATCATATATGGCGAAGGTTGATTCTTTGGCATGATGAAATAATCATTCACCTTTTCTTCAATGACTGAAGGGGCAAATGGTCGGAACATCTCCCTACGTTTTACGCGAGCATTCAAGCGGTCCTTCATTGTGGGGTCAGTAGGGTCAGCAATAATGCTTCGATCTCCGAGTGCTCGAGGTCCAGACTCCATGCGGCCTTGGAACCATCCAAGGATTTTCCCATCAGCAATAAGGCGAGCGGCATCTTTGGCAATATGTTCGCTTTTTTTGTACTGTACGCCACGTTTTTCTAGTGCGATACGGATATTGTCGTCGGTAAATGAGGTTCCGAGATAGGGGGCATCAAAGACATACGAACGAGGTTTTCCAAGTACTTGGTGGTAATAATACAGTGCGCTTCCGAATGATGTTCCGGCATCATTTGCAATCGGCTGAAAGAAAAAGTTTTCGAATGGCGTTTCTTCGACGATACGCTTATTCATGAGGCAGTTTAAAACTACTCCTCCAGTCATACAGAGGTTTTTTGATTTTGTCCGTTCGTATATCCCTTTTGCAAGATGGACACCTGCGCGCTCGACGATTTTTTGGAGAGCAAATGCGAGATCGTAGTGTTCTTGGGTGTAGGGGTCTCCTTTTTTGCGCTTTGCTCCAAATGTTTTTTCAAAGAGCGGAGAAAGCCACTGACTTCCGCCGTGTGTATGAAATGAAAAATAGTCGAGATTGAGTGTGTAGGTTCCATCAGGGTGAAGGTATACCAATGGTTCAAAGGCTTTTACATATCTATCCGTTCCATATGCTGACATCCCCATGACTTTCCATTCATCAAAGAAAGGTGTGAAGCCTAAGTGGTCTGTCACTGCAGCGTATAGATGTCCAAGTGAGTGGGGAACATGGATTTCGTGGAGCTTTTCGATGTGAGACCCCTTGCCGTATGAAAGCATCGTGCTTGTTGATTCACCGCGGCCGTCAATCGTGAGGATGGCAGCTTCCTCGAATTTACTGACAAAAAATGCGCTTGCGGCATGTGCAAGATGGTGTTCGATAAAATGGATTTTTGGTGGATGGGGAAGATCCCACTGCTTGGCAATTCTGGATCCGATCGTTTGCATCAGTGCGATACGTTTGAGCGGGTTCAACTCTCCGCCCCCCGACCGAGCCTTAAGGATGTGTAGACTCTGGGGGAAGTATCGAAGCATATGAAGCATGTTGCCAAGAATTTCTTTTGAAGGAGTCCAAAAAAATGTAATGTGGTCAATATCTTTGATTGTAATTCCTTCACGTCGAAGACATTCTGCGATGGCTTTTTCTGGGTATTCCCATGTGTGTTTTTTGCGGTTCAATCGCTCTTCCTCAATGACATATTTGATCTCTCCATCCTTGATGAGGGAGCAAGATGCTTCGTGCGAATAACTGCTGATGCCAAGAATATACATTGGTGCCAATGACTATAACATACCGTTCGACGGTGAGGGAAGCGAGAGGTGTTTCGACGAGATTGCGCACATTTATAGGTTCGCTATGATGTCAGGGTTTCATATTTATGAAAGATCAAAGCGAGAGCCTTCGGTCAACTCCCACACCTGCAGCCATGCTCTACCGAGATGTTGCACTCAGGGCAAGTGAACACACGAGGAGGTGGCAATACTACTATCATGAAATGGTGCGGTTGCTTCAATTTGTCATTCCGAATGATGTTTCGGTTATTCAGCTTGGATCAGGAACAGGAGACCTCCTCGCACAACTTCCCAACGAGACAAAAGTGGGTATCGAGTGTGTCCCTAGACTTCTTGAAGTGGCGCATGAGAAGTACCCGTCGCTCGAGATCCTCGAAGATGATCTTTGGCATATTCAAACAAAACGACGATTTTCATACGGTCTCATTTCGGAGATAACTGACTCGCTTCCAGATATAGAAGTGATGTTGAAAGAATCAAAAAAAGTTCTCACTGAGGATGGGAAGTTGGTGATTATGACAAGAAGTTTTTTGTGGAGTCCGATCTTTGCACTCGCGAGAAAAGTTGTGCTTGGGAAAACCCAGGGTCCCTTCCGGAATCTTCTGCGGCTGAAAGATCTTGAAAATATGCTTTATTTAGCTGGATTTGAAGTTATTCGATCTGGACGTGGAATTCTGCTCCCCATGCGCATCCCCATTCTTGGGTGGTTCTGTAATCGTGTGCTCGCACACCTTCCAGGATTCTCTTTTTTCGGCGCTGTACAGTATGTGGTTGCGCGACCTATTCCTGAAAAAAGAAGGGATTGCGCAGTCTCGATTGTTGTTGCTGCACGGAATGAAGAAGGAAATGTGGAACGACTGCTGGAGCGTGTTCCTCTCATTGGAACTCGAACAGAGTTGATCATTGTTGAGGGGAATTCCTCCGATCGTACTTGGGAAGTTCTTGAGCGCATGAAGCAAACCTATAAAGGACCTCTGGTGCTTCACATTGGAAAACAACCAGGAAAAGGGAAGTGGGATGCGGTCCAAAAAGGATTTTCAATGTCTACTGGAGACTTGCTCATGATTCTCGATGCTGATATGACCGTCCCCCCAGAAGACCTCCCACGTTTCTACGAGGCGTATGCAGAAGGGAGGGGAGAATTTATCAATGGATCACGATTTATTTATCCTATGGAGAGTCGCGCAATGCGATTTCTCAATAATATTGGGAATCAATTCTTTACTTTTTTTGTCTCGCGCATTATTCGTCAACGACTCACCGACACGCTCTGTGGAACAAAAGTATTACCAAGAAAAGAGTATCTTCGTCTCGAAGCACTTAGAGATTACTTGGGGAGACTTGACCCATTTGGCGACTTTGATCTTATTTTTGCTGCGGCAAAACTAAACCTCCGGATTGTTGAACTCCCGATTCAGTACCGAGATCGTACGTTTGGTGAGACACAAATCAGTCGTTTTCGCGATGGATTCACTCTACTGCGGATGTGCCTATATGTGCTGGTGAAATTTTGGTTTAAACGGTAGACTAGGAAACAAGAAATTTCTATGAGTCTAATGACGATACTCCTTCTGGCGCTTACATCGATTGTTACCGCAACGAGCCAAACACTGTTTAAACAAACACTTACCGCTAAAGATGTTGTTTTTCAAACAGGAAAGGGCATCTCAGGATTCATCGCTTCTTTCGCAGGGCTCCTCATGTCTCCGAGTTTTTTGGGAGCATTGTTCCTGTATGGGCTTGCCTTTGTCCTCTGGATTTCACTTCTCTCACGTACCCAGCTCTCTGTGATTTATCCGATAGGTATTGCGTTGAACGTATTGTTAACGCTTATGACCGCACGATTTATTCTTGGAGAACCCATCACATTTCTCCATGCCCTTGGTGTGGCAGTCATTTTGTTGGGAATGGTGCTTATCATGCGATAGCGATCAATGCCTATGCGACGGTTTGTAGAGACACATAGGGATGTTTTACTCATCTTTCTTTTTGCTTACATTATTAGGTTGAGTGTATTTTCCATCGCTTCTGATCACTCGCTTGCAACATATGCTCTTGGTGCGGACGGGAGTGATTATGTTCGAGAGGCGCACAATATCCTCAATGGGCACGGATTTAGTCGCTCATATGGTGAACCATATTTGCCCGATGCACTTCGAACACCACTATACCCCCTCGCACTTGCCGCCGCACATGCGCTTTTTGGAAATGTGCAAGCCCTATTGTTTATTCAAGTTCTTTTGTCGAGTCTTATTCCAGGAATTGTCATGAGTGTTGCTCGATATATGATCTCACGCAAATGGGTTATTTGGTTCATTGGATTTATTGTTGCACTCGAACCACACATGGTCTTCTATACAACGTTCTATGCTTCTGAAGGCCTTGCGCTCATCTTTTTGTATCTCGGTATCTCTTCGTTAATGAAATGGTTTTATTCTGGGGCAAATACACAGATAGCAATCAGCGGTGCTACGTTTGGGCTCAGTACGCTAGTACGCCCTGCAATGTTCTATATTCACCTCATTCTTATCCCAAGCTTGTTTGTGCAAAGTCGATGGAGCAAGAGAAGAGCATGGGGAACATCGCTCGCACTCTTTACTGTCATCTTTCTTGCGGTTCTTTCTCCGTGGATCATTCGAAATGAAATCTATTTTGGTACACCCGGGATGAGTACGGTTGGATGGTTTAATATGTACACAAGAGTTGCTGCAACAACACTATCCATTGATACAGGTAAAGATTTCTATACTTCGTACCAAACACTGCTCGATGAACTTTCGTTGCGTGGATATATTCATCATGAGCCCCCGGTATCAGAGCGGGAAATTGAAGATCCGCGATTCGGCCCCGTGCTGAAACAGGAATCTCTGAGAGTTTTCAAAGAACATCCACGAGCATTCGCGAAGTTTGTTCTGTCTGCACCTTTTTCGATTTTGACACAAGATAATACTCTTGGATTGGCACAAGCCCTCACGGGTGTTCGTGTATCGCGGCCACCGTTTTCGCCAACACTTTATGTGAGTCAACATGGTCTCGTCGAAGGGGTCAGGGCCCTTATTCCATATTTAAGTGGACTTTATGTTATACCGTTTGTGATGCGCATGGTATGGGGGATGATGTTTCTTCTGTCTCTTTTGGGAGTCTATGCGCTGTGGAAGAAAGATCATCGATTCGCTGCATGTTTTTTTCTCTTATTAATGGGATATGTAGTGCTTTTTACAATGAATGCCGGCGCACAAATTGATGCGCGATATCGACTTCAATCGCTTTTTGGTGAGGTTATCCTTGCAGCTGCTGGTCTGGAGTATATACTGGATTTTCGTCGCAAACGGATATGATGAAAACGACAATTATTCTTCCTACATACAACGAAGCTGGAAACATCACCTCGATCATTGAGAGAATTCTTTCCGTAGTCCCCGAAGTCACTATTCTGGTTGCAGACGATAATTCGCCAGACGGGACCGCGGATGTTGTCAGGTCGTTGACGCAAAAGCACAAACAGGTTGAGCTCTTTTTTCGGGGGAAAAAGGAAGGTCTCGGGAGAGCGTATCTGAGTGCATTTCGCCACGTGCTTCAACGTAGCGATGTAGAATTTATCGTGACGATGGACGCAGATCATTCGCATGACCCAGAATATCTTCCTGCTATGCTTGAGTGTGCAAAAACCCATGACGTCGTCGTTGGATCAAGATATTGTCATGGTGGAGGGACACAAGGATGGGAATTTTGGAGAGTCGTGCTAAGTCGATTTGGAAATCTCTATGCACGGTTTGTTACTCGAACTCCTGTGAATGATATGACGGCAGGGTTTATCGTCTTGCGTGCATCATTTTTGCGCTCATCACCGCTCGAGCGCATTGAACTCTCTGGATATGCTTTTTTGATGGAACTCAAATATCTCCTATGGCGTCGCGGGGCTCGGATGGCAGAAGTGCCCATCATTTTTAAAAATCGTCGGGAAGGAGAATCAAAAATTACAAACCATATTATTCGCGAAGGACTTATTGCACCATGGAGACTCCGATCCAAACACAAATGATCCCGTGCCCAGTGTGCTTCATAGGCAATCCTAAAAAATGCTACGACATAAACGGGTACGTTCTTGTTGAGTGTCAGAAATGCAAACTTTTGTATGTGGGGAATCCTCCCTCTGCGACGGATACGATTTATACCGAGGATTATTTTTTTGGTGGAAATGCCCATGGAGGATATGTCGACTATGACACAGAAAAAGCTGTGATGAGGCCAACGCTTGTACGCTATCTGGATTTGGTCGAACGGCACATAGCCAAAGGTGTGCTATTGGACGTTGGTGCAGCAACGGGATATTTTCTTCTTGTCGCAAAAGAGCGCGGATGGGAGACTCTTGGTGTGGAAATGTCTGATGCTGCTGCCGAGCGAGGGAGGGCACAAGGGCTACGTATGTATACTGGGACCCTTGATCAAGCACCGATCGCAGATGCGACATGTGACGCCGTGACGATGATTGATGTTTTGGAGCACACTATTGCTCCAAAGGAACTCGTCAATCGTGTGCACCAAGTTCTTCGTCCAAGAGGGATACTCCTCATAAATACTCCAGACGCAGGAAGTATTTTTGCTCGTATGCTCGGAAGACATTGGCATTTACTGTGCCCCCCAGAGCATTTGGTCTACTTTAATCGAAAAAATATCGCTGCACTCCTACGAGAGGAAGGGTTTGAGGTGTTGTCTGTGGGGACTATAGGGAAGCGGTTTACGATTCAATATATCCTTAACACTGTTTCCCGGTGGCTTTCGATCCCGTTGATTTCAAACATTGCTCAGCGCATTGGTGGAACGCGTTTCGGGACGGTCTCATTGTCACTGAACCTGGTTGACAACATGTTCGTTTTGGCTCAGATGAAAGGCTAGGCAAGGGTTTTTTGTTGCGGTTGCTCGCATATTTCTCCTCATGATATGCTTTGGGGCATGTCTGAACTCAAATCGACCCTATGGTGGATCACGGTCATCGCCATATTTATTGTTCCATTTATTGTTTTTGTTGTGCCAAGTTCCATGTTCTTTCCATTCATCACAGGAAAGAACTTCTTTTTTCGTATAGTTGTTGAGGTGATGGTAACGTGTTGGGCAATCCTTGCCTACATGGATCATGCATATCGTCCGCGGTTTACCTATGTTCTTGGTGCCGCAGGAGCATTTCTCGGCATCCTCACGCTCGCCGATCTTCTTGGCGAAAATCCATACAGAAGTTTTTGGTCAAATTACGAGCGAATGGAAGGGCTAATCACTCACGCTCACCTCTTCCTCTATTTTCTTGTCGCAGGATCTCTTTCGATGAGTGAGAAGATGTGGGGTTGGGTGCTCAAGACTTCTCTCGGGGCCAGTATTCTCGTCTGTCTCCATGCTTTTCAGCAGCTTGCAGGAATGGCAGACATTCATCAAAGTGCGACACGTCTCGATGCAAGTCTTGGAAATGCGACGTACCTCGCTATTTACGGACTCTTCCATGCATTCTTTGGTGCTTACTTGTTCTTCCGTGAAAAGAGTAATCCGTTCAAATGGGGGTACCTTGTTATTTCTGTCTTGAACCTTGTTGTCGTGTATTACACTCAGACACGAGGATCTATCATCGGACTTTTACTTGGTGCCGCAACCACCTTTTTCTTGATCGCTTTGTTTGATAAAGACGAAAGGGGAGCTGCGAAGTATCGCAAGCACGCTCTCGTAGCACTCGTTAGCATTGTTGCCCTCGTTGGAGTTTTCTACGCTGTACGAGATAGTGAATTTGTAAAGAATTCAAACA
>CAZUMX010000014.1:0-817 GCA_964622275.1 uncultured Candidatus Saccharibacteria bacterium
TTTACTTTGAAGGAGGTCTCCACTCGCTCATTACCTTCATGAACAAGCATCAGAAGGTGATGCATGATGATGTCTTTTATGTGGAGAAGGAAGTGGGGAGTGTTATGGTGGAAATCGCACTCCAATACATCGACGACATTACGACGCGCGAAGTTGCCTTTGCAAACAATACCTACAACTCTGAAGGTGGTATGCATATCACAGGCTTCCGTACTGCACTCACACGGAGTCTCAATGACTATGCCAAGAAGAATGACTATGCCAAGAATGGCGAAGATACATTCACAGGAGACGATGTGCGCGAAGGACTCACCGTCGTCGTCTCGATTAAGATGCCGGAAATCCAGTTTGAAGGGCAAACAAAGGCAAAGCTCGGATCAGTAGAAGCACGTGGAGCGACTGAAACCGTCTTTGGTGAAGCATTCTCAGCTTTTCTTGAAGAGCACCCAGACGCAGCGAAGGCAATCATTAACAAAGTGATTCTCGCAATGAAAGCGCGCAAAGCTGCGAAGGCTGCAAAAGATTCCGTCCTTCGCAAAGGTGCACTCGAAGGTATGACGCTTCCAGGAAAGCTTGCTGACTGTCAGTCAAAAAGCGCCGAAGAGTCAGAGATCTTTATTGTGGAGGGAGACTCTGCCGGTGGAACCGCAAAGACTGGACGTGATCGACGCACGCAGGCGATTCTCCCACTCCGAGGAAAGATTCTCAACATCGAACGTGCGCGACTCGACAAAATTCTCTCCTCTGAGCAAGTGAAGAATCTCGTCATTGCGATGGGCGCAGCTATCGGTGACACCTTCGATATCACGAAGCTCCG
>CAZUMX010000014.1:827-23131 GCA_964622275.1 uncultured Candidatus Saccharibacteria bacterium
CGCTACCACAAAATCATCGTGGCGACCGACGCTGACGTGGATGGTGCGCACATTCGCACACTGCTTCTGACGCTCTTTTACCGCTACTTCAGACCACTCATCGATGCGGGGCACATCTATATTGCTCAGCCGCCACTCTATAAACTGAAGCGAGGGAAAGAAGCACTCTATTTCTTTGACGACAAAGAAAAGAACGCATACCTAAAGAAAGAGGGGCTGAATGTGGATGAAATCGAAGAAGGAGAAGAAGCTGCCCCCGAAGAAGAAAAAGAAGAAGGGGAGGAAGATGCAAAAGCGAAAAAAGCCCCAAAGATCCACATCCAGCGTTATAAAGGTCTTGGTGAAATGAACGCCGAAGAACTCTGGGAGACGACGATGGATCCAGCGAAACGTGTCTTAAAGCAGGTCACCATCAACGACGGTCAAGAAGCAGACAAAGTCTTTGATATTCTCATGGGTAGTGATGTTGCGCCCCGCAAATCCTTCATCCAGTCCAATGCAAAATTGGCGAATCTGGATGTATAAAAGAAAAGGCCTCACAGAGTGAGGCCTTCGTGGTAGAGCTCTTCGCGCGGATCGCTCTCCCACTGTCGGATCAAGAACTCGATCGTTTCTCGTTGTACTCGATGGATGTTGCGAGCTGCCGCAACCTCAGGGTCAGGGTGGGGCATCGTGACGATGCGCACCTTGTACCCAAGAAACAGTGCAGTCGTGATGTACCTTTCGTACTGCCACTTCCACACATTGGTGTTGTCGCAGATGACCGGGGCGCCGGTGTTACACGACTGGATGAACGCAAGGTAGTTCTTTGTGTGGAACTCCTTGAGCTTATCCTTATTGTGCCGGTAGACCCCGTCCGCACCACAGAAGTAATCATCCGTGGAGTGGATGCGGAGTCCCTCATACTGGGGGAGACCCTGGAGCTTCCTCGCCAGTGTGGACTTACCGCTTCCTGGGGCACCACGGATAATGATCGCCCTTTTCATACTTTCTCCATTGAACAGACTGGATACATTATACAATATTTAAACAAATAAGCAAATCCCCGCTGTTAGGCGGGGATGATTGTGGGGTTAGTGTTTCTTGCGAAGTGAATCGAAGCCTGCGCGTATCATTGCGGCATTCTCGATATGCTCGAGAATCTTCGTGTGGGTCTTGAGATTCTTTTCGAGAAGAATGATGATGGGATACTTCCACAGCACCTTCTCTTTCTCAGTGGATTGGTCTAAAAACGTACGGAATTCATTGAGCGACAAACGCTTATCCTCGATGAATATCTTGGGAGGGCGAATGCGTCCCATGCACGTATATTTGATGATGTCTGCAACTTCTTTCATGAAGTGGAGGCTGTCATCCGTTCCTATTGTGACGGTCGTTGTATCCTCGCCTGATCTATCGATTCTCACGCTATTCTCCAGGGTGCAGTGTCTAGAGGGAAGACTACGCAAATGCACAAAAAATGCAACAGAGTGGAACAACACGCTGCTGCTTTTTTGGGTTGATAGATAGGAGAGAAGTTATTGAGCTTTTGAAGCGATCTCGCTTATAAGTCGGCTCACGACATCTTCGAGTGGGAGACTGAGACCTTTTTCGGTACGGCTTTCGAGGGTTGCACTATGCGTCTCTACTTCTTTGTCTCCGACGACGATGACATAAGGCACCTTGTCAGTCTTTGCATCGCGGATCCTACGGCCGAGTGATTCTCCACGAACATCGATTGTCACACGCACACCCATATCCTTCAGAGTTTTGAGGATTTCCTCACCATATGTGTTATGTTTCTCGGTCACTGGGACAATAGCAACTTGGACGGGGGAGAGCCAGAGAGGGAAGTTGCCAGCAGTGTGCTCGATGTAGACAGAGAGAAAGCGCTCAATGGAGCCCATGATGGCTGCGTGGATCATGACGATGCGTTCTTTCTTGCCCTCCTCGTTGGTGCAGACAAGATCAAAATTCTCAGGCTGATTGAAGTCGAGCTGAATGGTCGCAACCTGGTGCGTGCGGCCAAGAGCGTCCTCAGCCATGAAGTCGATCTTGGGCCCATAGATCGCTGCTTCTCCCTTGCCGTCGATGAAATTTGTGACTCCACGCTTTTTCATCAGTGCGAGAATCGCATCCTCTGCCTTTTTCCAAGTCTCTTTGCTACCGAGATATTTCTCCGGCTTTTCTGGATCATGGCGCGAAAAGCGCGGAGTGAGAGTAAATCCAAATGTCGAGTAGAAGGTGTCGATGATGTCCCAGATAGCAAAAGCCTCAGTCTCAATCTGATTCTCACGGCAAAAGACATGAGCATCATCCTGTGTGATAGAGAGCACTCGAGAGAGACCGGAGAGTTCTCCTGACTGTTCATCGCGGTATACCATCGTTGTCTCTGCATAGCGCTGTGGCATGTCGCGGTAGCTTCGAGGCTCGGCATCAAAGATCTGTGCGTGATGCGGGCAGTTCATGGGTTTCATTGCATACTCATTATCCTCACGGGTCTTTATGCGAAAGAGGTCCTCGGCATACTTGGTCCAGTGGCCGCTTTTTTCATAGAGATTTTTCTTGGTGATGTGGGGGATGGTGACCTTGTTATAGCCACGAGATTTGCGCAAGGACCATACGAAGTCGTTGAGCTCTTCACGCATGATCGTTCCGCGAGGAGTCCAGAGGGGAAGTCCCGCACCCACGAGTTCAGAGAAGACGAAGAGCCCCATCTCTTTTCCGATCTTTCTGTGGTCGCGCTTCTTGGCCTCTTCGATCTGCGTGAGGTAGGCATCGAGTTCTTCTTTTGACGCGAAAGCTACTCCGTAAATACGGGTGAGCATGGGATTCTTTTCGTCACCACGCCAGTATGCACCGGCGATGCGCGAGAGGGTGAATGCGTTCTCGTCGATCTCTTTCGTCTTTTCGATGTGTCCGCCCTTGCAGAGGTCAGTGAACGTTCCAAGAGTATAGGTCGTGAGCGTCTTTCCTTCGCCTGCATACTCGTTGATGAGCTCAAGCTTAAATGGTTGTCCTGCAAACTGCGCACGTGCAGCATCTGCAGAAATTTCCTTCCCAACCATTGCGAGATTTTGCTTAATGAGATGTTTCATCCTCTTCTCGAGCTTCTTCAGGTCCTCGGGAGAGGGGACTTTGCCATCGCTAAACTGAAAGTCATAGTAGAAGCCGTTGTCGATAGTCGGGCCGATGGCGAGTTTCACCCCCGGATCGTGCTCGAGGACTGCGGTGGCAAGGAGGTGCGCTAGGGTATGCCGTATCGAATGTAGTTTGTCGTCAGTCATGGTGTGTAAGAGTGAATAGTAATGAAAACGCCCTCGTGAAAACATGACGACATTCGTCACATATTCACGAGGGCGATCTTTCTAAGTTCGCGGTTCCACCTCGATTTCCTCTCTTTCGAAAAGAATCTCGTTTGATTGTCACTTGGGCTAGGGAAGTCCGTCTCTGGGGGAGACCATCGGTTGGTGGCCGACGCATCACTCAAGTCCTTTGAGTATAGACGGGGAGAGGGGTGAGGTCAAACGGGTCTGAAGGTGAAAAAGAAAACCCCGCCGAGGTCATGGGACCAGGGCGGGGGTGTTCAGGTGTAGATGCATTTTTCAATTCGAGAAAGAAGAGTGAGGACTTTTTCTTTTCCTCCTTTTTTCTTAAGGAAATAGACGGGGGTGGTCCCGAGGTTGAATGATCGACTCTCGAGCCAAATCATGGCAAGTCCTCTACTCCCGAACACTTCAAGCGCCTTTGTGTACACATCTCTGTCGATATCGGGGAGTGCTCCCCTCGAGTCTTTCACAAGAACGATCCTTTTTTGTGGTGTCTAAAATCCATCATAAAAAAGAAGACACATTATCGCAAGGGAATCCTCTTTGTAATAAAAAGAAACCCCCATATGCCTGATGGCCTATGGGGAGAATAAGGAAGAAGAGAAGCTACCACTCTTTGAGGTGTTTTGGGATGAACCAGTGCCACACCGGAATCAGCCACGCGATGGTGGCGACCATCACCACGATCTTTCGTGGCGAGAGTGGAGGGCCATCCATGAATCCCATCTTGTGGACCACCACAATCGGAATAGCTGCGATCATCAGTGCGAGCAGGATCCCCGTCAGACATCTCAAATATTTTTCCAGCACATCGAACTCCTGTGTTTGCCCGATAAAAATGACCATACCATGGTCAAAACGAGAATTCAACCCTGGCACCTCACATTATTCTTCATTTGTATTTGGGAGAGGTGGTGGTGCAGGTGTTTTGTCCAATGCTTTGAGTCTTTCGACGACGATGCCCAGAAGAAAATAAAAAACAGCCATTCATCGTGAAATGAATGGCTGTAAAATTTTAAACTCCGGAAGAGCTGCGCCTAGTGCTCAATCAAGGGCACAACCCATGCCTTGTGAGCCCCAGGGAACGTGACCTCAGCGTGGAAGGGGACACCGGTGTCGGAGGCGTCATCATTGTACGTAAACGTGACGAGCGTGTCCTTGATCACATCGTCGAGGCACTGGCTGAGCTCCGTCAGGGGCTCCTCGACAACGGCGGCCTCATGTTTTCCGAAGAACAAGGCATAGATCTCGCCGATCGTGGTGGTCTCTGTAATGCCAAAAGTCTCGATTGAGGGGAAGGTATCAGGACTGATTTTGCAATCAGTACTGTTGCCGAAGTCGCGATGCTCGGAATCCTTGGTTTCCATGAAAACAAGACATCTTGCCACGAGAGGGCGGACCAGCATCTCCATCTGATCGTTGTCGATGTCCCAGTGGTTCCACCCGAGGACGATGACGAACTTCAGATACGTGATGCCCGACGGAAGGCCGCCGAGCGTCGAGAGATCCAGTTCCCAGTCGAGGGTGCACTCACCGTCGTTAGCAAACTCCTTTTGGCCAATATCACTGCATTTGAATTTGTATTCCTTCTGCACGTTTGCTCCTGGCTCCTGCGAGCATTGGTTGGTTACGAAGAACTAATATTTTCATTATAACAAAAGATTACCTTTTGTCAAGTACATGAATCAGCATCATTCACATCTTAGAATATTCCTCAAGTTCAAGCCGTTTGATTACTCATCCGAGGGTATGGCTGGGGAAGGGGCTTGCGCCGCAGGTGTTTTGTCCAATGCTTTGAGTCTTTCGACGACGATGCTGGGCTCGTCGTTCCGCTTTGAGAATCGGCCTTTGATCTTCACACATCGATCGAGAGCGACGACGTCCTTCACCTCAGCGAGCGTCTTTGGGAAAATGACCGCCTCGATAGATCCAGTGAAATCTCCAAGGCGAATAAATGCCATATGGTCACCTTTCTTGGTCATCACGGGACGAAATTCTTCGATAATGCCAGCCAAGATATATTCGACTCCTTCATGCGCGGTTTCCACTGTCGCACGAATGGTCGTTCCGATTGCATCAAGAACACTCTTCCATTCATCAAGTGGGTGTCCAGAGATATAGAGACCGAGGAGTTCCTTCTCCCACGCCAGTCTCTCGCGTGCTGGGACTTCAGGGGAAACTCGTAGACGAAGCTTTGGCATCGCGCTCGTATCAAGGTCGCCAAAGAGGGAGTCTTGATTCTCGCTCTTTTTTGCGTGTTCTTTGTTGTAGTCAATCGCCGTCTCGATGTTGTGGAGCATTTTCCCACGATCTTCGCCCAGCGAGTCGAGTGCTCCTGCTTTGATGAGTGCTTCGAGGGATTTTTTGTTCAGATTGCGATGAGAGATGCGCTCGAGAAAATCGGCGTAGCCTTTGAACTTTCCTTTCTTTTCTCTTTCAGCAATGATAAATTCTGCGATACCTTCACCAAGGTTCTTGATCGAAGACAAACCGAACCGGATGGAATCTTCTTTTTCTGTAGCACCTTTAATTGTCGTGAAGTCCCCAAATGATTCGTTGATGTCCGGTGGGAGGACGGGAATATTGAGATGTTTACACTCTGCGATGATCTCTGCCACCATCTCCACATCACCGGATTCAGCTGTGAGAACGGCAGTCATATACTCAGAAGGGAAGTTTGCCTTCATGTATGCAGTCTGATACGCAACGCGACCATAGCTCGCAGAGTGCGCTTTATTAAATCCATACGCAGCGAATGGCTCAATCCATGCCCAGATCTCTGTGGCTTTCTTTTCACTCCATCCTGCATGCTCGACACATCCGTGGATAAACTTCTCTTTCTGCTTTGCCATTTCCTCAGGAATTTTCTTCCCCACGGCTTTGCGGAACTTATCGACTTCACCCCAGCTGTATCCGGCGAGTTTGTTCGCCATGATGAGGAGATCGTCTTGGTACACGAGAATGCCGTATGTTTGCCGCAGAATCGGTTCAAGCGCTGGATCAAGATAACTAATGAGTGAGGGATCGTGCTTGCGTTTGATGTAATCAGGGATGAACTGCATCGGGCCGGGACGATAGAGTGCCACCATCGCGTTGATATCGTGGATCGTCGAAGGGCGAAGTTCCTTGAGCCACTTGGTCATCCCTGAGCCGTTGAGCTGAAAGAGGCCTATCGTCTCTCCGCGTGCGAGCATAGCAAATGTTTTTTTGTCTTCCAGCGGCACATGTTCAATATCAACATCGATATTGCGATGCCGCTTCACGAGCTTCACTGCTTCAGCGAGGATGGTGAGGTTACGAATTCCAAGGAAGTCGAATTTCGTGAGTCCAACACCATCTTCCCCAACGGTGTACATGTCGTACTGCGTGATGAGTTTTCCTCCCTTGGGGTCGAACTGGAGGGGAGTGTATTCGACAAGAGGCTTTGGTGCGATCACGACACCTGCGGCGTGAACTGATACATGACGCACGGTCCCTTCAAGTTCTTGTGCGATATCGATAATTTCTTTGACTTCAAGATCTGACTTATAGAGCTTGGCGAGGTCTGGCTCCAGCTCCATGGCGTGCTCGATCGTCATCGGGAACCCCTGGGAGCCCATCGGAATGAGCTTGGCAATTCTGTCACCAAGGTCATAGGGCTTGCCCATTGCACGAGCCACATCTCGGACGGTGCCACGCGCCATCATGGTTCCAAAGGTTCCGATTTGCGCAACTTTATCTGCACCATACTTGCTCTTTGCATAATTGAGAATGATTTCGCGTTTATCGTCGGCGAAGTCCATATCGATATCCGGTGCAGACGGGCGCTCAGGGTTCAAGAATCGTTCGAAGGGAATGTTGTATTCAAGCGGGTCCACGGAAGTGATGAAAAGGGCATATGTGGTCATTGACCCTGCGACGGATCCTCGAATGTTGGTGAGAATGCCGTTCTCGTGCGCATAGCGGATGAGGTCCTCGACAACGAGAAAGTAGTTTGCGTACCCTTTGAACTTGATGATTCCGAGTTCGTAGTCGAGTCTCTCGAGCGCCTCCTTCTTTTTATCAAGACCACGCTTTTTCATCCCTGCCATGGCAAGGTCACGCAAGAGGGTATCAGCATCTTTCCCTTCGGGGAGAGGGAAGTTGGGGAAAATAAATTTTCCAAGCGTGAGTTCGAGGTTGCATCGTTCGGCAATCTTCACCGTGTTCTCCACTGCCTCAGGAATATGCGCGAACATCTCATACGCTTTTTCTGGAGTGATGAACGATGCGTCGCATTCAAAGGTGAGTGCGTCACCTGATTCGTTGCCGGTATTGATGGCAAGTAGTGTTCCATGCGCAGTCTTCTGTTCTTCGTGGCAGTAGTGTGAGTCTTGGGTAGCGACCATCGGAATTTTAAGTTCTTTTGCGAGTGCTATGAGCCGCTTTTCGACATCATCGTGCCCTTCGATCTCGGGCTTGTGCATGATCTCGATAAAGTAGTTGTCTTTGCCAAAGATCGACTGATACTCGAGTGCAACTTCGCGAGCTTTTTCGCCTGATTCATATTGCAATGCACGTGCGAGCTCTCCCCCAAGACATCCCGACAGACAGATGATTCCCTCGTGATATTGCCGCAAGAGATCCTTGTCCATGCGCGGCTTATAGTAGTATCCCTCGAGGTTTGCGGCTGTCACGAGCTTCATGAGGTTCTGATAGCCAGTGAAATTTTCGGCCAGAAGTGTGAGGTGATATCGGCGGTTGTCGATACCGTGCTCTTTGTCATGTCGTGTGCGGTTTGCGATATATGCTTCGACTCCGATGATGGGTTTCACTCCTGCTTTCGTGCAGGCTTGATAGAAATCGATTGCTCCATACATGGCGCCATGGTCCGTGAGGCCGATTGCAGGCATGCCAGTTTCCTTTGCAACCGCAATCATCTCGTCGAACTTCGACATCCCGTCAAGGAGGGAATACTGCGAGTGGGTGTGAAGATGTACGAAGGAGCGCTCTTTCATAGGGTCGTGTGCTTGATTCTATCATTGAATGAATATCCACAGTATTGAAAGGCTTTTATTGGTATGGTGTGGAAAATGAAAAAGAAGTCCGAGCATAAAAGGTACAATAAACATGTGACAGAACTCCGCTACGTCGTGGGGATTGATGAAGTCGGGCGAGGTCCTCTTGCCGGTCCGGTAACTGTGGGTGCGGTAGCACTCCCAATTCATCTCGTTGGACGATTCCAGGGAGTAAAAGATTCCAAGAAGCTAACTGCAGAAGCGCGCGAGGAATGGCGCACAAAGGTTCATGAGGCAGGAAAGGACGGCATGCGCTGGGCGGTCGCATCGTCCTCATCACATGTGATTGATACCAAGGGACTCACTCATGCGATTAAAAAAGCTCTCCGCGAAGCAATCGCAAAACTCGGTATTTCGCCCGAGCACTGCATTGTCCTTCTTGATGGTGGGCTCCGTGCACCAAGAAAGTACGATGAGCAGCGCACGATCATCAAGGGCGACGAGAAGGAGCCCGCCATCGCGCTTGCCTCGATTGTCGCAAAAGTGCATCGCGACCACGTGATGCGCCGATGGGGGGATGTGTATCCTGACTACGGATTTCATATCCATAAAGGGTACGGTACCGAGGCACACTATAGAGCAATCAAGAAGAACGGCCTCACCCCCATCCACCGGAGGAGCTTTTTGCGGGGGAGGGAGTAGGCCGTGAGCCCCTTGAATAAATACCAATAATATGTATACTGTCCCTCTATATGGTAGTACGCATGAGACATACGCGGGCACACACCCGCAACCGCCGCAGTCACCACGCTCTTTCCGGAAAGAGCTATGTTGCGTGCGCTGACTGTGGAGCACAGCATCTTCGCCATCACGTGTGCATGGGATGTGGGAAGTATCGTGGACGCCAAGTGATTGATGTCCTCGCCAAGAAGACCAAACTCCTCAAGAAGAAAGCCGAGGCCCGAAAGGCAAAAACCGGTTCAACCCAAAAAGCGGAAGAAAAAGCAGAAAAGGAAGAAAAGAAAGAGAAAGTAACCAAAAAGAAATAACCCCAATCCGCTCGTAAGGGCGGTTTTTGGTCCCCTTAATTCACAGCAATTCATTGATTGAAAGCATAGGTTTGATACACTATTTAGGTAGCACTTTGTTATGGCCAATAGACACCTCTCACGTTCGATCGTGATGCAGACATTGTTTGAGTGGGACTTCAACGGAAAAAATATTTCCGTGGAGGAGGCTATTGTGCGTAACGCAGAAGAATTCGCTCCTGGAGGTGGCGACCTTCCTTTTATGCAAGAACTTGTGGTGAACGTTGTGGCCAAGGTTCCAGAACTCGATCTTATCATCACTAAGGCTGCTCCACAGTGGCCTATCGACCGTATCTCAGTTGTTGATCGCAATGTGCTCCGCATCGGGCTTTTTGAGCTTCTTTTTAGTGACCGTGAGCAGGTTCCTCCCAAGGTGGCGATCAATGAAGCGATCGAACTTGCGAAGACTTTTGGGGGAGAAAATAGCGGCAAGTTCGTGAACGGTGTACTTGGGGCAATCTACAAAGAAATTGGTGAACCAGGAAAAGAAGAAACCACGAAGGCAAAACCCAAAGCAGTGATCGATCCTACCAAGCTTCCTCTTGAGCAGCTTGGCGGCGCTGTGGTGTATGCGAAGAACGGTGAAGATTATTACCTTGCGCTCGTCCATGATATCTTCGGACACTGGACGCTCTCCAAAGGGCATATCGAAGAAGGAGAAAAGGAAGAAGAAGCGACTATTCGCGAGATGAAAGAAGAGATCGGGATCGATGTGGTCATTAAAGAGAAGCTTGGTGAGAACGAATATGTCGCAAGTCACCCCGAGAAGGGGAAGATCAGGAAGCGTGTATGCTATTTCCTTGCAGAGGCGCAGTATCAGCCACTTCAGCTCGAGGCAGAGAAAGGAGGACTTGATGATGCAAAGTGGTTCAAACTTCCAGAAATCATCGATCTCAATATTTACGACGATATACTCCCCATCATTACCAAAGGGGTGAACCACTTGCTTGCCCGAGGGAAGTAGAGTAGCTTGGGCACTAAGGTATGAAAAAAGACATCAACCTCTCCCATCTCGAAGAGCGCATCGGCGCCGTCTTTTCGAACCGAGCCATTCTCGAAGAAGCCTTAACGCACCGCTCATACCTCAATGAGCATCGGGGACTGAAGCGAGCGCACAATGAACGCCTTGAATTCCTTGGCGATGCCGTACTCGAGCTTGCGATTACTGAAGATTTGTTTAAGAAATATCCTGAAGAGCAAGAGGGCATTCTTACAGCGTATCGCTCTGCCTTGGTGAACACACTGTCGCTTGCTCAAGTTGCCAAGGATCTTGAACTTGATCAATTTCTCATGCTCTCAAAAGGTGAAGCCAAAGATACTGGTCGTGCGCGTCTCGTGATTCATGCCAACGCCGTCGAAGCGGTGATCGGAGCCATTCACCTCGATCAAGGATATGCTGCAGCAAAGAAATTCATTTCTGCATATGTCCTTTCTCGCCTCGATGAAGTGGTGAAGAAGCGTCTCTGGCAAGACGCAAAGAGTCGCTTCCAAGAAGCTGCGCAAGAGCATGCAAGCGTGACTCCAAACTACAAAACCTTAGGGGAAGTGGGCCCTGATCATGATAAGAAATTTACTGTCGGTGTGTTCATTGGCGACGAACTTGTTGCTAAAGGGGAGGGGAAGGCCAAACAAGAAGCTGAGCAGGCAGCTGCCGAGGCGGGGCTTGCCGTAAAGAATTGGTAGCACGACTGGTTTCGGCGCATCACTTCGTTGTCTTCGGTTCGAAGACCTGTCAACGAACGCTTGTATGTCTCCAGGTCATTCTTCCTTGACGCCTTGTTCTGCATCCAAAACCAATCGTGCGATGGGTGTTCGTGTTTTGTGTGCACAATATGAGTGAAGTAAAGGATGCAGGTTACATTAAATTCTTACTCAAAAATACCCACGCTGTGGTGGTTTGAGTCGATGATAAAAAACACCCGGACCTTCCTTGGTCCGGGGTTGTGTGAAAGTACTGGGCTTAGAATGCCCAATCTTCTGGATGGGGTCACCAGTCCTCTTCTACCAGGTTGTAGTCGTCGATGGGTTCAACGCGGATATTCCGGTCGAGGAGTTCCGAGCTCATCTCGGCAAGGTCCGGATCGAACCACAGATCTTCATCGAAGAAAAAGGACGAGAATGTATTCTCGAGTTCGGTCGCAATGGCTTCCATTTCCCTTGCTTCCTCTTCCTGTTCTCGCTCGTGCTCATCGAGAGCGCGAGCGATCACCTCTCGCTCCGTCGGCTCCCTGAGGACTCGGCCGAAACCTGCTGCTCGGTGTTTCATCGAAAAGAGCTCCTTTTTGTGAGTATCTAAAGAATATTATACTATCTAGTTTATATTTGTCAATATTCCATGAATTTGGTGTGTTGGGAGTGGGGAAGACATAAAAAAACACCCGGACCTTCCTTGGTCCGGGGTTTGTTTTTGCACTGGGGCGACTTACGCAGCCGCTGCAGTACCGTAATCATCCTTGATGTTCTTGATGTCGCTTCTCAACATGGAAGCGAACATGGGAAGGAGGTCTGGCCAGTACTTCTTGAGGTTCTGTTCCTTCTCCTCGATCGTGGACTCCATCCATTTCTCGAGGAGTTCCGCAGTTTTCCGGTTCTGAACGATACCGACCACGTTGATCTCATCGATCTCATGGTCATCCGCAGTTCGGAGGTCACGCTCGAGGGTGTCCGCTTCGGCGAGAAGCGCCACCGCCATCGTTGTCAAAAAGGTCTTTGAAAGCATTGTTATGCCCCTGTTTTCGATCCGTTTTATATATTACAATACTACTAAATTATGTCAATACATAAAAATGTGCCTACTCCATAGGGAATAGGCACGGAATACGGTCTACATCTTCGCCTTAGCCACACATTGCGCGGCGATAAAGGAATTCTTGTTGTGCGTCGACTCCGGCCTCATCATAGTCCCACACATCGTCGAGATACTCTTCATCCCGACGGGTGATGACGCGATACCCATCGTCTCGATAGGCGAGGCTGATTTGGTAATCGACGATACTGTAGAAGTAGTCTTCCTGAAGGAATGATTGTTCCTTCTTTTCGGCTTCTTGCTCTTCACTGTGCTCACGGAGTGCCAAGGCAATTGCTTGATCACGGAGATTCTTTCGACTTGCTCTCTTCACTCGATATCCTCGCTGTGCTGACTTTTTCGAACGATGAACCGAGAGCGGATTGTACTATGAATCATTCGGCTGTCAATATGCGGAATACTCACAGATGCTTGTGGGTATGTCGTGATACACTTCTCTATACGTATGCGCCTCAAGCGTCTGGAGATTTTTGGCTTCAAGTCCTTTGCGAAGAAAGCTGTCCTTGAGTTCAACACGGCTATCACGTCTGTAGTGGGCCCTAATGGATCGGGAAAGTCCAATGTCGCTGAGGCAATTCGCTTCGTCTTGGGAGAGCAGTCGATGAAGTCGATGCGTGGAAAGCGCGGGGAGGACCTCATATTCAATGGGTCTAAGACGATGGGCAGGATGGGGAAGGCGTCTGTCTCGATCGTATTCGATAACCACGCGCGCGAATTTCAAAATATCGATTTTGATGAAGTGATCGTCACACGCGAAGTTTCTCGTGACGGGACGAACGAGTATTTCATCAATGGCTCACAGGTGCGCCTGCGTGATGTCCTCGAGCTTCTCTCATACGCGCGCATCGGTGCTTCAGGACACCATATCATCTCTCAAGGTGAAGCCGACCGCGTGCTCACTGCCAATACCAAAGACCGCCGTGAGATGATTGAGGATGCGCTCGGGCTACGAGTCTATCAGTATAAGCGTGCCGAGGCCGAGAGAAAGCTCGAGAAGACCGAAGAGAATATCAAAGAGGCTGAGAGCCTGCGTCGCGAGATTGCCCCGCACATCAAGTTCCTCCGGAAGCAGATGGAGAAGATCAAAGAAGGTGAGGATCTGCGCCAACGTCTCACTGGTCTCTATCGTGAGTATCTCAAGCGAGAAGAAGTCTATATCAATGAGCGAAGGAAGCGCCTCGCAGGAGACCGCGAAGAACCACAGAAAGAACTCCACGCACTCGACGCTCGCATCGCTGAGATCCGCACGCAGATCGAGAAGACTGCTCAGGACGATGAAGGTCGCCGTATGCTCCTCTCTTTTGAAGAGAAGCTGCGCACCGCACGTCGTGAGAAGGACGGAACCGCACATACGCTCGGAAAACTCGAGGGCATGATCGAGAGCGAAGAACGCCGTCTTGCGAAGTTGCGTGAGCGTGACCAAGCTGAAAAAATTCTTTCGATCAAGTCCAGTGATTTTAAGAATTTTGTTGACAATATCTCTCATGAAGTAGAAGAAGCGTGGCGTACCCACGATGTCGGGCTTCTCCACACCATCTTGGGAAAACTTAAGCAGGCGGTCCAGGATTTTTTCTCCCACCACAAGGGAGCCGATGCTACCGACACCCATGAGGCAGAAGCAGAAGTCGCACGCCTTCGTACCGAGCGCGATCAGCGTCGGGAAGAACTTGGCCATGACGAGGCCCGTCTCGCGGGTTTTGAAGCAGAGATGGAAGAAAGCCGCCGAGCGCTCGAAGCAAAGAAAGAAGAAAGCCGCGAAGGGGAACGCCAGCTGTATGGATTCATGTCACGTCGTGGGGAACTCTCGCTGCGCCTCGAGAAACTTGCCGAAGAAGAGCGTGGTCTTGAGAAACTCTCTCGAGATCTTGAGATACAGCTTCAGGAAGCAGGGGTCATGATTGGCCGCGCAGTCCTCGACTACAGCCAGACCAACATCTCTGTCGACGATGTGATGCAAGAACTTCGCGAACGTCAGGATGAGCGCCGTCGTGAGATCGAACGTGCAAAGATCAAGCTCGAAGACCTTGGTGTCCTTGGAGCAGAGGAGGTTGCACGTGAGTTTCAAGAGACGACCGAACGTGACCAGTTTCTTGAGAAGGAGCTTCTTGATCTCGCACAAAGCGCAGAGGCACTCGAGCGGCTCATCGTCGAACTCAACGAGAAGCTCGAGATCGAGTTCAAAGACGGCCTTGGAAAGATCAACAAACAATTCCGTGAATTCTTTGGACTTATGTTTGGTGGCGGTGTTGCCGAGCTCCAAGTCGTGGATATCCAAAAGCGCAAAAAATCCGTCGACGATGAAGGAAATGTTCTCGAACTCCCTGATGACGATGAAGATGAGGATATAGAGCAGGGAATCGACATCCATGTCTCCCTCCCACACAAAAAGATCCGGGGACTTCAGATGCTCTCAGGTGGCGAGCGTGCGCTCACATCCATCGCACTTCTCTTTGCAATCTCTCAAGTCAATCCTCCACCGTTCATGGTCCTCGATGAGACCGATGCAGCGCTCGATGAGGCGAACTCACGCAAGTATGGCGATATGCTCGAGAGCCTTGCGAAGCTTTCGCAGATTGTGGTGATCACGCACAACCGTGAGACGATGGGACGGGCTGGTGTGCTTTATGGGGTGACGATGGGGTCCGACGCTGTGTCCAAGCTCCTGTCCATCCAGTTCGAAGAAGCTGTCCTCGTGGCGAAGTAAACGTCCATTTTTGGCGCATAACTTCGTTGTCTTCGGTTCAAGGTCCCATCACCGTACGAGAGTACGGCTCAGGGACACTCTCCCTCGACGCCTCGTTCTGCATCCAAAACTGAACGTTTATTAACCCTTGCTTATTCTTATATCCGGCGCTTTGATAATGTAATGAGTGATACTGTCGACTATTTTAAGAAGATAAACACCAAAAAAACCGGGGTGAATGCCAAAGATGTTTTAACTCTGGCATATTTCTTCCAAGCCACCCTTTCCAACGCAAAGTGTTTAGTTGATGGAGCAGAAAAACACGAGAATTCTATAAAATTAGGGCTAGCAATATTAGCTGTTGAGGAATTGGGAAAGGTAGCTATATTCCTAGAATGTTTACCAGGCATTTTCCATTCAGACAAGAGAGAAAAGAAGGTCCTTTTGATACTCGATAATCATAAGAAAAATAAGCATGCAACAAAACAATTAAGCGCCTTTGAGCATTTTTTGTTTAATCAAAAAATATTTGGCACAAAGATTGATGCGAGTTCCACTTTACCTCCCATAAGAAACTCCTCCTTTTATGTGGACATTGATAGAGGGACTGTTGGTTCGCCAGATACATTTTTTAAAGCAAACAAAGATTTAGGAGAAACTTTAGTTTCTTATTGTAAGGAGAGAATTGAATATGCCTCAGATTTTTTCTGGCTTCGCCAAAAAAGTATTTCTGTAGTGGTAGAGTTCCTAGTTTATAACTTCTTTGAGGTAAATGGGTTAAATAAAAATGACTATATAGAGTTTATTTATTTTTTTGATCTCAGTAAGGTACATGACTTAGCTTATTTCAAGAGAGCAGTGAGAGATTTTGTGAAATCAAAGAGTAAACCCAACCTTATAGATTTTAAAATTAATCCCAAGGACAAGAGATTGCAAAAAAAGCTACGGGGTTTTCGTAGTGAACTAGGTAGAATGAAGTTGCGGAGAAAAAACTGAATCGTTTTTATTCCAGCAAGCTCGCTTGACATTGTTCCATTGTAAAGACAGAGACGTGCTACCATAATCCTATGTATCGCAAGATTAAATCCCGATGGTCGTCGACGCCTACTATTGAGGGGGCGGGGGTGAAGCTTCGCCGGGTTTTTGGTGGGGCCGAGGTCCCACGCCTCGATCCATTCCTCCTCCTCGATGATTTCGGGTCTTCGAAGCCCGAGGATTACATGAAAGGCTTCCCATGGCACCCGCATCGCGGGATCGAGACGGTGACGTACATGCTCGAGGGGATTGTGAATCACGAGGACAGTCTCAAGAACAAGGGGAGCATCACGGACGGAGGCATCCAGTGGATGACAGCAGGCTCGGGGATCATCCATCAAGAAATGCCACAGGTGTACACGGGCGAGATGCGTGGATTTCAGCTCTGGGTGAATCTGCCGCAGAAGGACAAGATGTCCGCACCGCGGTATCAAGATGTCAAAAAGAATGATGTCCCTGAAATCATTAAAGATGGAGCAAAGATCAAAATCATTTGTGGGGAAGTCGATGGCGTGAAAGGTCCCGTGTCAGACCTCTTTGCCTCTCCACAATATCTCGACGTCGCACTTCCACCAAAAGGGGAGGTGTCCCTCTCTGTCTCCGAAGGATGTACTGCATTTCTTTTTGTCTTCGAAGGAGCTGGAGTTGCGGGAGAAGGTGATGTGCTCACTGCAAAAGGAGGAATGGTCGAGTTTGAGCGTGTTGGGGGAGAAGAGGTTTGTATGCGTGCGGGCGAGAGCGGTATGCGCTTCTTGTTTGTCTCTGGTCGTCCACTTGGAGAGCCTGTCGCATGGTACGGTCCCATCGTCATGAACACACAAGAAGAACTCCAGACCGCCTTTCGTGAACTCCAAGAAGGAACATTCATAAAAAATAGAACCCCGTGATGGCAATGCCACCACGGGGTTTGGTTTGGGGTTAGACCTCGAGTTTCACGAGCTCGAAGGCCTCGTCCCACGTTTCCTTCTCATGGAGAAGGAAACTAGATCCATCCTTCAGCTCGACGAGCTGGGGAATGGGGCTCCAGATCTCCACATGCTCCTCATTGGGAGCACCGGAGTGGATCACTGCCATCGGCACACCGTCATGCATCTCGTGACGCACGATCGTGTACTCGATGTTGAAACCGAATGCGTGACCCGTGCCAGGGTCAGTGTTTTCTCCGATGAGCGCCGGACTCCGAGGAGCCGGAGTGGGGTCGGTGGCAAAAAAGATGCCATACCCCACGAGAACCACAATCAGCGTAACCATCCCGACCATCAGCCTCTTGAACATTCGACTTTCCTCACAATGAACAGTAGCGTTCGTTGTGAATTATACATTTTAAAAATTAATTGTCAAGTATTTCTCGTTGACCGTAACAGCAGTGCGTGCTAATTTTGCCTTCAGAATATACCCGACATTACTCTATCTGCACGATGGGGGAGTTATGAATCAAGAAGTTCTTTCCAAGCTGACAGTCTCGATCTTTATCGAGCACGAAGACCGCATCCTGATGGTTCAAGAGGCAAAGCCAAAGTACAAAGGACTTTGGAGTCAGCCTGGAGGACATCTTCATCACCACGAGACGCCAGAAGAAGCCGCCATTCGAGAAGCCTACGAAGAAACAGGATACCATGTTCGCATTCTCTCCGGATTCGTGACGTACGTTTCGCCTGGAGAAACACCGGATGAAGCGTATTTCATGAATTTTTGTTTTCATGCGGCACTCAAGCGGCGTGCGAGGGGCGAGTTTGATCCCACGGAAATCATGAGCACTCGGTGGTTTGAACTGCGTGAGTTCAAGGCACTCAACCAGTCACTCTACCGCTCGGAACTTACCGTCTTTCGCACCGCAGACTGGCTTCGTCACCGCTTCCGACCTCGTGGAATCATCAAGATTCCTCCAAGGGGGAAGCGCCATGCGACGTTCGCATCGTAATACTCGCACCATGCCAAACTGGCATGGTGCTTTTTTCTTGCACTGTGGACAAATCCCCGCACGGTTGAGCCATTCTTGCTAAAATGAGAGTAATTCCTACGGATACATTCCCTCGGCCCGCCTTCTTGCCCCACGCGAGAAGGAATAAGTGGAGAGTGTATACGCGGGTTTTACTCATAAGTTCCCACACATGTCCCACCCCACACGCTCGCCCAAGCTACGTTTTCTTTCTCGTGCTTTCGTCTTTTCTGAGGAGCGTCCTTTCGATGCCGTTGTTGCATCGGTGGTGGGGATCGCTCTTTTCTTTTCAACAATCGTTGCTCCTCTTTTTTACCCTCATACGGCAAAAGCGGCGGCGCTTTCGGGGATTAGTGACACTCTCGTCGACTCTGGTCCAAGTGTGGCAACCAATCACACACTTTCATTCGTGGCTTCCTCGACGCTCTCAGCGGGGAACACGATCAAGGTGCAGTTCGATCCATCTGGGGATGCGTTCAATCTCACCTCACTTGTTGCTGGAGACGTTTCTGCTACAGGATTTAGTGTTGTTGCAGCATGTACTCCTGCTGCAAGTGAAGTCACAGCGTCGGTCGACTCAAGTGCTCCTGACGAAAATGTGACTTTCACTGTGTGTGTAGGTGACAGCATTGGCACAGGAACAAAATCAATTCTTTTTGGTAACTCACACATCCTGAATCCTGCTTCAGAAGGTCCATACGTTGTGCGTGTGACCTACGGATCAGATAGTGGAGATGCTGCTGTGGCAATCATTCAGCACGTGGTCGTGACCGCAGCGGTTGATACATCCTTTATTTTTACTGTGCTTGGCGTTGCTTCTGGGTCGTCCGTGAATGGCGATTCGGATACGACAGCGACCGCAACGACACCGACGGCGATGGAGTTCGGCTCCCTCGCATCAGGCACTCCAGTGCTTCTTGCTCAAGATCTCACAGTGATCACCAATGCACGAAACGGTTTCGCAGTTACGGTCATTGAAGATCAGAATCTCTCCAATGGCGCTGGTGCTGATATTGATATGTTTGTTGACGGCAATGCAAATCCCACCCCTACAGCGTGGGTTGCGCCAACCGCAGTGCTTGCAAACGAAAATACCCACGGGCACTTCGGGCTCACGAGCGAAGATTCAGATCTCAACAGCGACGAATTCGGTGTTGCGCTCTACGCAGGGAACTTTGCCACCACGACACGGACAGTGTTCTCTCACAACGGGCCATCGGACGGAGTGACACCCGATATTGGCTACACACGTGTGGGCTACAAGATTGAAGTGTCAGATCTCCAAGCCGCTGCCAATTACACCAATCAGCTCATCTACGTGGCTACTCCCACGTTCTAGACAGAGATTCCGATACGAAAAAACTCCCTATATCAGGGAGTTTTTTCGTATGAGAGACCAATCAATCTTTTCTTTTGATCCACCGCACGAATGCGAGCACGAATGGGATCTCCCAAGCGAAAAATCTTTTTCTCTCGTGTACCCACCATCCGATGCTTGCTTTCTTCGTATGTGTAAATATCGTCTTCGAGATCATTAATGTGGATCATGCCTTCGGTCCCCGTTTCTTCTTCCTCCACAAAGATTCCCCATGGAGCCACGCCAGCAATCTTTCCTTTCCACACTGCACCAACCTTGTCTGCCCAATACTCTACTTGCTTGTAGCGGATTGACGCACGCTCTGCTTCTGTTGCAGAAATCTCCATTTCGGTTGAATATCGTGCCATGCGTTCATGATTCGCAAGTTCTTTTGTGGACACCTTTTCTTTGCGAAGGTATCGATCGAGAAGTCTGTGTACCATAGTGTCAGGGTAGCGTCGAATAGGGGATGTGAAGTGTGTGTAGTGCTGGAATCCAAGACCAAAATGCCCGATATTCTTTGTAGAATAGATCGCTGTCGCCATCGCACGAATGGATGCAATGTGCACATAAGATTTTTCAGCCATGTGTTCTACTTGCGCAAGCATCGCATTGATATCTCGGCCAGTGATTTCTGTACCTGGTTTTCGTGTGGTAATCCCAAGTGTACGGACAAACTCTTCAAGATCGCGCATTTTATCCTCGTTCGGTTCTCCATGGATACGATAGACAAAGACTTGTTGTTCAGAGGGGATGTGCTTCGAGACCCACTCTGTCACCTTGCGATTAGCGAGAAGCATAAATTCCTCGATGAGCTTATTTGCATCCTTAAGCTCTTTCTTATAGATCCGCAAAACATTTCCTCGGGGTCCGAGCTCACATCGTACTTCTTGAGATTGAAACTCCACGGCACCCTCTGCGATGCGTTGTGTGCGGAATATTTTTGCTAGACGATCGAGTGAGAGGATGGCGTCCCGTAATTCTTCTGAGCGTCCTTCGATCACATCCTGTGCTTCTTCGTAGGTGAAACGATGGGCTGAATGAATCACTCCTTTGCCGTACCACTCGCCAACAATGCCTCCCGCCGGAGTGATTTCAAATACCGCAGAAAAAGTGAGTCGATCTACATGAGGCTTCAGTGAGCATAAATCATTTGAGAGTCGCTCGGGAAGCATAGGGATCGTGCGGTCGACGAGGTACACACTGGTTGCCCGCCTTGCTGCCTCGCGATCAAGCGCAGTTCCAGGTTTGACATAGTGCGACACATCAGCAATATGAATACCAATCTCGTAGTTTCCATTTGGAAGCTTTTGCCACGACAGGGCATCGTCAAAATCTTTCGCATCTTTGGGGTCGATGGTGAAGGTGAGAGTATGACGAAAATCCCTTCGTCCCGCAAAATCTTTTTCACTGATAGCAGGAATCGCACGGGCCTCGGCCTCCACATCTTTAGGAAAGAGTCCATCAAATCCTCGGTCGAGAGCAATTGCGCGCACTTCTGTATCATGCTCTCCCGGCGTACCGATCGCTTGCACTATAACCCCAATAGGATCTTCTTCGTCCGAATCCCATGCGGTAATCTCAGCCAAGACTTTTATTCCAGGAGTGATTCCTTGTGCTGATGTTGGGTCAATATAAATATCTCGGTACATCTTGTTGTCATCGGCAACAACAAAAAGCGCTCCCTTATTTTTATGTAGTACACCAACAAATTGCGATTTGTTGCGATGGAGAATGCCGACAACTTCACCTTGAGGTTTTCCTCCCGCAACACGTGAGAGAACGCGGACCTCTACTTCATCATTATGAAGGGCGGTATGAAGAAACGCACTCCCGATTTCAATTTCTGTATGCGGGTCTGTTGGAACTCGGCGAATGTATCCATTGCCATTGCCACCAATACGAATCTCTCCTGTGATCACGCTCTGGTGCGATGGAGATGAGGGACGAAATTCTCTTTGTGGGCGCTTGCCGCCTGATCGTGAAGGTTTTTTCGGGTGTGATGCGTGATGACTTTTTTTATGGTTGTGTTTTGCGCCTATGCGTTTTGAGTGTTTCTTGTTCATGTCGCTGGTGTTGATGGTGTATATCCTTTTT
Source organism: uncultured Candidatus Saccharibacteria bacterium (assembly GCA_964622275.1). Classification (GTDB taxonomy): domain Bacteria; phylum Patescibacteriota; class Minisyncoccia; order Phycocordibacterales; family UBA6899; genus CAYPEZ01. The sequence continues at coordinate 22,117 of CAZUMX010000014.1, forward strand.
CTTCAGTTGTTGGTGCGATGACCACATTGCGTGCTTCTTGATTCCAGTGATCAATCGCTTCATTAATTTGTTTTTTCACACTGTATGGGTCAGTCATCATTTTTCCAACAAAATCATGCCCCTCACCAGCTGTATGAATATGAATATTTCCAAAGTTGAGAAATGTCGCAATAATGCCTTTGACCTCAACGGTCACGTCTTGGATACGATCAATGCGGAACGTTGAGCTTTCTCGGCGAAAGAGTCCGTGCTGCTCCACTTCAAAGATGCGTTTGTCTGTGAGAACAAGCACATCAAGAAGGTAATCTGTGACTGTGAGAAACATAGCGTTCCATATCAGAAAGAGCCAAAATGTCACAACAAAAACCCCAACCAAAAACCCTGGCCCCGAAAAGGTAAATGCCTCGCCGATAGGGAATTCCACAATCGTGAACACGAAGACGAATGGAATGATGCACATGAGAAGGTAATAAAATCCTTGCGCCAAGAGAACAAACCAGTGTTTGCGCACTACCCGAATCACTTTTTCTTGTGGATCAATTTCGATCATACAGCAGTTGATGATGAGAGAATTGTGTAGAGGAGTGCCGAGATGACCATTCCGCCCCCAAAGACAATGACCCCAGCGTAGTACCAAAACCTTACCCGGAGCATTTCGACCTTGTCTACTCCATAGGCTTTCCAGTGGTACTCAAAAAGAAGCACCATGACCACGCCGATCACAACCCCAATCGCAGCGAGGATAAGAACGATCATTGGGGAGACCGTGACAGCTCCTTTGATAGAAGAAAAGAATGCTGTCAGATCAAATGATGGAGACACCATAACGACCACCTTATTTTACCCGATAGAGGGGAGAATGTCTCCATGCCCATCCCGCACCTTGCAAAAGCGGTATCTTTTTGTTAGTATCTTGACTCATGTTAATGATCAGACTTCAGCGTGTTGGCCGAAAGAACGACCCATCCTTCCGAATGGTGGTGATGGACTCGCGCAAAGCCGCTCAGAGTGGTCG
>CAZUMX010000015.1:0-10865 GCA_964622275.1 uncultured Candidatus Saccharibacteria bacterium
CGCCAGCCTTAGGAGCTGGTCCCGCAAGGGGTGGAGGTTCAAGTCCTCTCCCCAGCACTTTGGATGAGAATGAAAAACGTCCGCCACATTTGTGGCGGACGTTGCTGTATTGGAAGTTTAACGAGCAGTCCTCATCTGTCTTCGGAGATGATTTCTCTCTACTCTGGTTATCCCAAAAATAACGAGGATAATTGAGCAGGCAAGACATACAAGCCCTTCGCAGAACAGTGCCCCCCTCTTGAGAAGCATCCAAAAGACACTCTGAAGCCGTTCCTGCGGGATCACTTCGCTCTCAATCCCACTATCAAAGAGTTGAAGGGCGTGATCAGCAAAGGTTTCTCCCAAAACGAGAAGCCCAAGGAGCAAAAGGCAGAGTGCGGACAAGAAAATGGGGGACACCAACCTACGCCCAAAACTCCAGAAGGACAGAATCCCCGCAGCAGGAAGGACGAAAAAAGGAAGGAGGGAAATCATGATTGAGTACTCTGACACAGGTGTACTCCTGTTGTGTGGATGGTATAGAACAAATACGTATTCTATAATGACATAAAATAGTTTATAAGTCAAAACCTTTTATCGTTTTTTTGGTACCCGAAGCTGGACTCGAAACCACAAAGGCTCAGATGTCTCGATGTATGTGTGCTTATTTCTCGCTAGACACGGGATCACACTAGGAGCACCTATGGCACCTGCTCTCATTTCGTGGTGCTTACACTACATCTTGTCAGGTGCCTTAATGCCCAGAGCAAAAAGGCCATTCGCAAGCGTAATTCTTACCGCATCAGTGATTGCAGCCTTATATTGGGCATGCCCATCAGTAGGATCCGCAATGCGTTCCGAAGCGTAAAAGGCATTGTATGCTGCTGCAAGCTCAGAGAGGAAGGTGACGATGTAGTGGGGTGATCTCTCTGTGAAAGCGTGTTGTATGACCTCGGGAAATTGATAGAGTTTGCGTTCGATTGGATAAGCCTCACTTGGTGGGGTGTCCGCTGATGGGACAATCCCGACGCTCCTTGCCTTTTCCAAAACTGATACAGCACGTGCGTGCGTGTATTGCAGATATGGCCCGGAGTCTCCCTCAAAAGAGAGAGCCTGTTTTTTATCAAAGATAATATTTGTGCCAACCTTTTGTCGTAGAATCTGGTACTTGAGCGCGCCTACCGCAATCATGTCTGCGAGTTTTTGTACATCATCGGTTCTCGTCTCTTCTGCTCGCGCAATGGCTTCTGTCCGTAGTTCTTCGATAAGCGACTCACCAGTCAAGACATTGCCTTTGCGAGAAGACATTTTTCCTGTGGTCAGCGTAAGAAAGCCAGTCGGTATATGCTCAATGACCTTGCCTCCAATTTCCGGAAATACATCGTGGAGTGCGGCGATTATCACTTTGAAGTACTCTGTCTGTTCGCTGCCAGTGACCACCGCTGCCTGTGTCCATGAAGGATATGTTTTCTGCTTGATACTGAAATTTCCTAGATCCTTCGCTTCGTAGGTTGGTAAACCTTGTGAATTAAGAAACACACGAGTATGTAAACCTTTCTTGTCACCACGGTATACCACTGCTCCATCGCTTTCTTCGAATACGCCCGAGGGAATGTGTGTCCGCACTAATTCCGTTCCAACGGGGCCAGCCTGACTCTCAAAAATTTCTGTATCAAATGTGGTACCGAGAAGCGAGCATAATTCACGAATTCGAGCCCGAGATGTGGCGATGCCGCGTGTGCGTATGTCGTTGAGCTTCTCGTCTGTGCCTGCGTATAGCGATCGATTGATTACCTCAATAGCGTCCTTTTCAGCACCACCTGATTCATATGCTGCGTTGCCTGCGACATATGCTTTTCCAAGGTCATGAATATCATCAGGATTCCCGCTCGTATGCATAATTCCCCATACACCTTTTGCGACGGTAAGACCAATGTCGGAAGGGTAATTTATACGCCTCACCTTTGCGCCCATGTATTCATGTAGTCGCGCGAGTGATTCTCCAACAATGTTGCCAACCAGATTCCCGATGTGGAGTGGTTTAAAAAGATTTGGACTCGTGTATTCAAACAGCACCTCTTCACTGCCCCCTCCGGTATTGCGGCCCCATGCATGACTATTCTCATGTATCTGACGTAGGGTATCTGCAAAGAATGACCGTTTCAGATAAAAGTTTATAAATCCTGGACCGGCTATCTCAATACGATCGACACATGCGATTGTGTCCTGCAGCTCTGCACGAAATGTCTCGGCAACTGTACGAGGATTCTGCTTTGATTGTTTAGCGCTGGCGAGTGCAATATTCGTCGCATAGTCACCGTGGCTACTGTCGGTTGGGTGTTCAACAGAAAAAGAAATATGCTCAAAGCCTGCTTTTGTGAGGACTTCCTTAATGCGAGTTTCAATATCGATTTTACTATCTTTGAAAATCATGACCAGAATTATAGCTTTTTTGAGCATCAAAAGAAATCGCCTGAAACATTATCTATGTTGTAGGAGATGGTTGCGGTTCACTACAAAGCGGAAAAACTCCCTCAGGGAGTGAGTTTCGTCAATGTGGTGCCCGAGGTCGGACTCGAACCGACACGTCCCTTTTACGGAACAAGAGATTTTAAGTCTCTGGCGTCTACCATTCCGCCACTCGGGCATATTGCGCCCTGGAGGCCCGAGCGAGAATCGAACTCGCGTATAGAAGTTTTGCAGACTTCTGCCTTACCACTTGGCTATCGGGCCATGTACATATATTACTTTATCACTCGCACAATATTCTCACAGACTTCTGCCTTACTCTGTCTAGAGAGGAAGAAAAGAACGCGTGCGTGCTTTTCGACCGAACGACGACAGAGCAAAAGATATTCTTATAGATTTTACCACTTGGCTATCGGGCCTTATATCGAGAACCACCGCAGTTTAGCGGGTTTTTTTCTTCACGTCGAGTGAGAGCTCGTCGATATGCTGGCGATTCTTTTCTCCAAAATCAATCATGACTTTGAAATAGGGGATACTTCTGAGTGCTGATTTCTTCATCACATACTCTCGCAGTTCGGTCAGGTTGCGTGAGATAAAGTCGACTGCTGCTTGTGCTTGGTGGTCTGGAAGAACAGAGATAAGGATCGTCGCCTCTTTTTCGTTGTCGGTGATTTCAAATCCTGTCACTGTGATCAGTGATGTGCGGTTCGAGATCCTTCCAATGAATTCTGATACGAGATCTTTCAGAATTCCTTTTGCGCGCTCGTGTTTTTTTGTGTCCATGTTATTCAATCACTTTTACAAACGCCTCAACAATATCGCCTCCTGCAATAAGATGCTTCGACTCAATCATTGCCCCAAACTCACTTCCTTCCTGAACTTCTTTGGTTGCGATTTTTTGGGCTTGTAGCTCTACAACCTTCCCGTCACCGAGTAGGGTATCGCGACGAGTGATGCGCACTCTATCACCGATTTTCAGACTTCCTGATTCGACACGTCCTCCGAGGACCTGCTTTTCTTTTTGTTGGCTGAAGCAACGAAGGACGCGTGCCTTTCCGGTCACTTTCTCTACTTCTCGGGAGATTTTTCTTGTCGCGAGAGTCTTCGTGAGCCACTCGGTCAGTTCATAGATGATGTCGAAGGTCTGAATCTCGACACCATGCCGTTCTGCTAACTCTTTTGCCCGTGCGTCGACCCCAACCTTGAATCCCACGACGATAGGATGATCGCTCCCGGAAAGAGTTTTCACATCATTTTCACTAATATCACCCAATCCAGTTGCAACAATCTTCATGCACACCCGTTCGAGCGAGATCTTCGAAAGCTCGTGCTCGATGCCTTCGAGGGTTCCTGTGACATCGCTTTTGATAATGATGGGGACAATCGCTGTGTCTTCTGCAACAGCATCTGTTTGTGTACCGTTTGTGTGTTTTATTTTTTGTGTGAACGCAACAGCGGCCTCTTCTGCGTCACGTTTATTCTCCGTCATGCGAACGTGGGCACCAACGACGGGGACAGCGCTCCATCCATAGATTCTTAGTGGCATTGAAAGGCTCATTTCCTTCACAGGCTTTCCTAAAAAGTTTTCCATGATTCGGAGTGGCGCATAGGATCCCTCCGCCACAACTGCGGATCCTTGAACAAATGTTCCATCAGTCACGATGATCGTTGCTGTCGCTCCTTTTTTTGGATCCATGTGGGATTCCACGATGACACCTTCTCCTGGTTTTCCAGGGTGTCCTGTAAGTCCTTTGAGATCAGCAACAAGAAAGACGGTCTCGATCAGTTCATCAACTCCAGTGCCTTGCTTTGCAGAGATTGCATTCCATGGCACATCACCGCCATACCCTTCGACGAGAATACTCGCTTCTGCGAGCGTCGCTTTTGTCTTCTCGACGTTTGCATTTGGTTTATCGATCTTATTGATTGCGACAATGAAGGGGATACCAGCAGTTTGGATTGCCTTGAGCGCATCGAGTGTCTGTGGCTTCACGCCATCTTCTGCGGAGACAACGAGGATAGCGATGTCGGCAACCTTTGCGCCGCGTGCACGCATTGCGCCGAACGCTTCATGTCCTGGTGTATCAAGAAAAGAGACAAGACGCTTCGATCCGCTCTTGTCAGCGTGCTCAAACGCATATGCGCTTGTGTGTTGGGTGATACCGCCGGATTCTTTTGCGACCACATTTGCCTTGCGGATATAATCGAGAAGGGTAGTCTTTCCGTGATCGATATGGCCCATCACCACCACCACAGGCGGGCGAGTCACTGGAGAGGCAGATAGAGATTGTGTGTGAGTTTTGGCCATAAAACGAAAGGCCTCGCATCACGGGCACGCGAGGTGTAGATAGGAGAGACTCTACCAGAAAAACAGCCTGTTGTCGAATAAAAACCCCCGGTATTTCTACCGGGGGTTTTACTTTTATGCCTCGACAAAAGCTATGCGGCGGCCAGCTCTCCACTGATCGCCGAGCCAGTCTAGACTGCGTGGACCGACACGCCCACCATCATGCCACGCTCCTGTGGTACAGATTCCTCCGCGAGGATCACATTCGTCTTCCCAGAGAGAATCTTTCCCCGGAAAAAGTATTGGTCCTGCATAATCGTAGTGGGGGAAATGGCAGAGCCAGATTTCTCGGACCCACGCCCCCGCACCGACGAGTGTGACATTCCTGAACTCTATCTGAGACATGACGATCTCTTCGATCGTCCGCGCCTCTTTCAAGACAGCGATATACACTTTCAGCACTTGCGGGATCGTTCGAGGACCAGCCGCATGATATCGCCAGTGACCGGGATATTGCCCGCCTCGCTTGAGGATCTCTTCAGGCGTGATCTCCTCATTGAAATTCTGGAGGACCCGAACCTCTCTGAGCTCGATCGCTAAGGACGATTTTTCCACGATATTTTCTCCTGTACAAAACTAAGTGATGATAATACAAGAAAAATCAGCCTTGTCAATGTTTACCCAATCGCTTCTTTTTCTTCTTTCGTAAGTTCGTACTGGCTGGCTTTTTTCTCAACGGGCTTTGCGAAGACTCCGACTTTTTCACGCGTGTAGAGAGAAGAGATCACGACACCATCTCCATGTTCGTTGAGAAGTGCGGTCGCAAAACTTTGTTTTCCGCTTCCGGCAGTCCCTTCGAATGGATCGAAGCGAATCGTACGCACTTCCTGAATGCTTTTCTTTAGTCTCATGTCCATAACACGGAGAGCATCATCAACAGCCTTGCTGTGTTCCTCGATCCCCGCAATCCGTGCGGTGTGCCCACCGATGATTCCTTCAAGGCTTTTTCCCCCCGAACCTCGCGTGAGACGGTGAATACGGATTTCGAGCCGCATGACCCAACCAATAAGAATAACGATAACGAGTGCGAGAATGAGAAAGAATGGATCAAACATATCCGTAGTATACGATACTTTGCTGGTGATGAAACTGTGGAAATGCTAGCATTTCTCTATCTATGTTCGGGTTAAAAAAGAAAGCTCAAGATATATACGCCGATCACGCAGCGGGGAGTCCTACTGATGTTGCCGTCAGAGAAGCGATGGCACCGTGGCTCGATGCCTCATGGAACCCGAGTGCGATCCATCCTCGTGGAGTCAAAGCCCGTGAGGCGATAGACACTGCTCGCAAAGAGATTGCGGGGCTCCTCGCAGGGCACGCAGACGAAATTACTTTTACTTCTTCTGGAACTGAGGCACTTCATACAGCACTTCACTCGCTCCTTTCTTCTTGGAAAGGGGAAGGTCTCCCTACTATAGTGACGACTTCAATTGAGCACCATGCGCTCCTTGAGCCCCTCAAACAATTAGAAAAAGAACAGAGGATCATATTAAAATTTCTCACACTTCTTCCCAATGGAGTCGTTGACCCAGATTCCCTCAAGCCTCTTCTTCATCCATCGACTCTCTGTGTCGCAGTGATGTATGCCAATAACGAGATTGGCACGATCCAGCCTATTCGAGAACTGACGAAGATCATTCGCGCGTACAAAAAAGATCATCAATCATCGTTGCCATACATGATAACTGATGCGTGCCAAGTGTTTTCATTCCTTGAGTGTCATATTCCTCGCTTGGGTGTCGACTACCTCGTCTTGAATGGTGCAAAAGTCAGTGGTCCTCAGGGGATCGGACTTCTCTACCATCGTCGGGGAGTTCCAAGTGTTCCCGTGTTCTTGGGTGGTGGGCAAGAAGCGGGGAAACGTGCTGGGACAGAGAATGTTGCAGCGATAGTCGGATTTGCACGAGCACTTCAGATCGCACAAGAAAAACGGCAGCAGCACGATGCGTCGGTGCGAATGCTTCGTGATAGTCTTGAAAAGAATATTCTCTCCCTCTTTCCTGATGCGCACGTGAACGGGTCAGGTGACCGTCTTGCGGGACATCTGAGCGTCACCTTTCCTGGAGCGAACCACGAGTATCTCGCACTTGCGCTTGGTCAAAAGGGGATTATGGTGGGAACAAAGAGTGCGTGCCGAGAAAACGATGAAGGCGACTCACACGCCCTTGCTGCTCTCCGCAGTGCGGGCGATGCTTCAGACCTCCTTGCGCAAGGATTACGCATCAGTCTCGGAGATCAAAATACAGCAAGGGATATCGAGAGGATCACCTCTGTACTCAAAGAGACAGTGCCTCTTGCTCTTGCAAGCATTACCGTGGCAAAATCATAGACATGTCCCTTGGCCTTTTTATTGCGTGGGTTGCTGGCGTGACGAGTTTTTCGCTCCTTGGGAGTATCTATGCTCGTCGCACCGACAAGCCCGATCTCCTTATCGGATTGTATGTGGCGTTCGTTCTCACGGCGCAGATCCTTGCAACAAAGATCGCATCGTTTGAATTTTTCGGCCACACCTTCGTGGGTCCTGCAGGGGTGATTGTCTTTGCGGTAACATTTCTCATGACCGATATTGTGAATGAGAAGTTCGGTCGATATGAGACTCATCGCATGGTCATGATCGCATTCTTCGCGCAGGTGGCGACCACATTTTTTCTCTGGCTCGGTGCACAGTTTCCACCAGACCCCACTTGGGGAGAAAAATTTGATGCAGCATGGACAAGTTTTTTCAGTCTCGCTCCACGTATTGCGCTTGCGAGCTGGCTTGCCTATCTTGTATCAGAAAACCTCGATGCGATGGTGTATGCGTGGGTAAGACGGCTCACGCACGGACGATTCCTTTGGATCCGCAACGTATTCTCGACGCTCCCTGCGCTTGCCATCGATTCTTTGATTTTCATCCCTCTTGCTTTCTGGGGCGGGGGAATGGCCCTTGTCCCTCTTATAAAGGGCCAGATCGCAATTAAATGGGCAGTCGGTGTCATCAATATTCCGTTTATGTATCTGAATAGAAAGGTTCTCGGGCCTGTTGACTGAAGATCTTGTTGATGATCTATCTGGTACACAACGTTTCATGTTCAGGCAGATTGTATCGTGTATACTTACAACATTACTTTTCACACAATATTATCGTTTATGGCGTCCACTCCTCCGTACACTGCAAAAAATTTCGAATTCCTACTTGGAACTCCGGGGTTTTCTGATGCGCTCCTCAAAAACCATTTCACACTCTACGAAGGGTATGTGAAGAATACCAACGCAATTCAAGAAAAACTCATGACTGGAGGAGTTGCGCCAGGGACTTCCGAGTATGCTGAACTTAAGCGCCGTTTTGGGTGGGAGTGGAACGGGATGAAGCTTCACGAGCTCTATTTTGGAAATATGAAAAACGGGGGAGTGGCTCTCACGTCAGGCGGAGAGATGGAAAAAATTCTGAATTATCTCTGGAGCTCATTTGATGGTTGGAAAAAAGATTTTGTCGGCACGGGAACGATGCGTGGTATCGGATGGGTCGTCATGGCACTCGATAAAGATCAGCATGCGGTCTTTACCACCTGGATCGGAGAGCATGACATTGGGCATCTTGCCGGTGCGACGCCGCTTCTTGTTATGGATGTCTTTGAGCATGCGTTCATGATTGATTACGGACTCAAGCGTGCGGATTATGTCGAGACATTCATAAAGAATATTGATTGGAGCGTTGTGGAGGCACGTCTTGCAGGAGCAATGAAATAGATAGAATGTTGTTGGTAAATGTATGGAAGAATTAAACAAACAGCAACTCATACTCTTGGTTCTTTTGGTCTCGTTTGTCACATCAATTGCAACGGGGATTATCACCGTGGCTCTTCTCGCAGAGGCACCACCAGAAGTCCCTCAGACGGTGAATCGTATTATTGAAAGAACTATTGAACGTGTAGTCCCCGACGAGGCAAAGAAAGATGAACCTGCAAAAATCGAGACCATTACCAAGGAAGTCACTGTCACAGTAAAAGAAGATGATCTTTTTACCGCAGCAGTAGAAAAGAACATTGGCAAAATTGCAAAAGTATTTCCTGCGGGGATGGCAACAGGGACCAAGCACATGACTATTGCGACACTCCTCTCAAAAGACGGGGTTCTAATCACCGATCGAGGCTCCCTCATTGTCGACGGAGCTTTTCTCGAGAAATATATTGTTGTTTTCCCCGATGGAGTTTCTGCCGATGCGATAGTGCTTGGGCGCGAAAACTACAAAGACACGAATCCAGAACAAATTGCCTTCCTCAAGATCACTCCTCCAGAAAATGCTCCACTCCCAGTTGGTTGGTCGGGGACCCTAGACCCAAAACTCGGACAGACAATTGCGGTAATTGGTGGGGCGAGTGGGGATGAAGCATTGAAAGCCTCTATTTCTCGATTAAATAGAGAAACGTCAGGAGAGGGGACATCTTCCGTGACGACAATCGTTTCTGCAGAGACAACCCCTACGGTAAGTAACCTCTACCGTGGTTCGCCGGTATTCAATCTTGATGGGAGTATTGTTGGGTTTATTGTTCGTCGTGAAGAAGAGGGAAACGTTGTCCTCCCCATCCGTCGTGTTATTGATATCGTTAATGCTATTCAGAAGGGCTTAGGAGACAAAGAAAAATCTGTGACTGTTGCTCCATCTGAGACACCCACTGCAGAAGCGATTAATTAAGGCATTGACGTAAGTGTTATTACACTGCTATATAATATTTATATGCCACCATTTAATGATTTCACTGAACAAGCACGAGATGCAATCAGAAGGGCACATGAAGTTGCTGTTGAGCGTGGCCAAAATCACGTTACGCCAATGCATCTTCTGGCGGCGCTCCTTTTCCAAGAGGAGAGTATTGTCATTTCTATTCTTGAGAAACTTGATATCGACGCAGGGACAGCGACAGATGCGGTGATGGATAATATTGAAGGTGCTGGGCAAACTCAGACCGCAGTGGCACCGAGTTACCAGCTGTATCTCACGCAAGAGCTCGCACAGGTGTTCGAGGCATCTCACCTCGTCGCCAAGGAGCTCAATGATGAATTTATTGGGGTTGAACATCTGTTCCTCTCACTTCTTTCTATTGCCTCAAAAGCACGTGAGATTTTGCAAAAAGTCGGCCTTGAACGCCAGAGTGTTCTTGGCGTTCTCAAAGAGCTTCGATCCAAGCCGCACGAGGTTTCGGGTGGTGGCCAAAAAAAGATGCGTGCCATTGCAAAGTATACTCGCTCGCTCACGACACTCGCAGCAGAAGACAAACTTGATCCTGTGATTGGTCGTGACGAAGAAATCAGTCGGCTCATTCAAATCCTTGCTCGGAGAACAAAAAATAACCCTATATTGATCGGGGAAGCAGGAACAGGAAAAACCGCTATCGTTGAAGGTATCGCCCAGCGTATCGCAAAGGGGGATGTGCCTGAGCTTCTTCGGGATAAGGAGGTAGTTTCACTCGACCTTGGTCTACTTATTGCAGGAACAAAATATCGTGGAGAATTCGAAGAACGCCTCAAGGCAATCATGAAAGAAATCGAAAAGTCTGAAGGCCGCATCATCCTGTTCATCGATGAGATTCATACGATTGTTGGTGCGGGGATGGCCGAAGGAGCTATGGATGCATCTCAGATGATGAAGCCTGCTCTTGCGAGAGGGGAGCTTCGTGCCATCGGTGCCACAACGATCAAGGAATACCAGAAGCATATCGAAAAAGACCCCGCACTCACGAGACGATTCCAGCCTATCTATGTTTCTGAACCGTCAGTTGAAGATGCAGTGACCATTCTTCGTGGGCTGAAAGAAAAATATGAGATTTTTCATGGTGTCAAAATTACAGATGATGCGCTCCTTGCAGCTGTGAATTTGTCAAGTCGATACATCAGCGATCGCTTCCTTCCTGACAAGGCAGTTGATCTTATTGACGAGGCAGCATCTTCTCTTCGTATCGAACTTGAGAATAAGCCCACCGTCCTTGACCAAAAGCATCGCAAGATTCGTCGTCTTGAGATCGAGAAAGAGGCCTTGAAAAAAGAGTCAGAAGAAGGTTTAATAAAGTCTATTGAAAGTTGCATTGCAGAA
>CAZUMX010000015.1:10875-13115 GCA_964622275.1 uncultured Candidatus Saccharibacteria bacterium
GCGTATTCGTGCGATCAACAAAGAGATCGCCGACCTCGAAGAGTCGACACGAGAATTTGAACTTAAATGGAAGAATGAAAAAGAGCTCGTGACCGAAATTCGTAATCACAAGAAAGAACTCGAATCATTGCGTCTCGAAGCAGAGAACGCCGAGATTCGTACTGACCTCGCAAAAGCCGCTGAAATTCGCTATGGACGTATTCCTGCTGTTGAAAAGGCAATCACTGAGAAGCACGCAAAACTCAAAAAACTCCAGAGCTCTCGACGTATTCTCCATGAAGAAGTCACAGAGCAAGATATAGCAAAAGTGGTCTCCAAATGGACGAACATTCCCGTGGAGCGCATGCTTGAAGAAGAGGTGTCAAAGCTTGAGCGTATTGAAGAAGAACTCAAGAAACGTGTCGTGGGCCAAGATGGCGCTATCAAGAAAATATCTGATGCGATTAAACGCTCTCGCGTTGGAATCGGCGACCCCAATCGTCCTATCGGCTCCTTTATGTTTATTGGGCCTACAGGTGTCGGAAAGACCGAGCTCACTAAATCGCTCGCTGAATTCCTCTTTAATGACGAAAAAGCGCTTCTTCGAGTCGACATGAGTGAGTATATGGAAAAGTTCAGCGTCTCGAAGCTCATTGGTGCACCTCCAGGATATGTAGGATACGAAGAGTCAGGGACACTCACGGAAATGGTGCGACATCGTCCGTACTCAGTCGTTCTTTTTGATGAAGTCGAGAAGGCGCATCCAGAAGTGTTCAACATTCTTCTTCAGGTCTTAGATGACGGAAGACTCACAGATTCAAAGGGTCGTGTCGTGAATTTCAAAAACACCGTGATCATTCTCACATCGAATGTGGGTGGGGAGTACATTGACCGCATGAAGCATATCGGCTTTGGGTCAAATAATGATTCAGATGATTACGAAGATGCAAAATCTCGAGTCATGGAAGCACTTCGCAACCAGTTTCGCCCAGAGTTCCTCAATCGTCTCGATGACATCATCATGTTTGATATCCTTTCGCCCGCTGCGATCAAATCCATTGTTGATATCCAGATACGTAAGCTTCAGGAGAGACTCGGCAATAAAGACATTGAGGTGAAAATTTCTTCAGAAGCCCTCACGTACCTATCAAAAGAAGGATATAACCCTCAATATGGGGCTCGACCACTTCGCAGAATTATTCAGGAGCAGATTCTCACGCCGGTGGCTAATGCGATGATCAAGGAGCGAATGGTGGGAGGGGGAGTAGTGAACGTATCGCTAAAATCCGGGGTAATCCATGTTTCTGTCGACAAGAAGAATGGCAAAAACGGAGTGAAGATGAAAAAAGAAAAAGCCTCAGTAAAATAACGTAACTCAAAAAAATCTGCCGCACATGTGTGCGGCAGGTCTGTTTAAGGGTTGAGCAGCAGCTTCAGTTCTTCCCAGCTGTTCACGTGCCGAACCTTCTGATAGATGAAGGGGTAGCGTTGCTTTTGGAGTGGGTGGCACTGAAAACAAAAGAGATTGGGGACAATGCCATACATGTATCCCAAGACTTCGAGTTTGTCGTCGATGAAGTGTGTGACACCCTCTCGCTCGGCGATACGTGTCTTATCGTCTCGCGAAAGCGTGTAATACACATCACGTTCGGACATACCTGTGACTTTGAAGAATTGATGATGACGCAGCCACTCTGTCGTTTTTCGCTGTGTGACGGGTCGTGCTTTTGACACAAGGATAACTCGATGTTTTTCGTTGAGCACCCGAATCACATTGAACGAATCCTTCACTTTCTGGATCAGTAGATGACTCCTGCCTCCAAGGAAGTCCTCGTGGTCGACTCCAGGAGGAGGGTCAGTGATGACTCCTCCGATATCGATTCCGATCGTCATACAACTATTGAACTGCATGAACCCTCCGCAATGAACACATCTCCATTACCGAGACTACCCGCTTTTTGTTTATTAGGGAAGGGGGCAGTATTCATTCTGTGGTTCGATTGACGAAAATGGGTAAATGGGCGAAGCTCATGATGGAGATAGTAGAAGAGAGGATTTGTCATGCGTTACGCTATCATCTCTTTTCTGGTGTTAGTGCTCTTTACTCCTCACATTTCGTTTGCCAAAGAGACCATGCGCGCCACGTCTTTCCCATACACCGAAGAGGGGAGGCCGTTCACGCTGACCATAAAACTCGAGAGTCTTCCCGAGGATGAACGTGAGCCTGGTCTTATTGCTATCCTTTCGGACGTGGTCAATAG
>CAZUMX010000015.1:13215-22090 GCA_964622275.1 uncultured Candidatus Saccharibacteria bacterium
CCGAGGATGAACGTGAGCCTGGTCTTATTGCTATCCTTTCGGACGTGGTCAATAGCGGCCTCTTTAATCTCATCGAAGTTGTGTATGTGATGAAGGATGACCACATTACCGAATTAGGTGTTGTGGTATTGACTCAAAAAGGAGAGGGAAATAAAATCCGCATTTTCCCTCAACTCTCTGGCGCCACGGTGATTTCACGCGAAGAGAGTGAATCTCGCAAGGAGCGAGCTCAAAAGCTCCATAGCATTTCTCGTGAGAGGATTATTGGTCAATCAATTTTCTCTCGCAACGGAGAAGAATATGCTGCCCTCATTTTCTACAAAGAGGATACTCCTGAGGATGGCGTCCTTAAGGAAACAGCAACTATTGAGCGCGATCGGCTCGTCATGATTAGTCAAGAAATCATACTTGCCGGAAAGAGTAAGTAATGTTGAACCCCCGTATATTACGGGGGTTTCTTTTTAAAATTTGGGGGAGGAAAAAACAAAAGGCCAGTTCTAGTGAACTGGCCCGGGACGAATTATGTTTGTTTCTTTTTTATTCCCCGCCTCCGTTCTTTCTCGTGCTTGTCGATGAATACGGCTTCTCGGTAAGAGTTCGGAAAGAGGAATGGGCTTGTTGTTGGCCCTGAGATAAAGTAGCTCAGACGAGGGAGGTTCGAGATGAGACGATCAATGTGTTTTCTTTCACTTGCTGTTATCTTGGCTCTGCGAAATATGTTGATGAGAATGTCATCTAGCGGCCTGCTTGTTCCCATACGTTTCTCCTTTATAGATCAATTCTTCAGATAGTCTACTATCATATTAAAGAGGAGCAATGGGCACTTCTAGGCGCTCGGATTGCGTGTCGCGGTCAGTACCGGCTTCCGATTTCCTCATGAGAAGAAGGGGAGGATTTGAAGCTTACAGCTTCCGTACAGGGCTCGAATCCATTCGGACTCAGAAGTCCTCATGGATATACTCGTCCTTTCAAATCCTCCCATGCAAGCCGATCAATCGGCTTGCTCTACGCACAGACAAAAATGGCACCGCTTTCGCGGCGCTCATTTATTGTTGCTATGCGTAGGGGAGGATTTGAACCTCCGTAGCCCTTCCGGACGATGGATTTACAGTCCATTGCATTTGACCGCTCTGCCACCTACGCGTCAGTGAGAGTATAGCGGATTGAGGGCAAAAATCAAATATCTCCTTGACCATTTCTCCTAAAGAGCGCAAACTTTTCAATGGATGTTCTCCTCATAGAGGGGGTGTGTCATGAGTGTGGTTAAGCGTGGCATTCTTCTTTTCAGCGTTTTGATCGCCGTGGTTTCTCTTGCAGAGATCTTCTCGATACAATCAACGAAGCAGACAATCCCCATGGTTGTCTCGCCGATTCCATCGGACGAAGCGAAGCATATCGAGCTTCCCGCTAGTATCATCCGGGGTGACTATAGGGGAGTGTTCTTACGCCAAGAGATCGCTCGTGCGCTCTTTGTCGAGCAAGTCGAGTCACGACAGAATCTCCTTGTGAGCATTCGAGCCAACGTGACCGATGATGGTTTTGTGGTTTCACTCGAGCCGATCTTTGCACCCGTGACGCTGGAGGCGTATCAAAAAGAGCATGTCATAGTGTTTTTCACCGGGGAAGAGTTCATCGAAGATTGCTTTCCCGAAAAGATCGACTCGTGCATGTGGGCCATCGCCGGTCGTGAATATCAAGTCAAGCGCATATTTACGAATATGCGTCTGAATACAGAGATGAATCCACGTGTCGTTGTCATTGTCTATGGGTCTCGTGAAATACCCATTTAACGTTAAGAACCTGTCCTATTCTGGGACAGGTTTTATTTTTCCTTGGTATACTAAAGCACGTATGGATCCCAAGAAGATGAATCCTAATCTCTCAAAAGAGGCAAAAGCCGTATTGTACGAACAAGCGACAGAAGCCCCGTTTAGTGGAACGTATGTCCACAATCACGAGCAGGGTATGTATCGGTGTGCGGGGTGTGGGACTCCTCTTTTCGCAAGCGATGCGAAATTTGATTCCGGGACAGGGTGGCCGAGTTTCACAAAAGCGCTCCCAAACGCCATCCATCAGCAGGAAGACTTGAGTCACGGCATGCGACGCATCGAGGTTACTTGTGCGAAATGCGGTGGACACCTGGGCCATATCTTTCCTGATGGTCCGGGAAAGGATGAGCACCAAGAGGGTACGGGGGATCGACTGTGCATCAATTCTTGCGCATTGGACTTCAAAAGAGAAGGAGATTGACCTCCTTGTGCTTCGTGATACCCTGTCGCTCAGATATGGTTCCTGGACATAGGGGATGTGAGTATGATGCGCTTGTATGCGATCTTGGCGGGACTCGGCTTCGGTGCATGGCCACTTCTGATGAGTCGAAGTGGTCTGACGGGAGGAATTTCAAGTCTATTCTTTAGTGTTGGTTCAGCTTTCGTCACCCTTATTTTCATCCTTTCCGTTGGAAGTTTCACACTGACAAAAACTCCACATTATGGGTACGCCGGTTTCAGTGTGGCATTTGGTGTTGCGGGCATGCTCCTGTTCACGAATATGCTTTCAGAAGCTCGCTATACTGAAGTCGGAAGGCTTATTGTCTTGACGACCCTCGTGCAAGTGATCGTGCCTATTGTATACCAAATGGTTGTCATCGGTGATACTGATCCACGTCGAATGGCCGGAGTTCTTTGCGCACTTGTGGCGATAGGACTTCTGTCGTGAAGGGAGAGGCCGCTGACTTTTAAAAAAGTCGGCGGTTTTTCTATTTGGTATGATTAAAAGATGAACAAAAAACACTTCCGGACTTGGATAGAAATTGACCGAAAGGCAATTGAGAAAAACTACCAAATGTTTCGCAAGGTGATTGGCCCAAAGGTGGCGTTGGCAGCCGTCATTAAGTCAAATGCATATGGTCATGATCTCTATCTCTATGCAAAAGAGCTTGAACGCCTTGGGATCGATCTCCTTGCTGTTGATTCTCTTGTTGAGGGAATTTCTCTGAGAAACGTAGGCGTCTCTGTCCCCATGCTTGTTCTCGGGTATACTCTTCCGGCTCTTTTCCATAAAGCAGGAGAGTATGGTATCAGTATTTCAGTCTCAAGCATGGAGTCATTAAAAGCACTACAGACATATCGTGGGCGTCCGCTCACAATCCATCTCAAGGTTGATACAGGGATGCATCGACAGGGATTCCTGTGGCAGGATCGGATCGCAGTGATGAAACTCTTGAAAACACTACCCAGAAAGGTCCGTATTGAGGGACTCTTCACTCATCTTGCTGAGGCAAAAAAACCCAAAGATGGCGCTCGCACAAGAAAACAAATTGCGGAATTTCAACAATGGAAAGAACTTTTTCGGTCAGAAGGACATCACGTCATCGCCCATGTTTCTGCAACAGGAGGAACGCTTGTGTACCCTGAAGCACATGAAGATATGGTTCGAGTAGGGATAGGATGTTACGGTATCTGGCCGAGTGATGAAGTGCGCGTGTATCGAGCAGACCTTGTTCTCCACCCAACGCTTGCATGGAAGACGATCGTGAGTGAGGTAAAGCGCATTTCGAAAGGAGAGTCTGTGGGGTACGACTTTACTGAAACCCTCAAACAAGATTCCCAAATCGCAGTCATCCCTATTGGATATTGGCATGGATTTCCACGGCTCCTTTCAGGGAAGGGCCATGTGCTCATTCGGGGCGAAAGAGCAAAAGTACTTGGGAGGGTATCGATGGATATGATTGTTGTGGATGTCACAGACATCAGGGGGGTAAAGTCAGGAGATATTGTCACTTTGATAGGAAAAGATAGGAAGGAGCAAATCAGTGCCGAGGAGCTTGCTGCACATGCACAGACGACGGCTTACGAGCTTCTGACTCGACTAAACCCAAGAATGGGGCATGTTCTTGTCTAGATGGCATTCACTTGCATAATTTCAGATTTTTGGTAATCTGGCTCCACGAATATGTCACAGGAAAGACTCATCCAGATCCGCAATAAAGAGACCGGCGAAGTCTATTGGACCCGCAAGAATAAGAAACTCGTCACCCGCAAGATCGAGCTCAAGAAGTATTCCAAGAAACTTCGAAAGCACGTCGTGTTCAAGGAAGCGAAGAAATAATATAAAAAACCGCCCGAAAGGGCGTTTTTTTGTTATTTGCGGGGGCTAGAGGAATCGGTCACGAGTTATTAACTATTTTGACACAAATGCTGTCAAAATACTAAGTACTCGCGCCCCCGACTCGACCACGGCCCGAGGATGGGCCGGCTACGCAGTCTCCGTCTTTCGATTCCTCTGGCCTCCTCCCAACACGGGGCAAAAACCTTCCTTAGGAGGTCTTTTGTGTATAGCAGTTTCTTAAAAATAGTTCGAACGGAATTTGCTCCTCGTTGCGCAAAATGCGGCTCGGAATGGGTGGGTGGGCAAAATAAATTTCCAAACGGAGATTAACAATTTCAGATTATTAATGAGCTAAGAATAACTCATTTCAGTGATTTTTTAATTTAAGATCATTAAAAAAATTACTGGCCTTGTCGGAAAATGCTCGCATAAAAAAAGAGCCACAAGCAGAAAATTACTCTGCAAGTGGCTCCGATGTGCAAACACCGTCTCGACTAATTGATTGCTATACCAAGACCAATGACGAAGGGTAGCAAACCCGAACCAGAAGAAGAACCTTCTGCTTGCGTCTTGAGTTCTTCTAACATTTTTTGATTCAACTTGGTTTCGCTGGTGGGTAGCACGACTGCCTGGACATAGCGCTCAAGTTGAGCGCGATCCTTGAACCACAGTTTGATTTCTCGCCAGCTGACAAGAAGGTCGTCCGTTCGTTGAGTGTAAGAAATGTCTGCGAATGGACATTCCTCGAGGTCTGAGCTGTTTTCTGCTGCGATGTGAAAACTCACATAATTACTCGGAACCCTGACCATCGAAAACCCGTCGAAGTAGAACTGGATATCCGAGGACTCCGGCCCAATGAGACTAAGAGCTTTCACCAAACCGGCCCTAAGTGAAACTTCCACCCAGTACTGATTGGTGGGGTCCGTTTTGATCTGCTTTTCTCCCCATCTCGACTTTAGTCCGACTTCCATCATTTTCTCCTTGCAAGGTGCGGTTTAGTCCAAACACTGTAATAGGACTTCGTTAAAATATTAGCATTTTATGCCACAAAAGTCAATAGTCAGCAAGTTTGCCGACTATTAAGAAAAAACCTTGTGAAAAATTTCTCTTGCCTTTCCAAAATATGGTTCTAGTTATTTTGTAATTCCAACTCGCGGGGGCTAGAGGAATCGAACCCCTACTAACGGTTTTGGAGACCGTTGTTCTACCACTAAACTAAGCCCCCCGAATGAAAGCGAGTATAACATGGAAATATCCAATTTCCAGTTGATGATATGTACTGTGGATACTTGCAAAAAACTTGAGTGAAGAGTAGTACTATGTACATAGAGCCCTTTCCCACGGTCCTAGACAACGCGCCCACGGAGCGCAGGAGGTAGACGTGATCTGCGAGATCAAGAGCTGCTCGACCCGAGTAGTCCTCGGAGTCACACACAACCCTTTGCCCGGGGTACGGGCGTCTAGGAGGTGATCCTGAATCTCGCCGCTTAGCCTTCAAGGAAGCGGTGCAAGGAGGAGACGTATTATGCGCCTCCTCCTTTTTTGTTATTGAAATGTTTGAGGGCCTTGTCTGGTGAATCGAACCAAGAAATATCGTTGTATCGCTTCCACCACGTACGTTGTCTTTTTGCGTACTGCCATATTGCGAGCTCTAGAGAATCAGCAAAAGCTTTTTTGGGGGTATGGTGCTCCAGAAGGTCTGCGAGAAATCGATATTCAAGACCGAGGTCTCTCATGCGTTGATATGAGAGACCCGTGCGGTGAAGTTTTTTTGCTTCAGCAACCATTCCGTGTCTTAAGCGAGTGAGGAGGCGATGGTGGATATTTTTCAGGAGGATTGTGTCAGGTGGATTGATACCAATCCACTCGATCTGATATGGCGGGGGAATGATTTTTTTTGAAGGAACATGTCCAAGTGCTTTTGCTATCTCGATGGCACGAATCAGTCTTCTAGGATTTCTTTGATCAATATCGTGCGCTCGTGTTGGGTCAAGTTTTTTCAACAAGGTATAAAGCTCCTCTACTGGTTTTTTCTCTAGTCGTGTGCGAAGAGCAAGGTTAGGGGGGACAGAGGGGAAGGAAAGTCCGCGCAAAAGGGTATCAACATAGAGCCCAGTCCCCCCGCATACGATAGGAGTCTTTCCTCTTTTTATGATATCGTTCAAGGCTTTTTCTGCTTTCTTTTTCCATACGTCGACCGAAATATGTTTTTTGGGCGATGCGATGTTGATGAGGTGGTGGGGAACGCCTCGTGCCTCTCTTTTTGTTACTTTCCCAGTTCCAATGTCTAGACCTCGATACACTTGGCGGCTATCGGCAGAAATGACTTCTCCACCTACCGCCTTTGCGAGCTCTACCGAAAGGCTC
Organism: uncultured Candidatus Saccharibacteria bacterium; assembly: GCA_964622275.1. GTDB lineage: Bacteria > Patescibacteriota > Minisyncoccia > Phycocordibacterales > UBA6899 > CAYPEZ01. Next base: position 19,693 of record CAZUMX010000015.1, read on the forward strand.
GTTTTTCCGCTTGCGGTGGGGCCAACCACTGCAATGATCTGAGGTTTTTGTACCTTCATACCAAAGCATGCTACCATATGAGCCTATTGGTAGTTTAATAAAGCATATGGAATATCTACAAACACTCAAAATCAACGAAACAGTGCCTCAAGATCTTCAGTTTGCTGCTTATGACCCCAAAAAAGATGAAGAAGTGAAATTATCTTTCAAAGACTTTAAAGGGAAGTGGCTTGCTGTCGTCTTTTATCCTGCGGACTTCACCTTCGTTTGTCCTACAGAGCTCGAGGAGCTTGCAGATCTTCACAAAGATTTCCAAAAGGAAGGAGCAGAGATACTCTCAGTTTCTCGCGACACAGTCTTTGTGCACAAGGCATGGCACGATCATTCACCAGCAATTGGAAAGATCGAATATGCAATGGCCGCCGATCCAGCGGGTATTCTTTCGCACCTCTTTGGTGTGGCGATTGATAATCCCGCAGATGGAGACAATGGTCTTACACTACGTGGGAGCTTCCTTATCTCTCCAGAAGGACAACTCAAGACGATTGAGATTCACAACAACGATGTGGGTCGCTCAGGAAAAGAACTTCTTCGCAAAATTCGTGCAGCGAAGTTCGTGCGGGAACACAAAGGGAACGTCTGTCCTGCGAGCTGGGAACCAGGGGAGGAGACACTGAAGCCTGGTATGGACTTGGTCGGCAAGATCTAAATCAAAAAACTCCCTTAGGGGAGTTTTTTGATGCGGTGCCGGAGGTGGGACTTGGTCCTTACAGGACCAGTATCCGTTTCCCGTTTCCTCACGATAGGAATCCATCGGAAATACGGGAGAACGGCTTCAAGTCCCACTCGGAAGTGCTCAAGCACTTTCTCTCCATCATAAAACTTCGTTTTGTGCCGGAGGTGGGACTTGAACCCACACCCCTTTCGAGACGCGATTTTGAGTCGCGCGCGGCTACCATTACGCCACTCCGGCAATACGCTTGAGCATAGCCCCAGAAGAGACTTTTTTCAACAGTCTGGAAATTGATGACCGTGGTATACTCGTCAAATGCAAGAATTCGCTGGAGATGCGATCTATTGGATCGAAACTGAAAAAATTAAACCCAATCCTTATCAACCCCGAAAAGAGTTTAACGAAATCCACCTTCGAGACTTAGCTGATTCCATTCGCACGTACGGTGTTCTTCAGCCGCTTGTGGTGACCAAAAAGGATGTTCCTCACGAGGGGGGCATGGATGTCGAATATGAGCTCATTGCCGGAGAGCGACGATTGAGAGCATCAAAGCTCGCGGGTCTTACGAAGGTCCCCGCAATCATCCGTGTCGATATTCAGTCTAGCCAACTCAAACTCGAGCTCGCGATCATCGAGAACCTTCAGCGAGAAGATATTAATCCTGTCGACCGTGCGATGGCCTTTGCTCGATTGGTCAACGAATTCTCATTCTCTCACACCGAAATCGCGAAGCGAGTAGGGAAGAGCCGTGAATATGTTTCAAACACCTTGCGCCTCCTCTCTCTCCCACAAGATATTCTCGATGCGCTCTCACAGGGGAAAATCAGTGAAGGTCATTCACGACCACTCATGATGCTCAATGATCGTCCAATGGAACAGTCTGTCTTATTCAAGGACATCATGTATCGCAAGCTCACGGTCCGTGAAGCAGAAGAAGCAGCACGTCATATCGCAAAAGAGAAGGTTCGCAAGAAACTACGACCTATGGATCCGGAGATGGCCGAAGTCGCTCGCACCCTCACCGAAGCGCTTGGAACTCATGTCGAAATTGAATCGCGATCTGTTGGAGGAAAAGTCGTTATTGATTTCTTTTCAAAAGATGATCTCGCGCAAATTATTGCTGCGATCCAGTCTCGACAAGCACACACAGGCTTTTATGAACAGAATACCGAACACAAGCCTGTTGATGGAATCGACGAAGGGGTTTCTCGTATTGAAGATACAACACCTCTTCATATCGTCGAAGAGGAGAAGACTCCGCCAACAGATATTATGGCAGATGATCCTGACCTCTACGCTGTAAAGAATTTTAGCGTATAGCCTCTGCTTTCTTTTTTGCTTCAGCTTGTTTTTGTAGCTCAATCTTGATGTGCCTACGTGCCATCGTTGTATGTGCTTACGCAAGCTATTTTGAGCTTGGTTTTGCAGACTCCTTTGTTTCAATGGTGACGATATCCCCATTTTTTAGAGGAGTATCAAGGGAAACAAGTTTTCCATTCACCTTAGCTCCTGATGCATGCTCTCCGATCGCTGAGTGGATAGCGTAAGCAAAGTCGATAGGGCTTGAATCGATAGGAAGATCCACGACGTCTCCCTTTGGAGTGAACACAAATACGCGGTCTGTGAAGAAATCTGTCTTGAGCGTATCTAGAAACTCTCCTGATT
>CAZUMX010000016.1:0-22017 GCA_964622275.1 uncultured Candidatus Saccharibacteria bacterium
AAATCTTGGTGATCGGAGGGGAACTATTCTCTAATTCTGCAGAATTAGAGAATAGATTGGAAAAGAAAAGGAAGGGGGTCAGTTCCCTCTTTTTGCGGGGGGATTATTGTTAACTCCCGATGGATTTTTTTAGCTCTTGTGAGAGTTTCTTTAGCTCGGCGGGGTCGCCCATCGGACCGCCAGCAGATGAGATCCATCCTTTGTAGACATCGAACCAATGTTCGACGCCAGATAGAGTTTGTCGCCACTCGCCTCGCTTCAAGTGTTCGGTTCCATGCATGGGAATAAGCTTGATGTGTGCATGGTCGATCCCTGTTCCTTCCATGATGAGCCCTATTCGACCAACATCTTTATAGAAATGCTCGAGTATCGCTGAGACCTTCTTTGCAGCGAGGATGAAATCTTGGAGGGGACCGTCTTCCATTTTCATGATGTCGCTCCCTCTATGAGTCTTTGGGACCACTAGGCTGAAACCAGGAGTATTCGGGTCGATCGAGAGGAATGCAACGTGTTGCTCATCCTGCCAAAATATCGTGTCAGGATCCTTTTTGGAGATAATCGTACAGAATATGCACTGCTTATCTTTTGTTGTCGCATCGTACTGCGCCATGACTTCACTCTACACCCGCAAAGATTTCTGGCAATCGGAGGGCGGGGTTCAGTTCCCTCTTTTTGCGGGGGGTCTTCAGAATATTTGGACACGGTTTTCAGGAATCAATCGTGACTGTCCCCATTTCACCAGTGGAAAGTATTTCTTAGAGATGAACTGAAAGACAAAGAAGAGCGCAACAACACCCACCAATTCAAATCCTGGAAAAAACGGGATGGAGAAGAAGAACTCTGGAATCAACATCCAGACAAGTATCTTTAGCGATTTTATGAGTGTCGGTGCCTCAGAACCATAAAAACGAAAGAAGAAATAGTGAATATAGGCTGACAAAAGAACACATGCCCCGATGAGTAACAAGACGGCCAGAGCAAGGAGAAGTAATGCCATATCTTTACTCTACACCCGCCAAGAATCCTGGCAACCAGAGGGGTCAGTTCCCACTTTTTTGCGGTGGTCTTAAGAATATTCGGACACGGATTTCAAGAATTAATTGTGCCTGTGCCCATTACTCCATTTCTTTGGTTCTCCCATTTCTGTGCTGGGTGGTCATTATTTAAATGCAAAATAGTTGCATTTAAATTTTTTGCCTGATATGCTCACCTATAGACAAACGGAGGTCAACAAAATGGCACACAACCATGGCTTGTACTTCAAGTTCTTTCTCGGCATTTATGCGATATTCCTTCTGTCCCATATCTCAAGTCTCGAGCTCGGGTCGGTGCCAGTCATGGCGGCGATCACTGCCGGACTCGTCATCGCACTTGCGGCGCATGCACGGCACAGCTACGGGACCATCGTGCTTTTGGTGATCCACATGATTCTCGAGTGGAGCTATCACGCGGAACGCTGGTGGGCCTATGACACCAGGGAGCTTGCACTCTACGGTATGCACACCATCCTTGATTGCACATTCTTGTGGATCGAGTCACGTGCGCATTTCAGGCGGTACTACCCTCTCTTTCTTGTAAGTGTGGCGGTGGTCATCGGTATTGTCGTGAAGATGAACTACCAGCCGGCGCCTATCTCGCCGCTTTGGCGAGAACTCGCAAAGAACGGGCTCATGCATGCCCATACGCACGTAGGGATCCTTGGACCCCTCGTCTTGGGTGGCATCGTCGGTTGTGTATTCTCGCACCTCATGACACGAGCACGTGCGATCGACCCGTAGTAGACGTTGCAGTATGATTGACCCCCTTCTTTCAGGGGGTCTTTTTTATAAGCGTCCGTCTCTGCCCATTCACCATTCCCACCCAAATCCTGGCAATCGGAGGGGGCGGGGGATCAGTTCCCTCTTTTTGCGGGACGATGGTGGAAATATTAGGTTCTCCACATCAAAACAAGATTCGGAAGTAAGATTGGGAAAATAGGATAATACATGAGATTCGACACTCCTCTGAGAATCGGACGCATGGGGTCTTTTGTTTCAAACGTATTCGGGAAATTTGTCACATAAATCCGGTTCCCCTCACACACACCCCATGACACCTTGTCGCAAAAAGACCCTTGGGCCCAGTCCGGGGCATCTCTGAGAGCGTGTGTAAGATTAAGGTAGAATTCTCGACCCTGTGGGTCCCGGAACTTGATTCGATAAGATACTGGCGTCCCCTCTTCTTTGACCTCAACGACCGTCAATGTATCACCAACACCGTAGTAGTTCCTACTGGTCACACCCATTTGGATATCGGAAGAATCAGAGTCAGTATTCTTCCCATCATAAGAACTTCGTGCTTCATATCGATAGACCCCAGGATTGTATTTGTTCTCTCGGACGCTGAAACTTGCCTTTACCTCTGCGGATGTTCCAATGACAGGATATACGAGGGGTGTAGTAAGCAGATACGTCGAAAGCGCGATCATTGCAATGATCGCGACCAAGGAATACCAGATACTCCTTACCCGAATCGACTGGAAAAAAATGAAAACGAAAGGGATTGCAAAGAACCACCGTGTGGGCCCATCATTGAAGATTCCTCCAATGATCATGAGGGCAGACAAGATAAAAAGGACTATTCTCATCCATGGACGAATGGGCCTAAATTTTGAGATAAACGATTTGAGCAACCGTAAAAGGATATATCTGTTGCTCCACGAAGTATTCTGCTCTGGAAACATTAATAAATGATAGCACAGGGAGAGTGAGATACGGCAAAGATAATCGGAGGGGGTCAGTTCCCTCTTTTTGCGGGGGTCTTCAGAATATTCGGACACGTATTTCAAGAAAATATCGGACTCATCCCCATTTTCCTCCGGCGGGTATATTTCTCAAACAAATCTTGTCGCCACCAGTTATTCTCGTTCTCTAACGATACAAGCTCTCCTAATGTTTTACGTATGTCCTTGTTGTCCATGGTCGTTTCAGTATCTGTTCGTTCTTCGGTAGTCTATCTTGTGGAGCGCAAGGTATCAGAGATCTGACCCCTTTTCCCATAAAACATCCATCCCTGTATTCTAGCAAATCAGAAAAAGGATTAGACCACAAAAATAGAGAAAAATCGGACTCATCCCCATTTCTCCTTACCCAATTCCAAGGCCCCTACGAATACTTTATTGATCTTGCGGCAAGCAAGACAATTAAGAGGACTGGAGCTAAGTAATTCAAAGCAAGAGAGCCCGCAAATGGAATCTGACTTAGCATATTTATAACGACAGCAGGTTTAGCAAAAATAACGATGGGGAAAATATAGGATGCTAGTCCGAGATATAGAAAACCATCTATCCATTGCAAGGTGCGGTACGACTGTTCTTTTGCCTTAACGCATTGGAAAAGAATATATGAAAAAATATAGGCAACGACAATGATATATGAATTCAAAACATTCAGCCTTGTTACAGACTCTGGCTCACCTGAATACTCAAAGAATACTGAAACAACGGAAGGAAAAAACATTGACAGAGTCAGCAAAAGCTGGAGTCTAGTTTCAATCTCACTAATCTTCTCTTTTATATCAACCATCCCCAAACTCTACACCCACCTCAAATCTTGGCAATCGGGTAGAAGAATATTAGGACACAGAATTCAGGAAAATATCGGACTCATCCCCATTATCCATTATCCCTCATTTCCCCCTATTCCTTTACTATCCGTTGGAGTATAAATTTTCTTCCTTTCTTTTTAAACGAGTGACAGAGCGCCAAAGTCTCAAACTGCGCTATTTTTGATTGGAACACTCTTGCTTCAAAGTTTTCTCGTGTCATTTCACTCGCGTGCGCAGACGCCAATACATAAATTCTTTCCTTGTCTGTAAATAAGGATATGAACTGGGCTTCAGTCATTTTTCTTTTCTCGCCATCATGCCACTTTTCATAGTAGATTTTGAGATTTTTTCGGTCGCCTTGCACTGCCTCCTCTATCACATCTGCAGAGAATTCTATCTGTGAAGCCGCATCGCGAACAGATCCCTCAAATCCATTCTTTGCTTGAATAATGTACAATTTATCACCCTGCACATATAGCAAGTCAAATAGTTCTACTGTTCCCCTACCTTCAACTAGGTAATATCGATCGCCAAAATAGAAATTAGGCTCATTGATGTGGTTTAAATTAAACTGACCCTCATTAAAGGCTCCCCAAGACTTTAGAGGGACAACACTCTGAAGGATATTGTTATCAAAAAGTTCGTACACGAGATCTTCTAATAGATAATCAAAAAAACTACCTACAGGCTGATACCACCGACCGTCAACATAAAAATAGGTCTTATCTTCGTAGGTCACTTCTCCGTGGAAATATTTGCGAAGCTTTGCGCCGATAATTTCGTCTCCATCAAAGGGTTTAAAGAAAAAATCTTGTTGCAGAAAATTCTTTTGGAACTCATCTAGCCCCTCATGATAGTTAACAAGGTTATTAGTTTTGATAAATATGAGTACTTCCGAAGAACGAGGGGCGTGCTCAATATTCAAACTTACGTCACCCACCATATACTCATTACCGCCCAGAAAGTCAGTGATGTTTTCAGGATGACAAAAATCAAAGCTATCAGTTGTGTCAAAGTTTCCAGATGTAAATGCTTCGAATAAGATAGCGTGGAATTCTTTCTCAAGAGCCTCCTTGAGTTTTTTTGGTTTTACTTCTGCTAGTGTATCAAGATACTTAAACTTTTCTTTCCGCTCAGGCTCCAGCTCAGGAAGTGATTGAACCGCATTTATAAGATTCACAACTTGTCCTAAATCGACAGACTTCTTGAATGTGAAGGATGACTTCATCTCTGCATTTACACGCTTTTCGTGGTTCAAAACAAGACTGAGTTCTGGGCTATTTCTTATTACCTCCGGATCAATTTGTCCATAAAGTTTTTTCCAGATTTTTCCAAATGCCTCAGAACGAGAGTAACTATATGATCGGCGGTAATTTTCTGATTTTGAGTATACTTCACCGACTAAATCTCTTACTTCCGAGTACTTAAATTCTCCCTTAAAAATTTTCTTTGAAACCTCTAGTGGAAAAGACTCATCAACATAGGATTGAATTGCGAAATAGCCCGCTCCCGCAGTAAGCACAAAAATGTCACTTTTATCGTACACAAAAAGAAGAAAGTCCTTATTTATGCTTTGAAAAAGATTCCTATTTTCAGGTGTTATGTTGGTGAGAATCGGCTCAACAAATTTCTCCCATGTGCGAGAAATTCTCTTTTTGTTATACAGTTTCACTTGCTTGTCATTAAAATTTTCATCTACTGCAATCGGCGTAAGCTTGAGATCATCTTGGGCTTCATTATCGTTGTAGGCACTTATGATTCTCTCGATGATTGCAGCACTAGCAAGACCCTGAAATACATTTCTCCCAGTATCTATCTTCCATATAGCTAAATTGTTTTTCTTTGCAGACATATTTAATTGCTGTCTCACTTATTCTCTCTGATCATCCTCTTTTTTTCTGCCCTCTTGATTCTGGTCTTTGCTTTGCTCACGCTGTCTACGGCAGGTAGGTTCTCGGGCATTACCCCTCCGAGAGTTTGAATCGTATTACGAACTTTTTGTCCAACGTAAAAATGTGCGAGATTTGCATCACCTTCATTTTTGATACCATCTCGCTTTAACTTTGCTTCGGTTTGTGTCGCGCGAAAGAGATTGGCAGCGAGTTCCTCGCTATTCATGTGATCGAGAATCTTCTCTGTTTTTCCGAGTCTCTTTTTTGTATGAATATCCTGCATAGTGAGACCTCCATACAAACCCTCATACCCGCGATTATTAAACACAGCAAAACGTTCCACCCCTGCACCTGAAGCGGTGTGCATGAGACTTGTATTGTGCTTCTTCATCTCTTCGCGCAACTTTACACGGCTATGGTCCTCAACGAGACCGTCGGAGGTCTCTTGACGACGTGTCTGAATCGCGAAATATGTTTGACCCTTGGCAACTACTACCTTTGTGGGATCTGAGTTCTGAACAATCAAATAACATGCATACCTAGAGAGATAGAGTGTATCGATTGACTTTTCTGCTCCTGACCCAATAGGGACCATGTCGGTGGCTTCAACGAAATGGTTGTGGATAACTTCCTGGCTGTTCTCACATGCAATTTGTGCCTTATTAATGACCGTTTGAAAATTACGGTAGTCCGAGTATTCAAGCGCCTTTGCAAGGTCGCGAGAAGACCAGTATTCCCTTCCTTGGTCATCAAGTCGTTTTATTGTTTCAAACTGGTTTTCCTTCATGTGCTTTTATACTACTCCATACCACCTTCCATGCAAGGAAACAGAATCCGGCCCCAATATGCCCCTAGGCCCTAAAAAGGCCACAGTTGGGGCCTTTTTAGTGACAGACGTATCCTCCTCACAGCTACCCCTCCCTCTTGATCTAGGAGTGATGTAGACTTTGGGAATGCAATTCGACCCCCAAGAAGGACAACATGATAAGCCTCTCAAAGAGCCTTGGTGGAACCGGCCGATTCAGCCTGGATTCGAAAAGGTTAATCTGATTTTTATGTTGCTTGCACTCCTCTTCGCGGCGGCCTATATAGTGTGGTTGGCCATCTAGGCCTCCAGTTTCGGATGCAATGCGAAGTCCTGGACCGAGGCAATGTCGAGAAGACATAGGTCGCCTATGTTGCGTCGACTTGCTGAGGGAAGGACGAGTAGTGCGCCGAAACTGGAAGCCTAGCAACTAGTAGTTGCGGAGTTTGTTGATGTTCTGGTGCTGGCGAATCTTTTCGTGCGCCTTAGCCTCAATCTGTCGAATACGCTCACGAGTCACACCAAATTCTTTTCCTACTTCTTCAAGAGTATGCGTCACCCCATCGAGGAGCCCCGTGCGCATCTCAATAATCTTACGCTCCTTGAGGGACAGATCCGAGAGAATGCTGTCGACTTGTTCTTTCAAAATGTTTCTTGAAGTCTCCTGCTCGGGAGTAAGAATCTTCGTATCAGCAATGAATTCACCCAGCGTGGACTTGTCCTCGTCGTCGGAAATTGGCTTTTCGAGAGACACAGTGTCCTGATCGATATGCTCGATGACACGGACGCGCTCGACATCGACACCCATTTCGGTGGCGATCTCTTCGCTCATTGGCTCGCGGCCAAGATCCTGCGGGAGGCGGCGGAGCACTTGCTTGTACTTGGCGATGGTCTCCACCATGTGGACCGGAATACGAATTGTGCGTGACTGGTCGGCGAGTGCACGAGTGATGGCCTGGCGAATCCACCACGTCGCATAGGTACTGAACTTGAAGCCCTTAGACCAATCGAACTTGTCGACGGCTTTGAAAAGACCGATGTTCCCTTCTTGAATGAGGTCAAGGAGCGTGAGGTCGGGAGAGCGGCCGACATACTTCTTGGCAACAGAAACCACGAGGCGCAGGTTCGCACGTGCGAGAAGATTCTTGGCCTCTGGGTCTCCTGCGGCGATGCGCTTGGCGAGTTCGCGCTCTTCCTTGGCATGAAGAAGCGGATACTGACCGATCTCCTTGAGATACATCTGCGTGGAGTCGTATGGCGACGAACGGACGTAAGGGGCCTTCTTGACTGGCTTTTCGGCCTCATCATCAACGGCATCGAGAAGACCACCGGACTCGAGAATGTCGATCCCTGCTTCGCCAAGCTTGTCGTACACTTCGTCGAGAAACTCAATGTTGTCTTCGATCTCTGGGAACGTGCGAAGAATGGCGTCGTAGGTGACGAATCCCTGGTCGCGTCCACGCTGCACAAGGGCATTGAGCTTGCGCTCCATCGCGAGGCGGTCCTTACTTTTTTTGACCTTAGGAACCTTGGGTGCCTTCGGAGCCTTCGCAGGCTTTACGGCTTTCACCTTCGCAGGCTTTGCCTTTGGGGCAGGCTTCTTCGGCTTTGGAGCGGCTTTTTTCACCACCTTTTTTACAGGCTTTGCTTTCTTCACCACCTTTTTTGCGGGCTTCTTTGATTTCGCCTTTTGTTTATTCTTTGTCGCCATAGTTATGTATGAATTAATGTTCTCCGCTTACTTTTAATTGATGAATATGTTGTGAAATGGTTTGAAATGCTTCGGTGTACTTGCCAATGCCCTCTTTATCCTTCTCTTGCTCTGCTTTTGCTAGTAATCGATGAATCTCGGCTTGCTTCCCTTCTGATATCGCAAGATCGAGTCGGTCGAGGAGTTCGGTATACAGCTTTTTGGATACTCTCTCTTTTTCATATGTCTGCTCTACTCTGAAGATCGCTCGGGATTTGTCGCTCTCGGACAACTGATCGGTGACACCCTTTCCGATGATTGATTCAAACCGTGACGTCACTTCTTTCATCAGGGGGGCATCAGGTGACGATGCTGGGTCCTCCCCCTGCCAGAGGATAAGGCCCCGGATCTCTTCTTGTAACCGGTCGACGAGAGAGGTGGTTTCGACTGGCTGCTGGGCTGTCGCTACAGCAGGGATGCCATACTGTGCGGCGAGGCGAACCTTGCCCAAGGACTCCCAGACAGACCGGTCAGGAACACCCAAGACTCGGGCGACCTCGAGGACAAAGTGTGCCTGCTCCATCGATGACGGAATGCGCGCAATGTGCGGAAGGACTCTTTCTTCAACAGCCTTTCGCATCTTGAGAAGGTCAGTCTCCCCCTTCATCAGTGTCTCAAGGAGAAACGGAATGAAGTGCTTTGACTCGAGGAGCGCCTTCTCCCATGCGGGTTTGTCATCACGAATGAGGTCTGCGGGATCCTTACCACTTGAGATCACTGCGACACGCACATCCATACCAAGGGAGAGCGCGAGGCTGAATGCCTTCTCCGTGGCGGCGACACCGGCTTTGTCCGCATCAAAGGCAAACACAAGATTGTTCGTAAGCCTTTTGATGAGCCCGAGATGGTGCTCGGTGAGTGCGGTGCCGGAGACTGCGATCGTGTTCTCGGTGCCGGCCTGGTGCGCCATCACAAGATCCATCTGCCCTTCCACAATGACGCAGAAGTTTTGCTTTCTGATAGCAACCTTGGCTTTGTCGAATCCAAAGAGCGCAACCGACTTGTCGTAGAGCGGGGTCTCGGGAGAGTTGATGTACTTGGCTGTATCATCTTTTGCATCGCCAAAAATACGACCCGAGAATGCGATCACGCGGCCTGAAGCATCCGAGATGGGAAACATCACACGAGAACGGAACCGGTCGTAGCGCTTGGATGGATCCTTCTCGCTCTGCTTGGAAAGACCACAACGCTCGATCTCCTCGTCCTTGATCCCACGCTCATGGAGAGCATCAGAGAGTCCGTGCCACCCTTCGGGCTCGCCTGGGGCAAACCCGATGCGGAAGTGTGTGATGGTCTCCTGAGTGAGCCCTCGGCCTGTGAGATATGCGTATGCCGGATGCTCTGGCGAGAGACGAGAGATGAAGTACCGTGTCGCTGTCTCCATCACAGAATAGAGCCTCTCACGCTGACTCGTGACTTTGCGATCTTCTTTTTTGAGTTCGACACCTGCTTTCTCGGCGAGCACCTTCAGCGCGCCTGGAAAATCGAGGCCCTCGATCTCTTCGATGAATGAGAACATGTCACCACCTTTGTTGCACCCAAAGCAGTGATAGGCCTGCCGTGTGGGTGAAACAGTGAATGACGGGGACTTCTCCTGGTGAAACGGGCACAACGCCTTATACGTGCTCCCTGCTTTCTGGAGCCGGACATAACCGCCGACGATATCGACGATATTGAGGCGAGATTTGATCTGTTCAACAGGAGTTGACATGGGTTAGTGTGCGCACAATACGAAAGAACGAGGCGGACAAGCACATAGCGGAGAGATTACTTCTCCTCTTCTTCTGTGCTTTCTTCTTCGACTTCTGCTTGTGCACCAATACCGGTTCCTGCTGGGATGAGGCGGCCGAGAATCACGTTTTCCTTCATACCGCGAAGGCGGTCGACTGAACCACGGATAGCGGCGTCAATGAGCACGCGTGAGGTGTGCTGGAAGGAAGCTGCTGAGAGCCATGATTCCTTGTTGAGCGACACTTCGGTGATACCCAAGACGAGCTGATCTTCCTTTGCTGGCTCACCTCCCTCTTCCTTCACACGGCGATTTTCTTCGAGGAGTTCGGCCTCTTCGACGATGTCACCGATAGAGAAATAGGTGTCACCAACCTCACGGATCTTGAGGCGAGAGAACATCTGACGCACGATGATCTCGATGTGCTTGCGAGAAATTGACGCACCCTGTGTCTCGTAGATCTTGGTGATCTCGTTGATGACGTACTTCTCAGCCTTAGCCTTGCCACCATACTTGAAGATCATATTGATGTCTGCGTGACCATCAGTGAGAAGATCTCCTGCCTTGACCTCTTGTCCTGGCTTCACGATTGGTGTACGGCGAGGAGCGACTTCGTGCTCTGCTTCCTTCTTCTTGCCATCACCGACGACAACAATGAATCGCTCCCCTTCGGTCTCGCCTTCCTTGATGTCTGAGACCATACCGTCGATCTCTGCGACTGACGCTTCTGACTTTGGTGTGCGGCGTTCAAAGACGTCTTCGACGCGTGGGAGACCCATGGTGATGTCTTCTCCAGCGACACCTCCCGCGTGGAAGGTACGCATGGTGAGCTGTGTTCCTGGTTCACCGATAGCTTGTGCTGCGACGATACCGACGGTTTCGCCAAGTGCAACAAGTGTTCCACGACCAAGATCCATTCCGTAACACTTCTGGCAGATACCACGGAGTGTCTTACATGAGAGTGGTGAGCGGACCGTGATCTCTTCGACGCCTTCAGCTTCGAGGGTAACGGCGTCATCACGAGTGATGAGGTACCCCTTCTTAAAGAGCGTCTTGCCACTCTTTGACACGACCTCCTTAGCAAGCACGCGGCCACGAGCGAGTTTCTTAAGCGGAATCTCGATTCCCGATGCGTCTTCTTTGCGAAGGACGATACCATCCTTTTCACCACAGTCGTTCTCGGTCACGATGACGTCCTGAGACACATCGACGAGCTTGCGGGTAAGGTATCCGGCCTTTGCGGTGTTGAGTGCGGTGTCGGTGAGACCCTTACGTGCACCGTGCGTCGAGGTGAAGTATTCGATCGGAGAGAGACCTTCCTTGAGTGATGGAATCACTGGGAAGTCGATGATGCGGCCTTGGGTGTTCTGAATGAGACCCTTCATACCGGTCATCTGGAGCACTTGTCCGATGGAACCACGAGCACCGGAGTTGATCATGTCCATGATCGGACCGTGACTTGGGAGTGATGCTGGAATGAGCTTCTCGATCGAGTCCTTGAGCTCTGACCAGATCGCAATTGTCTTGCGATGCTTCTCTTCTTGAGAAAGAAGACCGTCGTTATAGTGTGCTTCGATCTCTTCTGCACGCTTACGAGCAGCGTCGACGAGTCGTGGCTTCTCCTTGGACACCTTGATGTCATCCACAGAAAGTGTGATTCCACTCTTTGTGGCATAGCGATATCCGAATGCCTTGATCTTGTCGAGCACAGCTGGAGTACCCTCGATCCCGTAACGGGTAATGAGGTCATCGACGATCGCAGAAAGATCGCGCTTCTTCACTTCCTTATTGATGAACGGATAGTCCGATGGAAGCACGGAGTTAAAGAGGAGGCGTCCGACAGAGGTCTCAAAGAGCTTATCCTTGTGCTCACTATACTTCTCTGTGTCGGTGCCCATCACTTTGATCTTTGCGCGGAAACTGACAATGCCGTAATCAAAGGCTCCAATGGCGCGATTTGGAGATTCAAAGACGAGTCCTTCGCCTTTCTCCCCTTCAACAACCTTGGTCATCCAGTAACAGCCGAGGACCATGTCTTGTGATGGATTCACGATTGGCTCTCCACTCCCTGGCTTGAGCAAGTTCTTATTTGCAGCCATGAGTTCGCGAGCTTCTGCCTGCGCTTCTTCTGACAGCGGAACGTGAACGGCCATTTGGTCACCGTCGAAGTCTGCATTGAACGCAGAACAGACGAGTGGGTGGACTTGAATAGCGTTGCCTTCGATCAGGACTGGGTTGAATGCCTGAATACCGAGGCGGTGAAGTGTTGGTGCACGGTTGAGGAGCACGTACTTTCCACGAATCACGTCTTCAAGATTTGCCCACACTTCTGGAATACCTTCATCGATGAGCTTGTTGGCGCCACGGATGTTGTATGCGAGTTCTTGCTCGAGAAGCTTGGCAATGACGAATGGGCGGAAGAGCTCGAGCGCCATGTGCTTTGGAAGACCGCACTGATTGAGCTTGAGATCAGGACCGACGACAATGACGGAGCGGCCTGAGTAGTCGACACGCTTTCCGAGAAGATTCTGGCGGAAGAGACCCTGCTTTCCTTTGAGACCATCAGCAAGACTCTTGAGCTGGCGGCGTTGAGACTGGCTCATCGCTGCGCTCGATGATCCATGACGGATCGAGTTGTCGATAAGTGCGTCAACAGCTTCCTGGAGGATGCGCTTCTCGTTGCGGAGAATCACTTCTGGTGCGCCGATTTCCTTGAGCTTCTTGAGACGGTTGTTGCGGTTGATGACACGGCGATAGAGGTCGTTCACATCGCTCGTGGCATGGCGGCCTCCTTCGAGTGCGACCATGGGGCGAAGTCCTGGAGGGATCACGGGGATCACGGTGAGGAACATCCACTCAGGGCGAATACCTGCGCGAAGCATAGACTTCACGAGTGCGAGGCGCTTGTAGACCTTTGCGCGTTCAATAGAACCCACCTTGTCGAGCATGCCTTCGAGATTCTTGGCAGTCGCTTCGAGGTCGAGCTTCTTGAACATTTCGAAGATGGCTTCGGCACCGATGTTCGCCTCAAACGCTGATGCGTACTTGAGTGAGAACTTGTGGTACTCGAGTTCATCGATAACGGTACCAATCGAGAGTGATTCGATCTCGCGCTTGGCGTTCTGGAGGAGCTCCTTGAGCTTGTCCTTGGCCTTCTTGTCATTCAAGGTCTTGAGCTTGTTCTTGTACTCGCGATCAAGTTCGGCAAGAAGATTGGCTTTTTCTTTCTCATCGACATTGGTGATGATATAGCCCGCAAAGTAGACAACACGCTCGAGGTCGGTCACGCCAAGATCGAGCAAGAGACCTATGCGTGATGGAATACCACGGAGGAACCAGATGTGTGACACAGGAGCAGCAAGCTCGATGTGGCCCATGCGCTCACGGCGCACGATAGAACGGGTGATTTCGACACCACACTTCTCACACACAATGCCCTTGTAACGGATACCGCGGTACTTGCCACAGTAACATTCGAAATCCTTTTCAGGACCAAAGATGCGCTCGTCGAACAGTCCTCCACGCTCCGAACGCTGAGTGCGGTAGTTGATTGTCTCTGGCTTTGTCACTTCCCCGTAAGACCATTCGCGGACGCGGTCGGGAGATGCGACCTTAATCGAGATGGAATCGAAATTCGTGATGATGTGTTTCATACGTGTGATTTGATTCGTGATTATTGATCGATTCCTTCAGTGCGGTGAAGCTCGATGTCGAGCGCAAGACCGCGAAGGTTGTTGAGTAATACGTAGAACGTTGCTGGAAGATTCGGTTCGCGAAGTGGTCGGCCCTTCACAATCGAGTCGAAGGTTGATGAACGACCAACGATGTCGTCTGACTTCACTGTAAGGATTTCACGAAGCATGTGTGATGCACCGTATCCTTCGAGAGCCCAGACTTCCATTTCTCCAAAGCGCTGACCTCCTCCCTGCGCCTTTCCACCGAGTGGCTGCTGCGTGATGAGGCTGTATGGACCAATCGAGCGCATGTGGATCTTGTCTTCCACCATGTGGTGAAGCTTGAGCACATACATGACTCCGACTGAAATTTCTTGTTCAAAGGCTTCTCCGGTACGGCCGTCATAGAGCTTCATCTTTCCGTTCTCCTGGAGTCCCGCTCTCTTGAGTTCCTCGCGAATCTCATCTTCACCAACAGACTGGAATGCTGGTGTGATGGCCTGATATCCAAGCTTCATCGCGGCCATGCCGAGGTGGAGTTCGAGGATTTGTCCGAGATTCATACGGCTTGGCACACCAAGCGGGGTCAAGATGACATCGATAGGCTCACCGTTCTCATCGAATGGCATTTCTTCGATTGGTAAAATGCGTGCGATAACTCCCTTGTTTCCGTGGCGACCAGCGAGCTTGTCACCGACAGAGATGTTGCGAAGCTGTGCGATCTCGACGTGAATGCGCTTGATGATACCTGAATCAAGTGGATCACCGTTCTCACGAGAGAAGACCTTCACGCCAATGATGCGGCCACGCTTTCCGTGTTCCATGCGGAGGCTTGTGTCTTTTACGTCACGAGCTTTTTCTCCGAAGATGGAGCGGAGGAGGCGCTCTTCTGGTGTGAGCTGAGCTTCACCCTTTGGAGTAATCTTCCCGACGAGAATGTCACCTGGGCGCACTTCGGCACCAACACGGACGATCCCCTCGTGGTCGAGATCTTTGAGCTTTGATTCACCAACGTTCGGGATATCTGGTGTGGTGACTTCTGGACCAAGCTTGGTGTCACGCACATTACAGACAAACTGTTCGATGTGAATAGATGTGAAAATATTGTTGCGAACGAGACGCTCTGAAAGAATGATAGCGTCTTCGTAGTTGTTTCCGCCCCAGCTCATGAATGCGACGCGAACGTTTTGTCCGAGTGCGAGCTCACCGCGGTCTGAGGTGGAGTTGTCAGCAAGGACATCACCTTTCTTCACTTTTTCGCCAAGCGTCACTGTTGGGCGCTGGTGGTGAGTCGTGAATCCGTTGGTACGGCTGAAGGTAATGAGCTTGTGATCGTAGGCTTTGCCCTTCGCATCGGTCACTTCGATGTGCTTTGCATCAACAGCGGTCACTTCTCCATCAACTGGAGAAAGGACAACACGACCTGAGTCGATTGCACACTTGCGTTCCATACCGGTCGCAACGAGTGGAGCTTGCGGGATGATACATGGGGTTGCTTGCTTCTGCATGTTGGAACCCATGAGTGCGCGGTTGGCGTCATCGTGCTCGAGGAATGGGATGAGTGATGTTGCGACAGAAAATGCCTGATTCGCAGCGACGTCGATGAACTCAACGTCCTGTGGCGCAACAAGACCTGGTGCAGTACGAATGCGGCACTCCACGCGGCTTGCTGAAATCTTTCCATCTTTGTCATACGGAACAGATGCGTGCGCAATGATATGACGCTCTTCTTCAAGTGCGTTCATGTATGCAATCTCACCTGTGATCTTTCCATCCTTCACTTTGACATACGGAGTCTCGATGACACCGAAGTCGTTGACACGTGCGTGTGTGGCGAGACGGAGGATGAGACCGATGTTCGGACCTTCTGGTGTGTGGATAGGACAGAGGCGGCCGTAGTGTGAGGTGTGCACGTCACGGACCTCGAAGCCTGCACGCTCCTTTGTAAGACCTCCAGGACCCATCGCTGAAACGGTGCGAAGGTGCTCGACTTCAGCGAGAATATTTTCTTGCACCATGAGCTGTGAAAGCTGGTTGGTGGTGAAGAATTCTTTGAGACGTGCTTGAAGCGGGCGAGGAGAGACGAGGTTGATTGGGAGGATGGTGTCACTCTCGACGGTGGACATGCGGTCCTGAATATTGCGCTTCATCTGGGTCATACCGACGCGGAGCTTCTGCTGGAGCATTTCTCCAACATAGCGAACGCGACGAGATCCGAGGTGATCAATATCGTCTTCTTGTGCTCCCTTGGTGTGATTGAGTGCAACAACCTTTTGGAACGTGACAACGAGATCGTCGACGGTGAGAGTGCGGATAGCGAGTGCCTTGTCGTCCATCGGAAGCTTGAAGCGCTTGTTGAAGCGGAAGCGACCAACTGCTGAAAGGTCATAACGCTCTCGGCTGAAGATGCCATTAATGAGCTCCTTTGCGTTCTGTGCTGATGCCACATCACCATCGCGAAGACGGCGGTAGATTTCGAGATAGGCCTCCTCCTCGTTTTCAATACCCTCTTTGGCGATTGTCTTGTTAATTGCATCCATTGCTGCAGGGTTGCCTGCGAACGCATCCTTGATCTGCTGGGTGGTCCATCCCCCGAGCACACGGAAAAGCAGCGTTGCTGGAAACTTGCGCTTGCGGTCGATCTTCATTGAGAGTGCTCCATCGGCATCGGTTTCGATTTCGATCCAGGCACCACGTGAAGGAATCACCTTTGCACCAAAGGTCTTTCCACTCTTGAGTTCCTGTGCGGTGAAGAAAATACCGAATGAACGAGCAAGCTGTGGAACAACCACACGTTCCACGCCGTTAATGATGAAGGTTCCACGGTCAGTGACACATGGAAAATCCGCAAGAAAGATTTCTTGCTCTTTCTCGACACCAAGCGTCTTGTTCTTGAGCTTCACAGTGACACGAAGTGGTGCTTCGTATGTCATCTCCTTAAGTCTCGCATGATGCTCATCGTACTTGGCAGCAGCAAGATCAAAACCGGTAAACTCGAGTTCGAACTTCTTTCCTGAATAATCTCTAATCGGAGAGAACTCCTTGAACACTTCCTTGAGCCCTTCTGACACGAGCCACTCGTAGGACTTCTTCTGCGCGTCCACCAGACTCGGCATTGGTGACAGCGGCGCTTTGTATCGCGAAAAATATTTCTTTGTAATCTCCATATGGGGATCCAAAACTATATATAATGCTCAGACTTTTCTTCATCGCGAAGGAGGTCGCAGCAAAGAAAAATCCGAGCACGAATAAAATTTCACCTGCCACTACACTGCCAAAAGCAGCCCAGTGACGCAAAAACAAACGAGTACAAGCCTTCCTCCAAGGCTTGAACTTGTTATGAAAACCGTTTGAAACTTTTCGCCAGCCGCTGTGGACCTAAGAGAGAAGCGACGTGCTGATGGGATAAGTATACGGATAATACGGCTACGGTCAAGGGCTTTTTGGGGAAAACAGATCCATGTGCAAAGGCCCGAATAGCTCTAAAATGACCGATCTGGGGAAAAACCTGTGGATAGAGCGTGGATGAATCGTGGAGAAGTCTGGGTTGATCTGTGATGGCCGTAACTCCCCTCACCTTCACACAAAACGCAAGAAGCGCCAATGTGGCGCTTCTTGCGTGGTAGAGGATGACACTTATGTAAACCGAGGATCTACTGATTTCGTTGCTTCCCTTGTTTGAACTGAGATCTTTGGTTTTGTTTTTGATTCATGTGTGCTCGAGGCTTTTGTAATGCCTCACGCTCCATGTAATCTGTGTATCCGCCTGCACCAAAAGCCATGTTACCTGCTAAAAGGCCTGCTCCGGCCAATGCCGCGACGATTGCTTTACGATGTGCTTGCTTCATACGTTTATTATTACAAGACTGATGTCAAAAATGTTTCAACCGTTCGCATTCTTTTACCTCAATACTATATGGCTTAACAGAAAGATTATTTTTTGCTTAGCCAAAAAATGCTTTTGCCACTAGGATTTTTAGACAACAAAATGCTTAAGTTGTCTGCAAAAGAAAACCGCCCACGAGGAACGGTTTCCTCTTGGGCGGAACTTACTTCGCCACATCTCTTGCGGCGTGGAGCTGTTTGAACAGCTCGTTCCAGACTGCCCCAACGTCTACACCGTTCTTCCTGGCACGTTCGAGGCGAAGGTGGAGGAGAATAGTGAACTCCTCTCTGTACTTCTTGCCGACGTGATCTGAGATCAGATCACACATTTCTCGTGCAGTATTCTCGACTTCTGAAGTCATTTCTCTTCTCCTGAAAAGAACTCCCAGACTCTATTCGTATGCATTATACATATAATTGTATTATTGTCAAGCTATGTATGGTTCTGCTTTATGCTTAGGCTGTCTCCTCGATCGAATACCAATCGATCTTGCGTGTCATATACATCGCAATGGCAATGAAGACAAAGAGAAGAAGTGAGCCAAAGAGGAGCGCAAAGTCTTCGAGCTGAAGGACAAAGTAGAGATACCCGTACAGAAGCGAGAGAAATGCGAAGATTGGGAGCGCACGACGCACGCTCTTGAGGATCGCCACACTATACGCACTCACGAGCCCGACGATCATGACTGCACCGAGAAGGTATGCGTTAAAGAATCCGATATGCTCCGAGAGTGAGAGGAGGAGCAAGTAGAAGAGTGCGAGTGCGGACCCAATGAGAAGATATTGCACCGGATGAATGCGGACTTGAGAGAGCACATCAAACAGGAAGAAGACACCGAACGTGAGAGCGATAAAGAGGAGTGCGTACTTCACACTACGGGAGACAAGGTCATACGTATCGACAGACTCATGGAGCTCTACACCTACAGCTGATTCGGCGAGACTCGCAGTGTTCACCAATCCTTCGGTCCATACTTGAGGATATGTTCGTCCAAATGAAGAACTACGCCACTCTCCAGTAAAGCCACTTGACTCAATTGAGCGCCGAGATGGGAGCGAGGGGCCAGTGAACTTTGGGGTGGCCCATGGTGATTGAATAGTGATCTGACTTTCCTCCCCTACTGGTGCAACAACGAAGGATTCACTGCCTTTCAATTTTACTTCGAAAGAAAACGGAATGCTGTCTTTGTACGGATCTGCGGCGACGGTTGTATGAATACCAGAAGAATTTTGGAGTTTGTAGTCTGTGAACTGAAGACCTGCACCAGGCTCAAATGCCTTTGTCGTGCCGCCCCAGAGAAGATCGACTTGATTCTCAATCCCTCGTGTATCTGATGCAAACACCGAGAGTGTCACATCCTTAGGGACCGCTGTCGCTTCTTTGATATCGCTACCACGAAACTCTCCACTGACTTTGAGTGTACTGGTATAGAGTGTCGTCTTAAAAATGCCGCGTGCACGTACCTCGGGGTCAAGCGTGCTCTCGACAGTAAGTTTTGACGGAAGAACGTAGAGATTTTCTTTGATGCCGTTGCGCAAGACCGGAAACACTAACATCGGGCCGACAATGGTCTGAGGATTCCCCCAGGTCGAGCCAATCTCCTGCTTTGCCTCACGTGCCCTTCCCTCACGCTCAGACACAAGCCCGAGCACCATCATACTGGCAATAAAACAGAGCCCACCAATAAGGACCATGGCAATAAGCTTCCCCGATGCTGTCGATTGTTTCATATATATGTGATTACTCCCCCTCTATAAAGAAAGTTACCTGTGACGCAATATGTACTTCTCGAAAAAAGTAAAGCTCAAAATTCCCAAAAGACTAAAGGCGAGATCCCCGAGATCAAACGTCCGGTAATGGGAAAACATCTGAATCATCTCATCGCAGACTGCATAGATCCCAACGATGCCGTACCCCAGAGGAAATCGTGCTGACCCGAGCGCACGACTAACCGTGAAACCCAAAAAACCAAATAACACAAAATGTCCGATCAAGTCATAGTAAGGGATGATTTTGATCACACTCGGGATGGCATCGAGATACGCAAGAATCGTTGCTGCCAAGACAACAACAAACATGACACTCGCCCACAGTGTCTTCTGTTGAGCAAAGGGCTTTTCCATATATAGATAGACAACTATGGGGAACACTCTTTCGTCACACTCTTATCTTGCTTTCGCTTCCGTACTGCGCTTCGGATCATTCTTCCACTCATCCATTTTGGCATGGTGGCCGGAAAGAAGAATTTTTGGAACACGATATTTTTTCTTTTTGTACACAATCATCTCTGGGCGAGTGTAGATCTCACTTGCGGATGCCCTGTTCTCTTCTACGGATTCGAACTTCCCTAAGACTCCCGGAATCTGACGAGCGATGGCGTCAATCATTGTGAGTGCAGGAAGCTCGCCACCTGTGAGCACATAGTCACCGACAGAAATCTCTTCTGCCTTGAGTGCTTTCTTCACCCGAGCATCAATGCCTTCGTACCGACCAGAGAGGAAAAGAATATGCTTATATTTTTTGGACAAAGTGCGTGCATACTCATTTGTAAACTTTTTTCCTGAGGCGGAGAGAAAAAGAATTTTTGTTTTTGCGGGAGTCACCTTCGCTTTCTTCATTGCAGCATCTGCGGCTTTGAGTACCGCAGGAGCTTCGAGAACCATCCCTGGGCCACCACCGTAGGGCCTGCGATCGACACGCGCCCACTTATCATCTGTATAGTCACGAGGGTTGAGTGCCTCTATATGAATCACCCCTTTTTCTTGCGCACGACCAAGAATCGACATGGTGCCATAGGTGTCGATAAGATCTGGGAAAAGCGTCACCACAGAAAACTTCATTCCGTTTGGAAGGAGCTTCTGTGCGGCATAGCTCGTTGGTTTGTTTTCCTTTGGTGTCTTCATGGGCAAATACTACCTAATTTATTACCCGGGGCAAGCCGCAAATCCAAAAGGTTAAGCCTTTACAAATTGTAGAGGCTTAGCCTTTTGGACCATGCAGGGATAAAAAATCCTCCGCATCACTGAGAATGCGGAGGATTCTGAAGAGACCACCGAACAAGTCGGAAGGTCCGAGGATCGTATTCGACACAAAGAGGAATCCCCTCACGTATTTTCAGCCACACGGTGAAAGCTTTGCGTTGACCAGGCGGCGAAGATGGTTCGACCATTGTTCCATCATACAACTCGGTGTTGAGCAGAAAATGTATAACTCTCCCATCTTCTTGCGAAGCAACCCCGTAACAACGATCCCTGCTCACGACAGCATTAGTGCGTCTTACTTTACGAAAGGTCTTTCCCATACATCCTCCCAAAGGACTGTAACGACTTCGATCACTATAGCCATATGTCACCCACTGTCAACACAACCACAGTGATCCACCTTTCGAAATTTCAGAGTGCAATAACTGCCTGAATAAACAAAAACCCCGTGAGTTGTCGCGCACATGCGCTGAATCACGGGGCATAAAAGAATCTAAAATCTGAAAGTATTATATGGCGAACTCTTCAGTGGTCAGGACTGGTTGCCAGCAGATGACTTTTTGTTGACACACCGCAAATAAGAGAAGTACACGGTCTCCTCGTTTGAGCTGTATCGACGGCAAAGCACGCGGGGTGATATCTTTGCCATCAGCATAACACGCACACTCAGGTTGAGAGATCTCTCTCTGGTTCTCGGCCAAGAGATCGACAACAAGGAATTGATGTGGGTATTGGAGTTCGACAGCATATCGGCCTCGTTCATCTACTCCTCGTACGATAGCACGAACGATATTCGCTGTTTGAACCTGTACAAAGGACATATTCCCTCCCACTTACATGCATTATTCTGGGATCTGAGAAGTAGTCTACGGAGTGCTATGAAAAATACAATAGCAAAAAAAACACACCACATCATGGATGCGGTGTGTAAAAAAATCTAAGATGAAGTTTTTTAGATATCTTTGAGGTCTGCCATGACGTCGTCGACGGTCTGTGACATTTTTCCTCCTGAGCGCTTCCCTCCTTCGGGTTCATTAATCTTGAGGTTCACGCGTGCATTGTTTTTCATACCGACAACACGCAAAAGTGTGCGGATGGCCTTGGCGGTATTACCCTGGCGGCCAATGATTTTGCCCATGTCTTGAGGGTCAATGTCGAGAGTGATGAGGACGCCCATTTCGTCTATCTTTCGCGTGACTTTCACCGCGTCTGGGTTGTCGACAAGTGCTTTGACGACATACTCAAGAAACTGTTGATCGTGTTCCATATCTGTATATGAGGATTATGCTTTCAATGGCAGAGATCGTACCTTTTTCTGCTTAGTGACATTCTACCACGGAGACACTAGTGCGCAAAAACCCCAGAATCACGAGGTGATCCTGGGGTTCTGTGGATAAAAAAGTATGCCTATGCCGCTGCTGGAGCTTCTGCTGGTGCGGCTACTTCGGCCTTTGGAGCTTCTGCTGGCTGTTCCTTCTTGATAGGAGTTTTCTTGTGGAGTGCGTTGACCTTCTTTCCTGTGATCACCTTCGCATCAACAAGGAGATTATGAACAGTCTCGGATGCCTTCCCTCCCTTTGAGAGCCAGTGCTTCACACGTTCTCCCTCGATGATAGGCTTTCCTTGGCGAGCATTGTAGCTCCCGACCACCTCGATGACACGACCACTCTGAGCGGCTTTGCGCGAGTCCATCACCACCATTCGGAAGGATGGGT
>CAZUMX010000017.1:0-20894 GCA_964622275.1 uncultured Candidatus Saccharibacteria bacterium
GCATCTTCAAACGAGGAGAGAGGGCCCTGCGAGAGGACCACGAAGAATATGGGGAGCTCCAGTACGGCACACACCCGAAATTCTTCAAGAAGGTCGTCGATCAGGCAGGGTTCATCCTCAACCGGACACTCGGCGTCGGATTTGTCGCTCGGCTCATCACAGAGAAGAATGTTGCCCTTGTCCCCTTCTTCTTTCGTCCGATCGAGAAGTTCTTGGATGCAGTCTTCGGCACGCGCGATCTCGGACCACTGTGTTTCTCGGACATACAGAAGACCGGTCAGAAGACCCCACCAAATACCAGGTCCTTCGAAGAGATCCTTTGCTGTCCTGTATGCAAGAAAGACGTAAAGACCGTTGAGGGTGGGATGGAGTGCACCTCATGCTCTCGCCTGTTCCCCAAGAAAGGAAAGATCTACGATTTCCGCTATACCGCGGATGCGAAGCTCGGAAAGTAGCTGTCGAATGACAGAGAACATATGTCTGTTCGTACCCTAGTTCGAAATACGGCCATTAGAACTATGGGGGCTATATCTCTCTTGCTCCCCAAGGAAAGACCCGTACGGCGTATTATTGCCCTTCACGACATCCCACCAGCGCATCATGCGCTTTTCAGACACAAAATGGAGTGGCTCAAGAGTCACTGCCATATCGTCTCACTCCCTGATCTCGCTCACGGGAAGAACCTTGACCCGATGAAGCTCAATGTCGCACTATCGTTCGATGACGGTTTCAAAGAATATGCGACATTCGTCGCTGCTGCCCTCACTGAATTGAGCATTCCTGCGACATTTTTTACGCCTTCTGGAGCACTTGATATCTCAGGAGAAGAGGCGGCACGTTTCTCAAAAGATGGCCTCCGTCGTAGTACGACGTTTGAGTTCATGACCCGAAACGAGCTTCGAGAGCTCTCTCAGAATTCTCTGTTCATTATTGGCGGGCACACCACGCACCACAAAGACGTCGCAACTCTTGATAGAGAGGGACTCGACAAGGAGATCACTGAGGACAAGCGAGCACTAGAGCAGGTGACAGAAAAGCCTGTCGAATGGTTTGCATACCCCTTTGGGGGCATCACAAACATCAGCGCAGAAGCGATTAGAACGATCGAAAAGAGCGGGTACATTCATGCGTTCAGCATTCTCCCTTCATTTTGGAAAAAGAAGGACCATCCGCACATCGTCGGACGCGATAGCCTCTCGGTCTTGGATTCAGACGAACTCTGGGATTCATGGCTCAAGGGGGGATACGATACCATGACCGCACTGAAACAGTACTCAAAACGCCAAAATCTTATGGCGCAATTGAAAAATTAAATATCCTTTCCGTACACACCTTCAAGGAGATCAAGGTTTTTCCCCGAAGATTTTAAATATTGGTTATTCTTCTGTACAAGTGCTTGGAGAACCTCTTCACCAAAAAGATCTCCGACGTGCGCATGATACTCTCGTCGAAACGCTTCAAAATCCTTAATGAAGCAATGCCCCCCTGCTCCTCGACCTCCCTGGTGAACAGGGTTTAAATGTGTTGATCCAATACGAGGGTCTGCTGCAAGAGACTCCTGAATAACAGACCAGTCAGCTCCATGCTTTTGTGCAAGATCATAGAGCATGTTGATATACACGACTTTGACATAAAACCAGCAATTTCCTCCATACTTCACAAGCTCTGCCTCTTTCGCACGACAGACAAGAGCATAAGGGGCCTTGGGGAGTATGTGTAATACTGCTTGTGCCTTTTGCTCACACTCCGTGGTCTTTTGTGGAATGCCTATAATATTGCGATCTGGGTGTGCCGCATCATAAGCTGCCGTTTTTTCTGTTAAAAATTCTGGAGAATGAAACACATAACGGTCGGGATACATTGCTTGGATTGATTCTGTTGTTCCGGGAAGAATCGTCGATTTAATGACAGCAATCTTCCCTTTTCCGACAAGAGAAACAGCTCCACGGATGATGGAATCATCGAATCCTTTTGGCGTTGTGGGAGTCGGGACAGCAATAAAGACGATATCGCATTCTGAGATCTTGTCTTTATTTTTTATGTACGCATCCTCGAGGGCATAGCGAACAACGGTGTATCCTCGTTTTTCAAAATCATCTGCATATGCTTTCCCAACAAACCCTTGCCCAATAAATCCAATCTTCATATATGGTTGTGAATGATCCGATAAATAACGTCCCCGAGCTTTCGTTGGTCATGACGAATAAGCGTCCGAGCCAACACATCCCCTTTTTGTACCTTCCTTGGTGTTCCAATGATGTCTTCACCAATCACGACCCTCCCTTTCAATCTCCGATCTTTAATAAATGGAACGGGTTCCCCCTCATCTGCATATCGTCGAAGAAGTGATGCAGGAGGAACTGCTGTATTATAGAGGACCGTATCAAAAACTTTCCCTCCGATTTTTTCTTCGAGCACACTCACATGGTCTGCAACATGAAAATGATCCGTGTGCCCATGTTTATTCATCAGGTTTACCACGAAAAGCTTTCGGGCTTTCGAAGAGCGTACAGCATCAGCAATACCCGGGACAAGCATGTTTGGAATCAGAGATGCATACATATTTCCAGGCCCCATAATAATGACATCAGCGTCACGAATTGCGCGAAGAGCTTTTGGATTTGCTTTTGGCTTGGGACGTAAATAAATATCTTCAATGCCAAACCGAGAAAGGAGTTGGTATGAGCTGAGATTTTTCTCGCCTTCGAGAATCTTGCCATTCTGGAGTTTTGCAATCAACTTCACCTGAGTAAGCGTGACGGGGAGCACCGTTCCTTTGATATTAAGGACGTGCCCCGCCCAATCAATAGCCTCATTCAAACTTCCGGTAATTTGCTCAAGCGTTGAAAGAAAAAGATTGCCAAAAGTGTGGCCCTTGAGTGAACCACGATCAAAGCGGTGGGCGAAGAGCTTTCGCATCACACTAGGGGCATCTGAGAGCGCGACAAGACATTGGCGAAGATCTCCCGGGGGGAGGACACCAAACTCATCGCGGAGTACCCCCGTTGAGCCACCATCATCAGCCATTGTGACGATTGCTGTCAGATCAACAGGGTGGGCACGGAGCGCTGAGAGAACAGTATATGTTCCTGTTCCTCCACCAATGACAACAACTCGAGTGTGTGTTGAAATTGACTTAGGCGTTCGAGGAGGTGTGTGAGGCATGTTGGTAGGCTAAGGTCCAGCTTTCTTGATGTAACTTCATTGCCTTCTCAGTGGTCACAAGCATCTGTGCAGACATTCGTGCTCCAGCCTCAAGCCTAGTTCTTAAGTTTTTATCTGAGAGAATGCGCACGATAGCTTCCGAAAGGAGATCTGCGTCCTCTGGTGGGACGACAAGCCCACTGTGCTCATGGACAATGACTTCCCCCGCACAGCCCGTATCAGTCATGACAACAGGTTTTCCATGACTTATGGCCTCACAAGACAAAAGACCCCACCCCTCAAACCGTGATGGGACCACAATCACGTCCGCCGCTTTCAAATATGCTGCAACATCTCTCACCCAAGGCACGAATCTCACAGATCCAGAAAGCTCCAGTTGAGCAACGCGTCGTCGAAGAGCGTGTTCCTCTGGGCCACTGCCGACAATAAGAAGGAGTGCGCTGGGTCGAGCAAGGACAACATCACGCATCGCTTCAACGAGCACATCAAATCCTTTTTCATAAGAGAGACGTCCCATTCCCAAAATAATTTCTCCAAATTCTTTGTAGGACGCTCGGAGCTGAATCTTGCTTGGTTCAACATGGGCTGCGTCTGAAACAATAGGAATTACACGAATACGCTGTTCGTCTCCTTTACGCCGTAGAACAGCACGTTTTGCTCTCTCAGAAACCACACGGAAGGCATCGGCACGTGGAGCGAGAAATCGAAAAATCATGTCGCGAAGGCGATTTTTTCTTGACTCTTTCCATAGCTGTGCATCTGGATCAGTATGAAGCTGAAGATGGAGTGCTATGCCAGTTCGACGAGCAATAAAATATGCAACGAGACCTGATTCAAAAGGGTCTTGAGCTGAGACGACCCATTGACTATTTGGCTCTCTGCGAACAATCTCGCACCCCTTCTTGTAAGCCCGAAAAAGTGAGACGAAAACATTTGGATGGCATACATCAGTTGCCATACTCCGATCACTCAAGGTCGACACTCGTGCTGATTCACCTTTTCCATAACAAATGGTGTCATATCGAGACAGCATACTTGCATATTGAAGCGCCCGTCGTCGAGCTGGAGTGTCGTCATGAAGGCCCATCTCGGTTCCTATGACGAGGAGGGCCACTGTGCTAGAATCGGCCTTATGAGAGCTTATCTCTTCCGATTTCTTGCGTTCAGTGGTATTCACGTGTTGTTTCGGTTTTTTCATCGTCAAAAGATAACTATTCTCCTCTACCATGGGGTTGCTCCAGCACGTGAGACAGGGATCTACAACTATCGTCGGAAATTTATTGACCCCCTCGTCTTTGCCCGACAGATGGAATATCTGCGCCGAAAGTATACCATTCTTCCTCTTGAGGAAGCTATAAGTCGCATGGAGGAGGGATCGCTCCCCCCATACACACTTGTGATGACATTTGATGATGGATATCAAAATAATTACACCTACGCATTCCCTGTGCTCAGAGCACATAGTGTTCCAGCAACGGTATATCTCACAACAGACTTTGTTGATAAGAAAAAACCACTGTGGGTTGACCGGCTTGAATATGCAATTGGAATGACCCCACAAGGAAAAGACATTTCTCGAGAAGAAAAAATTGCCGCAGACCTTGCTTTGCGCCAAAAACTGAAAACATACTCGACGGAAAAAAGAGACAAACACCTCTCAGAACTGGAGGAGGGGGCGAGAATAGCATTAAAGGATTTTTCGGGTGAGTCTGCGGTGTACGCTCCCCTCACATGGGAGGAGTGCCGCATGATGCGACCATGGAGAATCGCTTTCGGAGCACATACCTGCTCTCATCCCATTCTCTCAAAGATTCCACTTCTTGAAGCACGAGAAGAAATCAGAGAGTCCAGAAAGGTTGTGAGTGATGCTTTGGGAGGAGTATCCTCAGTGTTCGCCTACCCAAATGGACAGGCTGGAGATTTTACCAAAGAAATACGGACAATCCTTCGAGAACTCGGATTTCGTGGCGCCCTCACAACTATTCCTGGGGTAAATTCAAAACATACAGACCTCTTTGCCCTCAAACGGATCTCCATGGACAAAACCGAGGATTGGGATATATTCCTCCTAACAACTTCTGGAGTGTTGGGCTGGTTATCTTCCCTGAAAAAAGTAATTACAAGACACTAAAGCGACAAGCATGACTGACAAAAAGAGAGATGAGGTACAGTGGTTTGATGACGTAAGCACCTCCTATCGCAAAGAGTATGATCGCGTGACAACTGATGGATACTCGTTTCGAGTAAGACGAGAAAAAGTTCTTGGGCTTATCCCGGAGAATGGGAAAGGAAAAACGATTCTCGATATTGCCTGTGGGCCAGGAATTATGATTACCGACCTACGCAAGCGAGGATACACCATCACTGCGGTTGACGCAGCGCCTGAGATGGTTGCTCGTGCAAAAGAAGAACACAAAGAGGGACCAGACCTTCATATAGAGGTTGGTGATGTGTACTCCCTTCAATATCCTGATGCGTCTTTTGACGTTGTGACTGCCATGGGACTTGTCGAATATCTTGCCGATGAGGACCGTGCGTACACCGAAATGGTCCGTGTGCTCAAGCCCGGAGGAACACTTGTCGTGAGTTACCCATATGTGTTTTCTCCTTGGCGACTTATTGGACGACTTGTGATGTTCGTTACGTGGCCGATCCGAAAGATACGCAATATCTTCCTCAAAACACGCGGACATTACATCACACATCGCGAATACACCCTCGCCTCAGCGCGCAATGCAATGAAAAGCCATGGAGTCACCTCTGATCGCGTATGGTTCTATAATTTTAAGCTGATTCCGTGGCCACTCGACCAATGGTTTCCGACACTGACAGTCGCTCAGTCAACGCTCTTTGAGCGATTTGACTCTACCCCACTGAGATGGCTCGGCACTGCATTCAATCTTCGAGGAATCAAGAAATCGTAGGTTTCGTTGCGAGGCCTAAAAACTCTTGAGCGATGTCGATATATGAATGCGTATAATGAATGTTCGACAGCACATCTTGGCATTGTGTGTATGTTTCTTCACGACACATCGAAATGATCGCTCGAAGAATCTCTTCTTCATTTTCAGGATCGACAAACAACCCTGCTCCATTGAGCCGTTCAGCAATTCCAGTGTGTTTTGTCATAATAAATGGCTTTCCTTCTCGAATCCCATCAAGAATCACATTCGGGCTAACATCTGAAAGTGACGGAAGGATCATCGCGTAGCTTTCTCGAACTTTTTTCATGAGATCAACATGAGAAACCCCTGATATGCACTCGAGTCGAGCCGGGATTCCCTGCTGTTTAGCGCGCTCAAACACCCGAACAAGTAATGGAAGATTCTTCAATGTAATAGGCCGGCCAGCCCAAAGAAATATTTTTTCTTCCTTCTCAGGCTGTGAGGGCGAAGCCGTAAAAGACAGATCATAAGTATTTTCAATCAACATGCATTTATCTTCAGGAATTTCATAGGGGAATTTCCAAAGATCCTTTTGCCAAGATGTTGTATACACAACATGATCAACAAGACGAAGAAGCCACTTCTGTAGTCGAAATATGAGACGCTCTTTCCACGAAAACTCGAGGTGTTTCTGGTAAAATCCCGGGAGTGTCACAGACTGTTTTGTTCGCTCGACATATGATTCCCAAAGGAAATCTCCTCCGATTCTAACAATACTTCTTTTCCCTAAACATCGAGCTGCCAGTACAGACGGGAGACCAGTACTGATCGTATCCAATGCGATGACAAGGTCAATCGTTGGCATCAGAAAGAGTGCTCGAAAAAACACCACCAGATGCCGCACACCAAACGGAACACCATGTTCAAATGATCCATACGTCAACACAGTGACTGAATGACCCAATGATTCAAAAGCTGTTTTGAGAGACACAGCATACTGTGCCGGTCCCCCGATCTTAGGAGGATAAATGCCTGTGGCGATAAGAATTCGCATAATAATGACAACTTATCATTTCCCCAAAATCTCTCCAACTCGATCAACAACCTCTTTCAGGTTCATTTTTGACTTCACCAAAAAGTCTATTGCTCCAAGCGCTCGTGCGGTCTCAATATCCTGATCTTGAGCATAATTTGAAAAAATAACGACTGGCACATGTTTAAGACGTGGCTCCCTTCGCATCTCCCTGAGCACATCAAAACCATTTATTCCAGGCATAATGACATCCAGAAGAATCAGATCTGGTACAGCTCCCTCCCCCAGTAAACGGAGACACTCATGGCCATCAGGTGCATGCATTGTTTCGTACCCTGCCTTCTGGAATTTTTTTACTGCGAGTGAGGAAAGGATGTCGTCATCTTCTACTATCAGAATCGTCCGTCGCCCCCTTTGGGACGTTTGGGGCTCGCCTGGCGCAAGAACTGCGTGAATTTGGGTAATAATTTCTGCTGGGTGAAAGTCTGCTTTTACCAAATACGCCTTCACTCCTGGATGCTTTGTGAGCCGATCAATATCATCTGCTTGACCAGAGTTAGATATCACGACAACAGGAATGCGTGAGAGATCAGCATCTTTTTCTGCAACGTCAAGAATTTCTTCTCCCCGCAGTCCTGGTAGTGTGAGATCTAGGAGAAGTAGGTCTGGCTGAAGGAGCTTTAATCTCCGAAGACCATCCTGTCCATTTTTTTCCCAAGTAGCTGCGTACCCGGCTTCAATCAACTTCCTCATAAGGGTAGAGCCGAGAGTTTCATCGTCTTCGATAAGGAGAATATGTTTTACTACTGTGTCCATACGATAGTTATCCCTTTATAAATGGAGCGTCTTCATTTGGAAGAGTCACAATGAAAGTTGTCCCTTTTCCTTCTACGCTCTCGAACCGCAAACTCCCATGATGCCGCTCAATGATTGTTTTTGCGACATACAGTCCTAAACCGGTTCCATCAGTGACTGTCTTTACTGCATTGTCTGCACGGAAAAACTTTGTAAAAATATTTGCTCTCTGCTTTTCTGGTATACCAATTCCCGAATCCGCAATACTTACCTCAACAAAATGTTCTTTCTGTGTAAGTGAGACTTGAATAGTCCCTGTGCGAGGGGTATACCGAATAGCATTTTCTAATAAATTTTGGAAGACATCTCTCAATTTTTCTGCATCACCAAGAACCGTTCGATGCTCTGGGATAGGCGAAAGATTTAAGTGTATACCCTTTTCTTGTGCTGTCTTTCCAACCTCTTGCACAAGACCCGAGAGGATGTCACCGGGAAGAACTGGAACTGAGACAAATGTTGCTTTTCCGCTCTCAATGCGTGTTACGGTAAGCATGTCTTCAATAAGACGGATCATGCGTTCGTTTGATTGTGACGCTTTTTCAAACAATTCACGTTGCTCCGGTGTCACAGTGCCCGCATCTCCATCAAGGAGAAGTGAGAGTGTCCATTTAATTGCTGATAGCGGAGTACGGAGCTGGTGCGCGGCAACAGAAATAAATTCGCTTTTGACAGAGTCCAACTCTTCGAGACGTTCTGTTGCACGTGTGAGTGCGACATCCCGGCGAATGAGCATCTGAGCACTTTCATCTAGCTCGTGTGTGAGAGAATCTAGTGCAGTAAGCTTCTCATTTAATTCTTTTGTTCGTTCTGCAACAGTTCCTTCAAGTGAGGTTGTGTATTTTTTTAGCGCAGAAGACATCTCGTTAAACGCACTTGCAAGCTCACCCAATTCGTCGTGAGATCGAATCGCAACCTTTGCTCCATAATCTCCACGTGCAACTGATGCGACACTTTCTCGAAGAATCTCTAGTGGTGAGGTAATCATGCGGGCAAGAAACATCGCGAGGAGTATACCCAAAAACAGTACGATCACTTGTGTTGTGAGCAACTGTCTCATGGCTTGATCTAGGAGACTTTGTTCGAGATTAAGTGCGGTTCGAGTTTCTTCTTCAATGAGACGGGCAGAAACATCAATAACCGTACGTGCTTCATCAAGAGCAAGTAACACATTAGAAAGTTCATCTTGTGATGGGGATGGTGCTTGTTGTGACAACCGCATCAACCCCCCTGTCACCTGACGAAGAGTCCCCTCAAAGAGAACGATGTCTTTCTCTTCGCCAAACGGAGGCCGTTCAAGCACGAGTGCAAGATCTTCTTCTAAACGACGAGTGAGTATAGTAATGTCTTCCGCTGAAATCTGTTCTGATTCCTTCGACAGATGGGAGACAAGAATATTCAATGTCGCACGCATTTCAGCAAAGGTTTGAATATTCTCAATTCGTGGAGCCATCGCTTCCACAACGGTGTTGACGGTCTTCAATTCACCATATGTGCCGTAACCAAGAAATAATGAAAGCAAGAGAATCGTCGTAAATCCGATTAAGATCTTGATGTAAATTGATGATGAAAGTGAGCGAAGTTTTTGAATCATAGACAATATTATCCAAACGCAAGAACAACAAGGGACTCATTTTGAAACGTAACCCCAGTCTCATCCATAGGAGCAAACTCTCCATATCCATACATGCACAACAGTGGAACGTGGCTCCCCAGGGCATCTGACACAGCAAGAATTTCTTTTTGTGATTCTTTCCCTAACAACTTTCTCCTAGCCATAGAACTCACCATAATTGCAGCCTTGGGTGACTTTGTCCCAAGTGCGTGTTTTGCTCGAGACCCTGCTCTGCTTGCAGCAGCGAACATCGCGTCTTTTGAGCCCAGAAGGAGGCGGACTGAAGCACCGACAGGAATTTCAGCCCCACACAAAATTCCTCCTCCTTCATCAACAGAAAGCGGGGCACGAACAAGAACTGTCTTTTCTCGAACTATTCCAAGAGGATACATGAGGGCAAGCCGACTCATGGCTTCCTCGCGAACTTCATGTGCCATATCACCAAAATATTTTTCATACATACTGAATGCCGGTTTCCCATCAAGTTCCATCAGAAGTGCGCCCTCTGCTTTGGTCGCCGTCATGGGTATACCAATGGTTCTCCATCCATGCTCTGCTGCCACACCAACTGCTACTCCAGAAATTCCTAGAGCAACAGCGCTATCCGTAAACACTTCTGAACCTGCAAACTGTTGCGTTCCTCGAAAAGCCATCCCGTCTCCAGCAAACCCACCCAAGATGTTATGAATGGGAAACTCCTCCTTGAGTGTTTCAGTAATAAGAGAACCACTCCCCGCAAGCCCATCAAAAAAGGTCAGAACACCAGAGAGCTGTGCGAGTGGGGACTGCAAGCGTAGATTTTCGGCTACTGCTTTCACGATAGCTGTCTCATTATTATGAACACCTGTCGCATGTGTAGAGACAAAGTTTTTTTGTGACTCACCAGCGATCCCCATGAGCACTCCTCCATCATCAAATAGCTCTTCGCGTGTCCCGTGGCCTGCTGTTGTGCAGCCAATAAGTTGTGTCTCAGGGAAGACAGAACGTACTCCGAGGAGAAATTTTTGTGTATCAATGTGTCCGGCACAAAAAAGAATAAGCGCATGGGGAAGAGCGTTTCCCAGAGAACTTGCAACGTCACGCGCAGCGCTCTCTCCCCCCTTGAACGGGTCTTGATCTTTTCCTTTTCCAATGCCAACAAGGAGCTCCATGATTTCAGTTCCCTATCATTATACATTGCCCACAGCGCTTGTATTGGTGGACAAATGTCGTATGCTTTCCAGATATGATGGACAGAATCAAGAAGTCCAAATTCAAGAAACTTTTTGGCATTCTTTTCATGGTGTATGGGATCATTGCTCTTGTCACACCCTTTACACCCGGATCTTGGCTTTTTTTTATAGGTCTTGAACTTATTGGCGTTCGTCTCGTGTGGGGCGAACGCTTGAAGACTTGGTGGCAATCAAAGAAAACGCCTACTCCTCTTTTGGAAGACTCGAATCCTCAACGTCAAACAAAACAACCATCCCAGTAGCAAGGTGCTCGAGAATGTGACAGTGAGCCATCCATTTGCCTGGATTTTCCATTGGTATCAAAACGTCTACAGTGTCGCCTGTTTTGATGAGAGCTGTATCCTTCCACACAAGGTTATCGTTTGGAACACCATTGGTTGAAAGAACGAGGAAGCGCTGTCCGTGAACATGAAATGGGTGCTGCATGGGGTGATCACTCTTTGGATCATTGAAAATCCGCACCTTCACAACATCTCCCTTCTGGAACTTCCACAAGACATCGAGATTATCTTTGGGAATCACTGATGGGCTCGTGGTTGTTGTGTCGACACCAGTCATGTCGCGCAACACCCATGTCGTTGTCTTATCTGTCGAAAAAATGTTCATTGCGCCCATCTGATCTTCCCATTCAATAGGAACTGAAGCATGGTTATGCATCATTCCCATTGATCCAGATGTGGAATCCATGCTCCCACCCATCATAGAACCGTGATCGTGGCCGTCCGTTGAGGACATTGTTCCCCCTCCCATCATCTGTTGCATGATCTTTGCCATATCGACCTTCACGGTCATCGTCAAAAGCTTATCTGGTGGAGTATTGAGATATGAGCGATACGCATCTAAGGATTCAGCATATGCATCATCCTTCCGAAGGGTCCGGAACTCATTCGCATACGATGTCCCAACGGCCCCTTGGCTCACATCCACAGTCACAAGTGAATATGTTTTTTCTCCTTGGCCAGGATTATGAATGAATGAATACGACTTTGGTAATTCCCAAAGAACGTCAACAATCGCGCGCTCACTTGGAGAAATGATAATTTGGTCAGCGTATGTTTCCTTTTCGTACCGTCCGTCATCAGAGCCAACGAGTTTCATTTTTGCGCCAGGAAGTGTCAGTGCGAATGTTCGTGTATTTGCGGTATTTGTAAAATAATACCGAACGACTTCCCCCGATGTTGCTGTGAGATGAATCGATGGTTCTCCATTGATAAACATCGTATTTCCATAGCGACCCATGAGCGCATGTGTTGCGTAATTTGGGCTGTGAGGGGCAATAACTCCATCTTCCACAAGCAAATCGTCGAGAGTAATATTCTCTTCTCGATTTACAGGCGGCCAATAGGTTGGATCCTTGGGTTCAACAATGATACTGCCATAGAGCCCTAAGTCTTGCTGAGTATCGTCTCGAAGGGTGTGGGGATGATAGATAAAGACCCCAGGATCAGGGAACGTAAGAATGTAGTCGAACGAATCACCATCTTTCATGACCGTCTGAACAAGGTGGGTTCCATCGTAGGCATTTTCCATTCTTACTCCATGTGCATGAAGAAGGGTTTCTTGTCCGAGCTTGTTTTTAAAGCGAAGAGTGACTTTGTCTCCTTGCTTCACCTTGAGCACTGGGCCTGGAACCGACTTGTTGTACGCCATCATGGTTTGATCGACTCCATTGATCTGCTTGGTCACATACCCTGCCTCCAATAGGAACGTTTCTCCATCGTTGAGGCTCACAGTTGGAGTCGGAACAACCTGCGGAAACGCCTGAGGGGCAGAGCCCTTGAGAGAGAGGAAGAACCCAATGAGCACCGCAACGATACCCGGTAGAACAAAAATGAATAGAAAAGCTTTTTTCATAGAGCAAGGATAATGTATACAAATGACCTTTCTTATAGTGTACCATTATTTTACAAAAAGACCTCTCTCCCATCGCCACTGATCTCCATGATAGGATATCTTTGTGAGCCCAAACGACCCTATTTCCAAACACCACCGACTAACCCCCCTTCATCGAAAAGCCCTAGAAAAATTGGGGATATATACAGTCACCGATTTATTACTTCACCTCCCATCGCGCTATATATCTTCAAGCGGTGCATGCACCATCACAGGACTTAGAGATGGTGAGCATGCGACTATTTTAGGAGAAGTCATCAAGGCAGAGACAAAAAAAACATTCAGGGGACGAATGCCGACGGGAGAACTCACCATACGAGATACTTCGGGGACACTCAAGGCCTCATGGTTTCGCCAGCCGTATATTGCGAAGATGCATCCCATTGGAACATACGTCAAACTTGATGGCGTAGCAAAAATGAGAGGTATAGGATTGGCAATGGCGAATCCACATATCGAAAAAATCTCTGCCCTTCCAGGTGAAGTGCGTGGAACCTTGTTTGAGGGAGGAGGACAAGAACCCACACTGACTCCTGTCTATCCTGAGAGCCAAGGGATAAGTTCTCGTTGGATTTTTCATGCGCTCGACCGTGTCTTTTCTGAGAAAGTGCATGAACAAGTTGAAGACATGATTCCGGAAGACATTCTTAAACGCTACAACCTCCCTTCGCTCGGAACTGCACTCATCTGGATCCATCGTCCACAGAAAGAGTCACATGCTGAAAGTGCTCGAAAACGTTTTGCATTCCAAGAAATATTCCTTATCCAGCTCATGCGTCATAGCGCGAGACTTCGCTACCAAGAGCATGAGGCTTATACCATTCCCAATGCCCAAGAAGAATCCAGTATTTTTGCAAAAAAACTCCCCTTTCCCCTAACCC
This sequence comes from uncultured Candidatus Saccharibacteria bacterium, assembly GCA_964622275.1. GTDB lineage: Bacteria > Patescibacteriota > Minisyncoccia > Phycocordibacterales > UBA6899 > CAYPEZ01. The sequence goes on from CAZUMX010000017.1 coordinate 13,557, forward strand.
CAGCACAACAACAAGCAATAGCATCTATTACCAAAGACCTTTCCAGTACTCGCCCAATGCTTCGATTACTCGAAGGAGATGTTGGGAGTGGGAAAACCGCCGTGGCGGCAGCTGTTGCCGCAAGCATTATTGCATCCCGTCCAAAAGGACAACCACTTCAAGTCGCCTACATGTGCCCCACCGAGATATTGGCGGAGCAGCAGTTTAAATCATTCATCCAATATTTTCGCCACACAGGGATTCAGGTAGGACTTCTGACTGGCAGTGGAGCAGTAAAATTTCCATCAAAGGTTTCTCCCGACGGAACCACTCCCATCAGTCGAGCACAAATGTTGCGTTGGGTCGCTGCTGGTGAGATTCCTGTGCTTGTGGGTACTCACGCACTCATTCAGTCTAAGGTGAAGTGGAAATCTCTCGCACTTGCGATCATCGATGAACAACACAGATTTGGGACTGCTCAGCGAGGGGCCTTGGTACAAAAAAGCGCTATTGCGCCTCATGTCCTCTCGATGACAGCGACTCCGATTCCACGGACACTCGCACTCACGCTCTATGGAGATCTTGATCTTTCGGTCATCGACAGCATGCCTCCCGGGAGAAAACCCATTATTACCGAGATTGTTCCGCAGGATAAACGGAATGTCACGGAAGAAAAAATTCGTTGTGCACTTGAGGAAGGGCGCCAGGTATATATCATTTGTCCGCGCATTGATGAGCCTGACCCAGAAAAAGAAATGGCTATCCAAGCAAAATCAGTCAAAGAAGAAGCAAAAAGGCTGAAGGAACGCGTGTTTCCGAACTCTCATATTGCTATCCTCCATAGCAAGATGAAACCTCCTGAGAAGCAAAAAGTCATGGATGAGTTTCTGAAAGGAACCATCGATGTCTTGGTGGCGACGTCAGTTGTTGAGGTTGGCGTCAATGTTCCTAACGCAACCATCATTGTCATCGAGGGGGCCGAGCGATTTGGTCTTGCGCAAATTCATCAATTGCGCGGACGCGTTCTCCGAGGCACACACCAGGCGTACTGTTATCTCTACGCTGATGCAAAAAGTGAGAAAACCCAAGAGCGCCTTCGCGCAGTCGTCGAAGCGAAGAACGGATTTGAGCTTGCAGAACGAGATCTCGCCCAACGAGGGTCTGGAGGTATTGCAGGAGAAAAACAATGGGGAATCTCAGATATTGGGATGGAAGCAATTCGTAATATCAAAATGGTAGAAGCCGCACGCAATGAAGCGGAACATCTTTTGACAGAAGACCCACTTCTTGCGCTTCACCCACTTCTTGCTTCATACACTGAAAGACATATTCACTTAGAATAAAGCCCCACTCGTCGTGGGGCTTTCTACTCATGCAACGCGCACGATTGCAAAGCCTTCTTCTCCTCCACCAAAATCAAGAGAGAAATCGTGGAGTTTGTTGAAGGAGACATCTGTTCCTGCTTCTTCGAGTGTCATGACATAGAGCGTACGTCGAATCATTCGACGTGCATCGGTACACGGAACACATGGAAGGTTTGCAGCGATCCTCATTGCTTCACGTATGTCAGAATCACTAATTTGAATATACACGCGACTCTCCTCTTGAAAAACAGTTCCATTATTGAGAGTACCAAACATAATAATTTCAGCAACAAAAAACTCCACAGAATCGCTTGTGGAGTTTTTTGGACGAGGGGCTCAAGAAAGATTAGGGCGTCGTCGATGTCCCTACGCTTCCCCACGCAGCCTTGAGATCAGTTTTCGCCTTTTCAAGAGCCGTCTTGAAATCAGCAATGGCTTTCTCTACAGCTGTTTTACGGGCATCTTGAAGAGCTTTTACTTGCGTATCAACCTTTTCAAGCGCCTTTCGGTTTGTCTGAAATGTGTCACGGGCAGCTTTGGTACTTGCTTGGAAAGCTTCGCGAACAGTCTTGGCATCCTTCCCCGCTGCACAATCTGCTTTTGCGGTAGCGATCGCTGCGTTTACTGAATTCTTGAGGGTATTCACCAGCGTATCGACAGCAGTACGACGGTCTGAAAGTGCCTTGTCGACACCTGCCTTGAAAGTTGTATTGGCTGCATCAATAGCTGCCTTTCGGACAGTCACCGCAGCTTCAACGGCCTGTTGGAAGGTTGCAACTGCTGCTTTCTGGGCATCGGTCGTTGCCTTCTCGTTCAACTTTTCATAATGGTCACCACGCTTCGCATCATGTGTCGTACGAAACTCCTTGAGCTTTTCCTCTCGCTCACCTCGGCGAAGCGAAAGATTGTGGTCACGTTCTTCACGTTTGTCTCCGAGCTCTTTCTCTCGCTCTGCTGCACTAGTGGTAAATCGTGATTCGATTTCACTCATTCGAGAACAGAAGTTGAGGTTTTCTCGCACGGCTTTTGCTCCACCTTGAGTCGATCCTGCCTGTGCAAACACAACAGAAGGAGTAAGAAGAGAGAAAAGGAGAGCTCCCGCTAGAAACTTAGAAACTGGTTGCGTCATAGGCATTTCCGTAGCTATTAATGGCATTCGTATCGGATTGAATGAGGTCCGCATCAGCACTTGCATCCGCTGCAGCAGCTTCAGCTGTTGCATCGACAAGGATCGCATCAACGACGGCATCTGGTGTTTCAGCTGGTTTTGGCTGTGCTGGATTTGGCTCCCCCACTGCGATGCCCTGCTGAGGTGCGGTTGGTGCTGGCTGCTTTGCGACAGGTGCGTCTTTCTTCCCAAGGAAGACAAGTGCACCAACAGCAAGAATCGCAACGACCAGGATGGGAATAATAAGCCCTGCTCCCTTTTGTGTCATAGTGATCATGGTGACTAAATGAATAAGTACGACCAGAAAAGATTGATCGATACCCTAGTATACTCCAGTGAGGGGATAATCGTTACACAAAAGACTGATTGCGAAGACTCTCCTAATATGAGAATCTGTAGTATCCCACCCGTAGCTCAGTTGGTAAGCCAGCACGCTATGGCGTGGCCAGGCTTGCTTGTTCGCTGAAGAGTCGCCCACCGGCGACACAGACAAGACCCATCTTCCTGATAGAATCAGGAAGATGGACGCGAATAGAGCAAGTCGTCTTACAAAAGGCAGCAAGGGATAGATAGAAGCTTGCTTCTATCTGAACCGAGTGAACCTTTTGTATGGTTTGAGGTTTTTGTGCGCCCTTAGCTCAGCTTGGTAGAGCAACCGTCTTATACACGGTCGGTCCTTGGTTCAAATCCAAGAGGGCGCACAAAAAACTTAAACCCATATACACGACTGGTCCTTGGTTCGAGTCCAAGCGGGTGGACATTGAGACGAACAAACCCCACCTGCGTGGGGTTTGTTCGCGTAATGTCGGGCGGAGCCATGCCGTATCACGGCAGGCGAGCCGTGGCAACGAGCACTTAGCAGATTGCGAGCAGTGCGGAGCAATATGCTTTGTGACTCGTGCCCAAAGACACCAAAAGACCTGTGTGTTCGTGACGATAAAATCTACTCTGCCCTAAACCTATCATCCGAGGACTAGTGACCTGCCTGCGCAGGCAGGCTGATGACGATGTTATTTCCTCCCTTTCTTCCCTTTCCGGGGGTCGAAATGTTCCGTGTGAATCGTCTCGTGAGTGATGGTGGTCGCTTGTGGAATCACTGGTGGCTCAGCTGACACCTCTGAAGGATTCCCCTCTTCTCGTGCGACAGAAATGATTTTTTCTTCCTCTCTATGCGCAAGTTTGATGCCGTGAAGCTTCACGAGGGTTTCATACTCTTTCTGTTCGAGTGTCTCTTTTGCGATGAGTTCTTCTGCAATGGCATCAAGAACCTTGCGATGCGTTGAGAGAAGATCTCGAGCTTTGGCAAGCGCCTCGTTCATGATCTTTGAAACCTCTTGGTCGATCTTCGCTGACACATGTTCAGAATAATCACGCTCCATGGCTGATGCACCACGCAGATATCCACTGTCCATTGTCTCAAGTGCGACTGGACCAATCTCTGTCGACATCCCAAAGCGAGCAACCATACTGCGCGCAAGGTTCGTGGCAACCTGAAGATCGTTTGATGGACCCGTGGTGAGATCGTCAAAGACCATGAGCTCTGCCATATACCCACCCAACGAGACCACAATATCATCAAGAAACTCTTTCCGTGTATGGAAGCGGCGCTCCTCAATAGGAAGCTTGAGCGTATAGCCTGCGGCATGACCTCGAGAAATGATAGAGATCTTGTGGACTGGATCCGCAAAAGGAAGGAGTGATGCCAAGAGTGCGTGACCACCTTCATGATAGGCAGTGATGCGCTTCTCCTTGTCTGAGAGTACATGGCTCTTGCGCTCTGGACCAATCATCACCTTCTCGATCGAACGAATGAGGTCATACTGCCCGATCTTCTTGCGATTTTCACGAGCCGCAAGAATGGCGCCTTCATTCATGAGGGAGTACAGGTCTGCTCCTGAGAACCCTGGTGTTCGTTCTGCAACGACACGCAGATTTACATCCTCAGCAAGCGGCTTCTTCTTGGCATGGACTTTGATGATCTCTTCACGGTCTGCAAGGTCTGGAAGTTCAAGGACCACACGACGGTCAAAGCGGCCTGGTCGCTGAAGTGCTGGATCAAGGACATCTGGGCGATTGGTCGCTGCCATCACGATCACTTTTTCGTTTGGCTCAAATCCATCCATCTCGACGAGAATCTGATTGAGTGTTTGTTCGCGCTCATCGTTTCCTCCCCCGATCCCCCCGCCACGGACGCGCCCCACGGCATCGATCTCATCGATGAAGATGATTGCCGGTGCTTCCTTTTTGACCATACGGAAAAGATCGCGCACACGGGATGCACCGACACCGACAAACATTTCAACGAATTCACTTCCAGAGAGATGAAAGAATGGCACATGTGCTTCTCCCGCTACCGCACGAGCAAGCAGTGTCTTTCCTGTTCCTGGAGCGCCCATGAGAAGCACGCCCTTAGGGATCTGCGCACCGATATCAAGAAACTTCTTGGGATGCTTGAGAAAATCCACGATTTCAGAAAGTTCCTCCTTCGCCTCTTTGACACCAGCAATGTCTTTGAAGGTCACCTTCTGGGCCGTATCGTCAGGATAAATGACACGCGCTTTTGATTGACCAAACGAGAACGCCTGCATGCCAGCGCCCCCCTTCACTTGGCGGGAGAGGTACCAAATGAGAATAAGCAGAAAGAGAATGGGGATGAGGATTGGTGCAAGATTCGCAAACCAGTACCCAAAACCACTAGGATTCTGAATATCTATTTTGACAGCGGAGAGCTCTTCGCTCGTGACACCATAGTTTTTGAGTGTATCCGAAAGACTCGATTCAGGCTCTTTCTTTGAGATCTTTTCTGCGCCATCTTCATACTTTGCGACGAGCTTTGATCCTTCGACTTGAATAGTATCAACCTTCCCGTCACGTACATCTGAAGCAATCTCAGACAACGATACCTGTGAAGGTGTTTTGCTCAAATCAGAAAAGAGACCATAACCAATAACAAAAAGGAGAAAGATAAGAAAAATCGTCACTGAGTTTCTCCACATCGGTGGCGGTAGCGGAACATCTTTTTTGCCGTCTTCGCGAGGACGGAGTGGGTTCATTTTTTCGAAATCCATAATGCGGACAGTATAACAGAGCATACGTGTATGAAAAGAAATACCCGACGCCTTACAGCGCCGGGTATATTGGGGGTCTTAGTTGAAGACCTGCTTTCCTGCGGGGAGGTCCCGTGGGTCAGCCCAGCTCTTGAACCCCTGAGGGACCTCGATGATTCGAGCCTCGATCATCCGGGTGGCACCCAAAAGGGCAACCCAGACATTCTTCGATCCTGTCTGCTTGTCCCACCGCCTCCTTACGAGAAGACTCTCGGCTGCAGACATGTCGTTAAAGGGTCCGAAGTGAGAAAAATCCGGGTCTCCAAGAAACTTCAGAGATCCGTCGATCTCATGCGTGATCTTTATGGCTAAAACCATGTGATAGCTCCTGTGAAAAGAATCTATACAGAAAATAGCACTAAAATCACGTGTTGTCAACGTGCTCATGGTGTCGTATGATAGGTATTCATGTCGATTGCCGAAAACCGCAAAGCCTATTTCAACTACGAGATCCTCGAGAAATACGAGGCGGGATTGGCTTTGACCGGAGCTGAGGTGAAATCACTTCGCAAAGGCCAGGTCTCGATGGACGGAGCGTTCGTGTCCTTTCGCCAGGGGCTACCCCGTATTGTGGGAATGCACATCACCCCTTACCAGCCAGGCAACCCATCAGCTGATGGCGATCCTCGACGCGAGCGCGCACTGCTCCTCAACAAGTCAGAGCTCGCTGAGCTAGCAGAACGTAGTGAGTCGCAAGGACTTGCTGTCATCCCCCTTGCTGTCTATATCAAAGGTCGTCGCATCAAACTCTCGATTGGACTCGCGCGTGGAAAAAAGAAATACGACAAACGTGAGACACTGAAAAAACGAGATGCCGAGCGTGACATGCGCCGAGTATTAAAATAAAAAAGACCACCCGAGCGTTATGCCGGGTGGTTTTGATTTACTTCCACCTCTTGGGAGGTGGAGCTGCGTACCGATGCTTTCGATACGCATGGCGATCGATAAATTTTTTCTTCTGAGGGCTCCGAGGTGAAATCTTTCGTTCGACCTCGGGCACCCTGTATGCCGGAAACACGGGCTCGTGCTTCTCCGGCAGCGGAACAGGACTCTGTGGTGTCGTCAGGGCAACTAGAGCCAGGAGCCCTTGATGCCCGAGTATTCTACGCATGACTTCGGTCTCCTGCACGACTCCAGCCAGGACTCCCCTGACAAGGATGCATGCAATGCAGACACTCATCATTCCGTCACCCCCATCCTCGAAATTGCTTCGAGGTCCCGGATCAGAGCCAGGTTGTTCCACCCGACATTGAGTGTGATCAGCCCGACGATGGCAGTGATGGTGGGAACGAGCCCACCCAGATAGCCCTGAATCAGGGGCCCATCCGTGGTCCCGAACTGGATACCGTAGTACCCAGAGAACACGATCAGGAAGGCCCCCATGACGACAAAAAGCATGCTCAGAAACTTCATAGAACACCTCATTGTTTGAGTTCCGCTCTATATTATACAAGATAATATTCCATTGTCAAACACTTCATAGACCTTGCAAACAAAGGGTTTTTCTAAGACATCCCTGTGGCATTGCCCACCGCAGAGAACACACGGCAATACTTGATTTTTGTACAAAATGTGATATACTATTCCGACGGGGATGATTGGCTTCGACAGAGGATTCGATCGCCCGTACTGAATGCAGAGCTTGCCGAACGACTCTTTAATCCGTCGGTAAACACGAAGTGCCAAAAACAACACTTCAGGCATTGCGTCTCCGTACGCA
>CAZUMX010000018.1:0-19312 GCA_964622275.1 uncultured Candidatus Saccharibacteria bacterium
AGAGCACTCGCCTGTCACGCGAGAGGTTGCGGGTTCAAGTCCCGTTCGCTGCGCACAATACAAAATACCGCCCCTTATGGGGTGGTTTTTGTATTGATGCCGCCAGCCAGATACTTCGCTCGTCGATGGACTTAAAGCCCTTCTCCTATATTTATGAGCGATTCCTATCGTGAAATATATAAGAAAGCGATACTGGTCCTTGTAAGGGTCGCATCCCGTTCTTTGCTCCAAATCAACCTCTTGTATAGACGCTTTGATATACTTCCTTATATGCCTTACACATTCGACGACTATCAAAAAGAATCTCGTGCGACAGCAAAATACCCAGTCATTGGGCACAAAGTGATCTACCCTACCCTGGGGCTCCTTGGGGAGACAGGAGAAATTGCTGAAAAGATCAAGAAATTGTTTCGGGACAAAAACGGAGAGCTGACACAAGAAGAAAAAGATCTGCTTGTAAAGGAACTTGGCGATGTACTCTGGTACCTTTCGCAACTTGCGAGCGAGCTCAATGTATCGCTCTCTGACATTGCCACTGGCAACATTAAAAAACTAAAAGACCGCGCAGCACGCGGAATGATTCACGGATCGGGAGATGTCCGTTAATCTTAAAGCACCTTGAGTTCCTTAAAGACACGTTCGTAGAGGCCAATGACTCGGTTTGCTTCACTGTGAGAGAGTGGACGATTGCTCGAGTGCGCAATATCGTTACGAAACTTATGTGCTTCCCATGCAAGGTCAAGATATGGAAACTGAGACGGATGAATAGATTTCAGTTTTTCTCCAAAGGTTTCACCGGGAAAACCCATCTGGGTAATCACTAACTCAAGAACATGATCTGCTTCCAAGATCGCTACTTTCCAGTCAGAAGGATTTTCTGAGCGAATATACCCATCAATCTTTTTCCACATTTCCCCGACCCCGCCTATTGCATGAGCTCCTTCTCCGGCTTCTTGATGTGCATGGGCGAATCGATGATTGAGCTCATGAGCCACATGGTGAGCGTGTTCGTTGTGCTTGATCCAGGAATACACTGCAATGGCAATAAATATCATCGTCAAAACAGTCGAGACATTGACGAGAATATGGTGAATTGTTTTAAGGATCTCTAACGCAGCGTCCATAGATACATGTTATGTTATCGCTTTTTCTAGCTCTTGTCCGAGATCAAAACACCATGCGTCATGATAGAGGGGGGTCATAAACTGAACCCCAACAGGAAGATCTTTCCCCTCACGAGAGACAGTGCCAACAGGGACAGAGATTGCCGGTACTCCTGCGATATTTGCAGGAACAGTAAATATGTCGGCAAGATACATCTGAAGTGGGTCTGACGTTTTTTCTCCTATACGAAACGCGGGTGTCGGCGCAGTTGGAGTAAGTATTGCATCAACAGAATGAAAAGCCTTTGCAAGATCTTGTTTGATCTTCGCACGAACAAGATTGGCCTTATCATAATATGCGTCATAGTATCCAGAAGAGAGGACATAAGTCCCCAAAAGAATACGCCGACGTACTTCGGGGCCAAACCCTTCCGCACGCGAGACATCATAAATATCCCGGAGCCCACCTTTCTGATAGGAGTGGCCGTAGCGAATACCGTCAAATCGTGCGAGATTTGAAGACACTTCAGCGGGCATGATGATGTAATACACAGCCAATGCATGGTCCAGCACAGGCAAATCAATATCCACAATGGAGTGCCCAGCTTTCTTTAACGCGTCGACGGCACGGTCAAAGGCATGCAAGACATCAGGATCAATACCTTTTTGTCTCACAAAAGCACTAGGGACGCCAATACGAAAAGACTTTTTTATTTGTGGGGCTGGTAATAAAGATTCAGGAAGTGATGTCGCGTCCATGGGATCATGCCCACGGATGACTTCATACAATGCCCGTACGTCTGCAACAGTTTTTCCAAAAGGACCAATTTGATCTAGAGAAGAAGCCATTGCCATTAATCCATATCTTGAGACTTGACCATAACTTGGTTTAAACCCTACGACACCGCACAATGAAGCCGGTTGGCGAATTGAACCTCCTGTGTCAGATCCTAAGGAAGCGAGGACGCCTCCCATTGCGACAGAAACCGCAGACCCTCCCGAGGATCCACCAGGGACACGTGAATGGTCATGAGGATTTTTAACGACACCATAAGCAGAATTTTCATTCGAACTCCCCATGGCAAATTCATCCATGTTTGTGCGGCCCATGATAACCGCTCCAGCCTTACGAAGGCGTTCAACCACTGTGCTGTCATACACACCGGTGTATCCATCAAGAATTTTTGATGCACTTCCTGAACGATGCCCTTTGTAGAGAAGATTGTCCTTAATTGCGACAGGAATTCCTAGAAGCGGTCCGCGCTCTCCTTTCTTTAATCGTGCGTCGGCTTCTGTCGCACACTGCTCAGCATCTTCAAACACCTCCAAAAATGCCCCGAGGTGCTTTTGTGCATCTATCTGCTGACGTGAAGCTTTGCACAACTCGAGAGCAGTCCAGGTTCCCTTTTCGAGACCTTTTCGAGCTTCTTCGATCGTGAGTGTTGCAAAATTATTCTTCATACGAAATGACTTTTTTCACCCCAATGTAATCCCCTACTCGATGGGGTGCTTCGTCGAGGATCCCTTCTCTGTCTCCCTTTTGACCCTCGTGATCATCGCGCCATATATTTCGGAGATTCCCTACAGTTTCTTCTTTTGAAATACCCTGGGTATCAACTTTTTGTAACGCACCCACATAATCCAAAATACTTCCGAGTTCTTTCTGGAGTCTCACTGCTTCTTCTGTAGAAATCTTGATACGAGCAAGATCAGCTAGGTTTGCGACAGTTTTTTCATCAATCATAGAGGCCATGATACCTGATTTAAGAAACATTCTCAAAGCATCCGCAGAAACTCCTCCTCGGTCAATATTGGAATATTCAGTCGCCTTGCTTCATCGGCCTTAGACCCAGCATTCTCGCCCAAGAGGACGTAATCTGTCTTCTGTGATACAGAGCTCGATGGATGGGCATCCGCATCCCGGATTTTTGTCTTGGCGTCTTCCCGAGAGAGTGTGGGAAGTGTCCCAGTGACAACAATTGTTTTCCCTTTTAACACAGAACTGCCTGATTTCTTTTCATGGTGGATGACCTTTATATGTTCAAGAAGTGCATCCAGCATGCGTATTTTTTCTTTATCTTTAAACCAAGCAACTACCGACTGAGCAATCTTTTCTCCTACTCCGTGGATTGAAATAATCTCATCTTCTTTTGCTTTGCGTAACTTTTCCAATGTACCAAATCCAGACGCAAGGAGGATTGCCATTTCTTCACCCACATGAGGAATTGAGAGACCGACAAGAAGTCGCGCAAATGGAACCTTTTGTTTATTCTTAATTGCATGAATAAGATTTTCGGCTGATTTTTCGCCAAATCCCTCAAGAGGGATAAGATCACCTTCGGTCAGAGTGAAGAAATCTGCATATTCACTCACAAGTCCTTCATTCATAAGGTATTCGACAATCTGTGGGCCCAATCCCTCAATATCGAAGGCGTGTTTGCCAACAAAGTGCTCAAGCCTCCTTGCGAGCTGTGGAAATGAATTCTTATTCACACATCGATACGCAACTTCACCTGGAATCTTTTCAATCGGTCCCCCACATGCTTCGACAAAAGATGGAAAAACATATGGTTTTGCGGATGCTGGGCGCAAATCCTTAAGGACTGACACAATCTCTGGAATCACATCTCCCGCTTTTTGCAATATCACAGTATCTCCCACACGCACATCAAGACGCTTAATCTGATCTTCATTATGGAGCGTCGCACGTGAGACCATCGAACCAGCAACAAGGACCGGACGCAAATGTGCGACTGGAGTGACAACCCCTGTACGCCCCACCTGAAGCTGTATATCTTCCACAACAGTGGTGACTTCTTCCGCAGGAAACTTAAATGCTATACCAAATCTTGGAGATTTTGCTGTATATCCTAGTCGCTCTTGAAATATTCTTTCATTTACTTTAACGACCACTCCATCACAAAGATACTCTTGTTTATCTCTTTTTGGTTCCCATAATTTGTAGTATGCATAGACGTCCTCGATAGTCTCACATTTTTGATACTCTGCATTCACTTGAAATCCAAGAGCATGAAGGTATTGGAGTTCTTCTTCTTGTGTTGCGGGCAGACGCACTGACGCACTTCCCATGTCATAGACAAAGCACTCGAGATGTCTCTCGGCCACCAGGGTTGGATCAAGCTGACGAATTGTTCCTGCGGCGGCATTCCGAGGATTCATAAAAAGAGGCTCTCCAGACTTTTTTCGTTTAGCATTTAATACGTCAAATGCTTTCTTTGGCATCCAAATTTCCCCTTCGACCACACAGTCAATGGACTCTTTGAGACGCAGAGGAATTGAGCGTATCCGCTTTGCGTTTTCGGTCACATTCTCCCCCATCTCACCATTGCCACGGGTCGCAGCCGTCGACAATACTCCCTTGAGATATGTGAGGACAATTTTGAATCCATCAATTTTAAGCTCTGTAATATAGGTGGATGTTTTACCTCCAAGACCTTTGCGGACACGTTCATCAAAATCGGCAAACTCATCTTTGGTAAATACGTTATCAAATGACCACTGAGGGACGGTGTGGGTGACCTTTTCAAATTTTTCAAGCGGCGCCCCCCCAATACGCTGCGTAGGAGAATCTGCAGTTTTTAACTCTGGATACTCTGCCTCTATTGCAATAAGCTCATGGAGAAGAGCATCATAGGCAGTATCTGAAATCTCAGGCGCATCAAGTGTGTGATACCTGTGTGAGTGGTACTCAATGAGCTCTCGGAGCTTTTCTGCCCTATGTCTTTTCTCTCCGACGAGATGTTTGGAGGCCATGGACGTATCCTACCACGAAAGAAAAACTTGACGGACTAGATGACAGTCTCAACTTGAATGACACGAAGTGTCCTGTTGGGAGCAGTGGTACTACAGACATTGTACCCCTCAGAGGTAATGGTTGCCCGCTCATACCCACCAGCATCGACATAATTATAGACTTCAACATCCGCACATGAACCATCAGAAAAATTGAGTCGAAAATTTGTGCGCGCTGTGGTTGGAGTACGAACAGGAATCCCCCACAATGAATCAAGGCGAGCGTTTCCTCCCCCATTTTCGCATGTTACAAGGCTCATCTCATTTCCAGGAGATGACGCCATGTTTGGGTATTCTGTTTGTGATGATGTTGCAAAAGGACTATACGTCATTTGAGTATAGGTTCCATTAGGAAGCGGGGTTCTATCGTAAGAGATATGGTAAAACAATGCACAATCAATACCTTTGTCAGCAGCATGGAATGCCATTTCTGAATCCCTCACGAGTACTGAAAGTTTATTTTCTCTCAGCACGATTTCTGTGATTCCTAATGCAACAGAAAGCACCATACTAATGACAAGAATCGAGAGCAATAATGTAAAACCACGAGAAGGCATATTAATTCAGTTCAATAAACCAATTATAAATATCTTCTTGAAGAGTAACCGATCCCCGCGACCATGAAACTGTTGTTGATGCAGTAATACGCTTGCCAGTTTCGGGCTCTGAAATTGTCATGACTCTCTTAAACTTTGTTGCAGTCCACCCTGCTCCAGGATTTGGCTGACGCATCACACCGGTAGCATCTTGATAGAGAACACCTTTTGTATTACACCCATTGGGGCCACCACCAGAATCACAAAAAGAAAATGCAGTATTCAGAGGAGCAAAAACATCCACGACGCAAGGCTGGGCTTGGCATGGCCCTCCTCCAGAAGCGAGATTTTGAAGCCAACCTCCAGCCACATCATCAGCAGAATTATTAGCAACGATGGAACGGACCATTTCAATCCCCTCCTGTGCTAAAAACGAAGCAATAAGCCGGTCGCTTGCGTCACGAGCAGCAATAATATTCTGTTTTGCAAGATACATCGGCCCCAGGACGCCAAGCATGAGTACAGCAATGGCAACGACGGTCTCAAGAAGAGTAAATCCGCGAGAAAAACATCTTCTTTTTTGTGTAAATAAAAGAACCTCAGAGATATCACGGATGAATTGAAATAAAGAGATCATGATGGAGGGATGTTTGGCGTTCTTGCTGAAAGTGTCGTCTGAAGGCTAAAGGCTGTTTGGGTTTTTACTTTTCCCCCACCAGAAACCCCACGCATGACAATAGTGACTTTAGGCTGATCTGCAGGCCCCCCAGCAATCGAGTACCCCGTTCCTGTGACAAAAAATCGGAAATACGTAATATTGAGCTCAGCTGCAGTCAAGGGTTCTGCTGTCACTCCGCTGTCAGTAGAACGCCAGAGTCGACCATTGTCATACCAAAAAATGAGCTGATCTCCAGTGTTTCCAAGTACTCCTCCTGCTCGTTCAAGCGAGAGAATATTTCCTCCAGTGCCATATGCGCAGTCTGCCATGGTCCCCATGTCTGCTACGGCGATTGATGGAACCCCTGCATCATTTTCACAGCGGAAATAACTTCCTAATCTGATCTCTCGAGCCATATAATCAACCGCAGCGCTGACGTTGTCGAGCGCAACACGCGTACTTCTTGTCTTTCTTGATGCATCGGTGACAGAAAGGAATGCTCCCATAATCAAGAGCATGAGCACAGTAAACATACCGACCGCAACAATCATTTCAACTATCGTGAACCCGCCAGATGAATATGACCTCGTCCGATGCATAGGATTACTGCACAGAGATTTGCCCGGTTGCTGTGACGGTAATATTTTTTACAAGTCCACCACGAGGTGCTCGAATAGAGATTGTGGCAGATTGTCCCTCGATCATAGCTCCCCCAACAGTATAGTAAATTTTGGCATCTTGTTTTGGCCTTTTAAAATAGATACTTACACCTGTGATGTCTAGTGTTTCTGAAACTCCTGCACGCACAGCTGTAAGGTCAGAAATAGTAAACCCACGACCTAGGGGGGTTGGCGTGTCTGCAGCAGACTCTCCCTCTCTGTAATACATATTTGTCCCAGTTTCTGTAAATGAAGTGACGGTATTTTGTGCTCCTGAGATATAGACCCCATATCCTGGAACGCTACTCGCATTAGTGGCGCCCACAGGCGCACTCGCTGAGAGAGCCTTTGTCTGGGCTTCACGGATAGAAAGCGCAATAAGGTGGGCAAGATTGTCTGTCTGTAGGCGAGAAGACATTGTTGCGTTTGCAGAAATAACGATTGACGACATCATACCCATGATAAGTATGGATATTAAGAGCTCTATTGTCATAAATCCACCCAGGAATTTCCTAGAGGGAATATGGGAGATGCTTCTCTCTTTAGCCAAGAATATCTGGCCAGATCGTTTGAAGTTGAAGGATATCGATCGGATAAACATAGAGAAGAAATGTCGCGAGCGCAAGGAACGGCCCAAATGGAATCTCGCTCTTCATTGTAATCCCCTTACGAAAGAGGAGCAACAGAATTGCGGGGATAGTTCCTAGCCAAAATGCCAGAATTGGCATAGATAGTGCTATAGGATATCCAAGAAAAAAACCGAGTCCCACGATAAGTTTCGCATCACCAAGGCCCATCCATTTCCCACGAGAGCCCATCCACAAAAGAACGAATGGTACAGATACTCCTAAACCGGCATACAGCGATGGGGAAAAATGTCGCTCACCCGCTAAACTAAGAAGCAAAGCATATCCCCCACCAAGAAGACCCAGAAGAAGGGAGAGACGGTCAGGAATAATTTTATGTCTCCAGTCATACAGCGTAATCACGAGGAGCACTGAAAAAAACACAAAAGCAACAATTGCCTTTAGAAACACATACCACCCTGCGTGTATTCCAACGTCCAGCACAAGATATACTGAAAGCGCAATGATCCCCTCAAAAAATTCTGTCAACGGATATTGCCAAGAAAGCTTTGTCTGGCAGTACGCGCATCTTCCTTTCTGAAATACAAAACTCAGAATTGGGATGAGCATTCGTGGCATCAATTTTTTTCCACAAGACATACATCGAGAACGGTCATTCACGATCGTCGCTCCGGTCCGAAATCGGTACACAACAACATTTAAAAAACTTCCGATAATGGTACCAAAACAAAAAACAATGGCTCCGAGAAACATATTTATTGCAAAGATACTCATACGATCATCCCCCTACTGTTGGATTTGAAGTGGAGTAACATCAAGGCATAATTCAGGAGAACCCGCTGTCGCACCACAATCATTTGAGGCGCCGTCAAAAATCACCCCTCCGCTTAACACTTGAATATCGGCATCTTTTGCTAGTAGAGGATTGTCTTCGCGCTCAAGAGAGACGGAGAGTGCGTACCCTCGACATCCCACTCCTGTACACTCGGTATAGGGAGCAACATTTTCTGAACCACCGAAATATTGGTACGTATTTCCAGATTGAGATGGGTCACTATGAAGATACCCTAGCACATAAATCATCTGAAGTGCCGCATCAGCACCGGTATAACCGCTTGGTGTTGAAGAAGGGTATGTCTGGAAAGCGTCGTAGTATATTTCGAGTGACTTTTGTATTTCACTTATCCCAGCAATACGTTTTGCGTCTCTTGCTTTTGCACGAGAATTTCCTACAGCAGCAAGAACCGAGGAAGCAAGTATGCCAACAATAGCAATGGTGGCAAGAAGCTCAATGAGGGTAAACCCTTTGTGTAATGTGTGCATGTACACATATGTTATCAGAAATTAAAAAAACCGTCCCACGAGGGACGGTTTTTTTAAGACCAACAATGCCTATACTTATGGACGCACTGCGTAGCAGTGTCCGTTAGTGACTGCGCCGCTTGCACCACAGACACCGTTATCGGCTCCATAGAATGGTGCGACGTTTGAATCAATATCGTTGTTGAGAACTGGGTTGTCACTGCGCTCAAGTGACGCACCAAGGAGATACCCCTGACATGGGACAGGTGCGTTCCCAGAAAATGCGCCGAAACACACTGCAGTTCCAGCAGCATCAACACCAATGTATGAGTACGCAAAGGTTGCGCCTCGAGAAATAAGTGGATCTACTGGGATATTAGGAATATAGTTCCCTGCTCCTGAAAATGGATTTGTTGTCCATGATCCAGAATCAAGGAGGCCCGTAGCTGCATAGAGTGCATTCGTCGTTTGGCCAGGGTATGACTGACGTGAGTCATAGTAGAGCTCCAAAGCCAACTGAATGTTTTTAATATCTGAAATACGTGTCGCGTCACGTGCCTTCTCACGAGCAGTCCCAAGAGATGCAAGAACCACAGAAGAGAGAATACCGATGATCGCAATGACGACGAGAAGTTCAATGAGTGTAAAACCTCTTTTTGCCGAACGAAGTGTCATAAATCGTGTTAAATTTTTAAACTATTGAATGATAATGTTCCCAATAAATACCTTAGGCGAGGGTCATCGCCGTGTATAGGGGTATTGTACCCCCACCCCTCCCTTTATGGGAGAAGCGCCTGTGGATAACATTATTCAAGGCTATACCGAGGTTGCGATATCGTAGATTGGAATAAGCACAGCGGTCAAAAGACCCCCAACGCCAACACCCAAGAGCACGATCATGGCTGGTTCGATCATCCCAAGGAGTGATTCGATGGCATTATCAACCTCACGTTTATAGAATTTAGCAAGTGTTTCAAGAATAGAGCCCACTTCTCCTGTTTCTTCTCCAACACGAATCATCTGCACCATAATTTTGGGTATCTCGTGTGTATATGGATCAAGTGATTGCGAGAGAGACTTCCCTCCACGGACCGCATTTGATGCTTCCATAAGGAGATCTTTGTAGATTTTTGACCCAACAACATTTGCACATATTTCCAATGTTCGAACAACTGGGATTCCTGACGTAAGCATCGTGTTGACGTTATCAGCAATGCGAGCAAGAAAAATTTTTCGATAGAGCTCTCCAATAATAGGGAGACTTAAAATTATTCGAGAAAGAAGGACTCTTCCGTCAGCTGTAGTGAAATAACGCCAAAGCAAGAAACCAAATGCGATAATAATTGCTATAGCGAGCACCCCCCATTCGACCAACACATTGGACGCCCCAATGACGATCTTGGTAAATACTGGAACCTCAATACCAGACTCAAGAATAATTGTTGCGAGTTTAGGGATGACAACCACAAGCATGATCACCATCACAGCGACAAAGACGGTGATGACGAAGGCGGGGTAGATGAGCGCATTTTTTGTCTTACTTGTGAGTTCGTATGAACGATCAAGATATCCGGCGAGATAATCAAATGTCGATGAGAGATTTCCAGATTCTTCTCCAGATTTGACCATGTTGATATAAAATTCGCTGAACACGTCGTTCTGCTTTGCCATTGCATTCGAAAGCGACATACCTCCCTGAATATCATCAGCAATTTCTCCAAGTTTTTTGCGTAAGGCGTGATTTTCATTCTCTTGCCCCAAAAGCTGAAATACACGGAGGGCGGAAACATTTGCACCAAACAATGTCGAGATTTGTCTTGAAAGAACAACGACATCTTTATACTTAATGGGGTTAAAGACGGTAAATGATCGCTGCCAAAATGGAGTTTCGGTGTCAGGGACTATTGATACGATAACAAAGTTCCTGCGCTGAAGTGCTCCAATCGCAACATCAACATTCGCGGCCTCGATGGTTCCCGCTTGCTGTGTCCCAGATGTTGATTCAATAGCCTTGTAGCGATAAATCATAAACCTAGATCATGCGCTCAAGTCCTCGTGGATTAAAGGAGTGGAGATAGGCGGTCTCAACAGTAATCTCTCCTTTCCTTACCAACTCTGCAAGCGAACGATTCATATCAATCATGCCATGCTCAGTTCCTGTCTCAATCACCATAGGAATTTCGTGGGTTCGACGTTCACGAATAAGATTTGCAACTGCGCTATTATTGATGAGGAGTTCATACGCAAGCGTTTGCCCACCTGAGATCTTGGGGATAAGGCGTTGAGAGAAAATTCCGGCAAGTGATCCTGCGAGCTGGACACGAATTTGATCCGGCTGTCCTTCAGGGAACGAATCAATGATACGATCAATGGTTTGTGATGCATTATTGGTGTGGAGAGTTGAGAACACAAGGTGTCCAGTTTCTGCCGCTGTCACTGCGGTAGAAATTGTATCTAACCCACGCATTTCACCAATCAAAATAATATCAATATCCTGACGAAACGCAGCCTTCAGAGCAATGTGAAAATCCTCTGTATCTGAACGCACTTCGCGTTGTGAAATGAGAGAACGGTCTGGCTGAAAAACATATTCAATGGGGTCTTCAATCGTCACGATATTTTCAGCACGCTCATGATTAATCATATCAATCATCGAGGCAAGAGTTGTCGACTTCCCTTGTCCAACAGGACCCACGACAAGAAAGAATCCTTGTTTCCTTTGAGTAAAAGTTGCAAGAATATCAGGGAGTCCAAGTTCTCGAAGGGTCTTAATTTTAGAAGGAATGAGACGCAATGCACAAGCAATGGTCCCCTTTTGATAATACGCATTACCACGGAACCGTGCTTCACGACCAAAGCTAAATGAAAAATCAACTTCTCTTTTCTCAAGAAAAAGCTTCCAATTAAAGTCTTCGAGAAGCTCTTTGACAAGAGCCTCGGTGTCTTCAGGGGTTAATATTGGTATTTTTACCAGAGGGACCAGGTTTCCCGATACACGAATCGTCGCATGCCTTCCTGAGATCAAATGAAGGTCGGACGCTCCCTCATGAATAACAGTGAGAATAAGCTCTTCGAGTTTTTTCTTTGCTTCAGCCATAAATAATGTCAAAAGAACAAGAACTCACAGAAATTACTTTTTCTTCATAATCTCTTCAACCTTTGCAACAACTTCACTTGGGGTTGCGGAGGCTTTAATAATATACCCGTCTGCTCCGAGTTTAATTGCTCGGTCAATATCTGTATCTTGCCCGAGATTTGAAAGCATGATGATCATGGTTCCCTCAGCAAGCTTATCCTTCTTAACCTTTTCCAAAAATTCAAGCCCGTCCATAACAGGCATCACAATATCAAGAAGCATCACATCCGGCTTCTCCCCTCCTTGAAGCTTTTCAAGGGCTTGCAAGGTCCCAAGAGCTGGGACAACGGTGAAATTATTTTGTGTAAATTTAAGCGCATACATGTCGAGGAGGAAAGCATCATCATCCACGATCATGACAGATAATTGTTTTTTCTGTGCCATAGGGTAAGTATACCGGAACCCAATAGAAAATCCTATACACAGGGTCTCTAGATACCCATTTGGAGGCCTTCGTTTGGTTTTTGACAACTCCTATACGTTGCTCACCTCTTCAAATGGGACAAAACCCTGGAAACTCTTCAGAAGAGCATCATCTTTCATGGTAAACATTCCATTTTTTCTTGCCTGCTCGTACACAGCCTGTTCTGTTGGATTTTTCAGAATAATGTGCTCGAGATCACGATCGATTTTGAGAAATTCGTAGACACCCATGCGACCTTTTGTCCCTGATGGGCACTGTGGACTTGGTACCGCTTCATAGATGTGGTCTGGAATCTCAATCTGTTTTCTTCGAGCTTCTGGGAGATCGGCAAGTTGGTGGTCGATCATCATTCGGACACTATCGGTCATGGGGATCATCTTCTTTGACTCTGGGCACACGCGACGAATAAGCCGCTGCCCAATAGCCATAATCAGCGTGGGGGCGATTAAGTACGGATCTACCTCCATATCAATTAGACGTGGAATCACCCCCGCAGCGGTGTTTGTGTGCAGTGTGGAAAACACGAGATGTCCTGTGAGAGCAGCTTGGATGGCAAGCTGTGCTGTCTCCTTATCTCGAATTTCTCCAACCATAATAATATCTGGGTCTTGGCGCAGAATAGAACGGAGGCCGTTCGCAAACGTATATCCAATTTCAGGACGCACCTGCGATTGACTGACACCAGGAATAGAATACTCGACTGGATCTTCGAGTGATATGACGTTTTGCGTCTCTCGATCGAGCTCATTCAACATTCCATAAAGCGTTGTCGATTTTCCAGAACCTGTTGGCCCAGTGATCAAAATCATTCCGTATGGGGCATCGATAGCCTCTTTGATCATGGCTTTTTGTTCGTCGTTCATCCCCATGGTATCCATAGATTTGATACCTTTCCCAGAATCCAGAATACGGAGCACTACCTTCTCACCATAGTACGCAGGAAATGTTGACACACGGAAGTCAATTTTGCGTCCATTCACAGTTGCGCGGAAGCGTCCGTCTTGCGGTTTACGCTTCTCGTCAAGCTTTAAATTCGCAAGAATCTTAATGCGCGCAACAACTCCGGAGTGTACTGAGACCGGAAGGAGCAGAGACGTGTACATGACCCCATCAACCCGGAGACGGACACGGACTTTTTCACCCGTATGTTCTATGTGGACATCCGATACGTTTCCTTCAGCTGCATACTGCAAAATCACCGAGACAACCTTCGTCACAGGGGCGTCTTCAATAATATGCGTCCCTGATTCCTGGGTTTGACTCTCCCCCGCTGCAGCACCCTCCTCACCAACAGGAGTAGTGACTTCTGATGGATCAATTTCTGAGAGAGCTTTTGAAACTTCTCCAGAAAGATTTTTATAATTTTTTAGGATTCCTTCAATTTCTGACTCAGCAATTAAAAACAACTTATAGGGCATGCCGATCTTCGTTGAAATAAACTGGAGCGCATCTCTTGCTTGGATATTGTCTGGGTCGACAACGCCAACCTCAAGAACACCATCAACAACATTAAGGGGAACAATATTGTAATGCCGAGCCGATTCTTCTGGAATGAACTTCAGAGTTTCGTACGGAACGGTAGCTCCATCAATATGCCGGACTGGAACACCATAGAATTCTCCTTTATATTCTAGGAGTGTGTGTGCATCAATCCCGGCTTCGCCGAGAAGTGCCGTTTCATTCGCTCCGGGCTCACTTCCTTCAATCTGTGCTTTGACTTCAGGAACGAGTACACCTTTTTTCACCAAAAAATCAAGGAAGGTCATGGACCCTTCTATGATAGCACAGATACCGCAGCAAATGACTAGCGTCCTGCAGCAGGAGTGCTCTTTGATGGAGAGGGTGTTCCAGATTTAGTGGTTCCTCCCCCTGTGTTACGTGACGAAGGTTGTACTGAGGGGATAAACGGATGTTCTCTTCCAGCTTCTTCTGTTGGAGGTGTGACGTGGGTATCAAGAAGGCTTCTGTATGCCTCAGAGTCAAACACGGACGTATCGAGTCGGAGTTTTTGGAGTTCATTTAATTTTGCGAGGAACTTTTGTCCCTCTCCGACAAGGTCTTCTCCTCCTTGTGTCGAACCAAAAAGTGGCTCGCTGGGGCCAGAATACGTCACGTAGATATAAAAGAGTGCTCCCGGAACGAGGATAACCACGGCGATGTCAATGAGAAGATGTTTTATTTTTTCATTCATCATAAATTTATTCATTCATTGCATTTGGCTGAGGAACACGTGGAACCCGGGTTTTAGATTTTTCATATTCTGATGCAACAGGAAGCTCAATTTCCACGTGATATGCAAGAACACTACTTTCTGGAGTCAAAACACCCGCAACGACCCCACCCGTAATTGTCATCGCACGAACATCCTGTAGTGTCAGCTCTTGTTCAAGATCACGCATAAATGTTTTGAAAATCGGATATGGCGCCGTCACATCAAATTGCACGAGAACAGAGGTGTTCTTCTGAGAAGATGCGGATTTTTGGGCATCTACTGAAGGCATTGTCACTGATGGCGAGTGTAGAATGAGCCCGTGGCGCTGTGCAAAGGAGTTGATTTGAAAAAGGAGGAGTGTTTGATCCACAGCTGTTGGAAGAAGTTTTTCCAGACGCGCTCGGTCGCGCTCACTAATAGACTCTACCTGCGCAAGTAATTTCCCCTGAAGATCTCGGATTTCTCCGGCACTATCTATCGCACTTTGATAGTCTTCTTTGTTCGTCTGAATCACCGCGATATCTTGATATGTTGGATAGACATAAAGAACAAACATCAAACCAGAAAGAATGACGAGGGTGAATGGAAGAATGTACCGTGAGGGAGACATAATTTATTGTTGTGGGATCAGAGACCCTGTTTGAGTGATTGGAAGAGTCTCTTGCGCCAAAGGAGGGACAACATACTTCATCACTTCAGGGGAAAGAGTAAGCGTAAGATTAAACCCAACAACACCTGTTTGTTCTTCAAGTTGAGAATTGTCAATTGCCACTTGTGTAATGCGGGGATTTTTTCGAAACTCTTCGAGCTGGGCATATAAAATACCGAAATTTGGTGCATCTCCCTGAAGAGTAACGATATATCCTTTCTTTTCTTCTCGAGAGAGATTCATTCCCTTGTAATACACTGATTTAAGAGTATTTGCTTGGAGTAGATCGAGGAGGCCTGTGACTCCCACATGGTTATCAACTGCTTGTTTCGCAAGCTTGAGGCGTGCTCCTATTGCTTTAAGGTCTTCAATTGCTTGTGGATTAAACTTCTCTTTCTCCGTAGCAAGTTGGGTAGCAAGTTGCGTGACAGCAGCGGATTCTTTTTTGTGAAAATAAAAAGCAAGACCCGTCATAATGAGCATCGAAAAAAAGATCGCCGCACTGATGATTGTGACAACAGGAATGGGCTCATGGCGACGCATGCTTGCCTCTTCCTTAAATATAGGGCGTTGAGGGATGAACGATGTGTCAAAACGTTGGTCCATGAAATTCTGTGATTATTGTAGCACGCCTAAAGTTATTGTTGTCCCCTACTGGAGTTTCTTTAGGGCTAAACCGATGGAAACTGCAAACTCTGGACCTGCATCTCGAAGGATTGGCTCGAGAACAGCTGGAGCTTCAATTTTTCCAAAAGGGTGCCCAAATACGACTTCGGTCTCAAAACTTAATTTAATGACATCAGAAAGACCTTTGAGGAGTGCTCCACCACCCGTGAGAATAACCTTACTCGCACGAACATGTTCACGCTCTTGATAACGAACAAGAATACGATTTGCCTCAGCAAAAATCCGCTCAATAGAAAGACGGACGATGTCTGCCATTGCTTTATCTTTAGGATCACCATGGAGGCCGTAATCACGTTTAAGCTCTTCTGCCTTTAGCATGTCGTATCCCTTTGCTCTCGAGAGTGCAAGTGTAATGTCTTGTGATCCTGAGTTGATGAGGTGACTCGAGCGAACAATCCCCTCTTCGATCATCGCTATTTTTGTATTTGCGGCACCAATGTCCATCATCATGACAAGAGAGTTGTCATGTTCCATCGTCGAACGAATTGCACTAAAGATTTCAACCTCGAATGCCGCAGTATTTACCTTGAGTTCTTTTGCGATTGTCTGATATTTTGTGATGATGTCGTTGTGTATGGCGGCAATAAGCACATCGGTTTTTGGGGTTTTATCCTCAACCTTATCTGGGTCAATATACTGTCTAGCCATTTTGGGAATCACCCACCAGTTAAGAGTTACTTCAGAAATCGAGGTGGGAATATACTTTCGTGCTTCTATGGGAACCACTTGATCGAGTTTTGCTTGACCCACATCTGGAAGGCGAATTACCGAGAGCATCGTTGCTGTCAGTGGTATTGAAAAGACGATATCGCGAGAAGTGATATTTGCCTCTTTAAAGAGGATATTCATCGCCTCAACGATTTTTTCTGCTGGAAGGTTTGTAGCTTGTCCAATCGCAAGCCCTGCCATAGGACCGAGGGCAAGTTCTCCATATGTATCAAGAACTGCCTTGGAACCTTTTTTCTTCAGCTGAATTGCCTTCACAAAAGACGACCCAATATCCACCCCGACAACCGCTGATGGCGATGAGGACATTTTCAGAAGACCAGAAAGTTTTTCAAAAGGATTCATGGCAAAAGGAGCGCCAGGGTCCTAGAGGTGCGCTTAGGGCAAGTGTAGCACACCCAAGGCAGTTCCTTGCGTGTTTTCAACAGTTCTGTAGGCTGAAAATATGCTCCAGCGTATCATCACGTTTCTCTTCCCCTCTCTATGTCTTCGATGTAACTCTGAAGGAGGGCTGCTCTGTGTGGAGTGTCAAAAAGACCTCCCAGTCATCCCTTTCCAAGTTTCATTACACTCGTGGGCTCTTCTTCATTACCACGAAAAACCGAGCCAACAATTGATTTTTGCCCTAAAATTTGGAGGGAAAAAAGAACTTTCACGGACCTTTGCTCAACTTCTTAGGAAATGTATTGGGCACATTTCCTCTCAAAACACCAATATCGTGATCGTTCCTGTGCCTTCATCAACAAAAGAGAAAAACGCTCGCGGATATGATCACATAGCACTTATAGCAAGAGAACTCTCAGAGATTACAGCCATTCCCTTTGTTGACGCTCTTCAAAAAACTCGAGACACCAAAAGACAAGTTGAAATGCTCAATCGCAAAGAAAGACTTCTTAATCTTCGTCAGGCGTTTTCCTTCTCTCCAGATGCAGATATTGCTGGAAAAATCGTTGTCGTGATTGATGAGCTCACAACAACGGGAGCTACATTTGAAGAAGCACGTAGAACGCTTCTTCAAGGAAACCCAAAAGAAATTCTTGGTCTCGCCCTTTGCCACTAGAAGAGACCAGAACAAATGGTGGCTCACTTCACCACAAGTGGTTTGTGACTCAATATCTCTTCCACTTCTTCGAACCCTTCAGGAAAGGCAAAGTTATACCTTGCTGGGAGAGCAAAGACATACGTTGCGTTTCTCCCAAGCTCAGTTGGCCCAATGGGCGCAGCACCAACATGAAACTTTTCATCAGAAAGATCCCGCCATTGAGAAAGGGTAAAAATGAGAATCGGAATATCTTGCCGCGGGTGTTCTTCTGTAGATAATGGGTGGCGGATGAAAATCTCACTCCCCTGCGCCACAACTCCGCTTTCTGCATTCCCCGCCCAAGTTCCTGTCGCAATACGGAACCCTTTCCATGTTTCAGGTAAAGAAAACACAAATCCATATTCCTCATTATGATATTCCACCTTAGTCGTCACGACTTGGTTTGTGGGCGAAACACTGGGCTGCCGTTGAGTTGCATGGAAAAGCCAAAATCCAAACCCCGCACAGAGCACTAAGACAATGACGAGCCAGAGATTTTTCATGTATATAGTATAAATGCTGTACACAAGAGAAGCGAATACCGCTCGAGAGGACCCAAACCCTTTGTAGAAAAAGTCTCTATCTTGTGCTAGATTACCCAATTGGAGAGATGGCCGAGCGGTTGAAGGCACCACACTGCTAACGTGGCAGGGGGTAAAACCCCTCGAGGGTTCGAATCCCTCTCTCTCCGTATTTTGAAAATCCCTTGCTCAAGCAAGGTGATTTTCTTATGAGGAGAGAAGAAAGAGGTTTGAGCCTCTTTCGCGAGGGATTCGAAGCCGTTCTCTCATATTTCTAAACAAATCAGATTGCGAAGAAATGAGAAACGGATACTGCTCCAGTAAGGAGCGAATCCTATCTACTGGAGGGATTCGAAAGACGGAGCAAGTTTTCATCAGCAGATGAAAATAGCGAGTCGGGGTCGCGACCGATCTTTTTTGCGACAGCAAAAAGTCGAGTTGTGACCGAATCCTCTGCTTCTCATTGTATAGAGGCCTCAACCTTCCTCCGCCAACTTGGCCAACTTCCGTACCGTATTTACGTTCCGAGCAGTCATATGCTTATAGACCTCGGTACCAATAAACTTACGCATAGCGCTTTTATTGTAGTTGACCCTCTTGAGATTCCAGATAATTGCGCCTGGTACATACCTGAGAACATCAACACCCTCACGTTTAACAATGAGATTGATGGTCTTTTTTGAATCAAATTTTTCCCAAAGGAAAAGAACATCTGTTCTTTGAACAGAATCATTTTTCCAAGTAGACGGAATTGTTTCAGCTACTTTTTGGAGCCCCTCCGCAGTACACACCATTGTCCGTATGGGAAAGCCAAAAGCTGCTTCGAGCTTCTTTTCTATGATAGATATAAGAATGGAAGGACTCTGTTTTTTTGTTTCAAAGAGAACATTGCCAGAATTGATGTACGTTAAGACATTCGTAAATTCTAAAGATTCAAAAACTTTTTTGAGCTTTGCCATCTCAACTTTACTCTTCCCTCCTACATTAATTCCACGAAGAAGTGCGACGTAGCGCATAATGTTACCCCACTCTCTTTACAAACTCCTTGTAATGATCTGCCCGCTCTTCAGCAAAAAAATCGAGTGTCAGCGATAGTGCACTTTCGAATGCAAGTGCGATACCAAAGCCGAACCAAAATCCTTTGAGCGGAAAAAACATCATGATCATGATTCCAGAAAGGATGAAGAGAGCAATCTCGATCCAGCGGATACGAATGAA
>CAZUMX010000019.1:0-19188 GCA_964622275.1 uncultured Candidatus Saccharibacteria bacterium
AGAAGGCGCTTCTTGGCTCTATCATGCTGCGCTCAGAAGTGCTCTACAACATTACTGATCGGGTCCGCCCTGAAAGTTTTTATGCCGAAAAACACCGGATGATCTATCGTGCAATGATTGAGCTTCATCAAAAGACTCAACCGATCGATCTTCTCACTCTCTCGACAAAGCTTGAAGAAAAAAACGAACTCGATGCTGTGGGTGGTCGTGCGTACCTTTCTGAGCTCGTGAATGCAGTCCCATCTGCTTCCAATGCCGAGCATTATGCCGAGATCGTAGAGAAAAAGTTTCTCATGCGCTCTCTTATTGAGGCGGCAGAGCATATCTCAAACATCGGTTATGACGACGAGCGCGAAGTGGATCACATCCTCGACGAAGCGGAGTCAAAAATCTATGCCGTCTCCAACAACACAGCAGGCAAAGCAGTGGCACACATCAAAGATGGCCTCAACGAAGCCTGGGAACGTCTCGACAGACTCCATCACTCTGGCGACGAACTCCGTGGGGTCTCTTCTGGATACAAATCACTTGATGCAAAACTTTCTGGATTTCAAGAATCCGACCTCGTCATTCTCGCCGCGCGGCCTTCCATGGGAAAGACCTCACTCGCCCTCGACATTGCTCGCAAGGCTGCAGTGGAAAAAAATATTCCTGTCGGCATCTTCTCGCTTGAAATGAGCACGCAGCAACTCATCGACCGTATGCTCGCAGCAGAATCTTCTGTAGATGCATGGCGCCTTCGTACGGGGAAAATTACGCGAGATGTCGAGTTCCAGTATCTTCGTTCCGCAATGGACCGACTCTCTAAGGCTCCAATCTATATCCACGATCAGCCAGGTATTAATATCCTCACCATGCGCTCTGCCGCACGACGCCTCAAGAGCGAGCACGACCTCAAGCTCATCATCGTCGACTATCTCCAGCTCATGACTCCACTTAAGAATTCTGACTCTATGGTGCAGCAAGTGACAGAAATTTCCCGCTCGCTCAAGGGTCTCGCTAAGGAGCTCAATGTCCCAGTGATTGCCCTTTCACAGCTCTCACGTGCTGTGGAGCAGCGTGGTGGCCGTCCTCGCCTCTCTGACCTTCGTGACTCAGGGTCCATCGAACAAGACGCCGACGTGGTGATGTTCATCCATCGCGAAGACAAAATGGACAAAACCTCTGATCGCCCCAATATTGCAGAAATTTTGATCGAAAAACACCGTAACGGCCCTACGGGCGTAGTCGAGCTCTACTTTGATGGAGACAAAACGACCTTCCGTGAGCTTGAAACCCATCGCCCAAATGGGAATGTTGCCGCTGTAGATGATTTCTAGACACTGTGCGTATGACCGACCATATCGACAAATTGACTGAATACTTTATGAAATTTCCTGGCGTTGGTGTTCGTCAGGCTCGCCGCTTTGTGTATTACCTACTTTCTCGGGACAAGAGTATGCGCAGCTCTATTGCGAAACTCATCGAGACAATTGGAGATCATGTCCACCAGTGTTCACTATGCGGGCGATTTTCGGCAGACCACTCTGGAGCATCAAATCTTTGTGCAATTTGCGAACATCCGACACGCCAGTCACAACTTCTTATTGTCGAAAAAGACGCTGACCTAGAACGTATTGAAAAGAGCGGCGTTTATCGTGGTCGATATTTTGTTTTGGGAGGAATTGTTCCTCTTTCTTCTGAAACTCCAGAAAAGTACATTCGGCTCTCTGAACTTACTTCTCATATCAAAAAAGGCCCCCAAGGGCTCGAAGAAGTGATTTATGGTCTTTCGGTGACACCTGACGGAGAGCACACCGCTGACATCGTAAAAGAAACCTTGCGACCACATCTCGAAAAGATCCAAGCGAAGGCTACTCATCTTGGTCGTGGACTTTCCACCGGTAGCGAACTTGAATACGCTGACCGAGCGACTATTGAAAATGCACTCAAGGGACGATCATGAACCACAATGAAACATTCGGATCTGATATACATTCTGGGAAACCTTTTGTTGAACGCGAAACATTCCCCCTAGAAGCTGGTGGAGAACTAGAGGTTTTTGTCAGAGAAGATGATAAAGGAATCTATTCGTACCAAATCAACGTCCGCTCAACAGAAGAAAAAGCCCAACACGATGAGAAGGGCGAGTACTATTACGCCGATGTGTGGGGAGCACATGGTCCCACTGTTGTTACTGGAGGAGGAAGTGCTGAGGGTCTTCTGAGAGCAAAAACATATTTGGTCGGTGCCATTGAGAGACTGAGAGCATTCGGCGCCAAAGAACTTTGGGTCGATGGTGATGAGCGTCGCATGAATATCTATCGTAGAGCGCTGACTCCCATGGGTTTTATCGAAGGGCGAAGACCAGACGGAGAGACGGGGCTCGTCTACCGCTTTGGGCACGAAGATCCCTCGAAGTAACAACCCGGTACTTACTCCTCACCGCACCTCAGAAGTTGTTGAGTTTCTTGCCAACACAATACTTTGGCGTCCTTGAAGATCAAACGCTGTTCGGACCATACTGACTGCTTCATCAATCCACAATACCCCTGCCCCAGGGCCACCATTGCATGTCCCATCAGATTCTCCGGGATTCTTCACCCACAAGAGTGCGTCAAGTCGCTCAACTTCAGTTTTTCGTGTAGGAAATGCTCCAATTGCTCTCCCTGTGGGATTACACCACTCTCCTCTCCCAAGAGGACCTTTCCCATTCCTCCCTGTATCGATCATAAAATGTGCCCCCCCAAGTAAATCAGAGAGCTCAGAAGCATACGCAAGTTCATCGTTTGTCGTATGGAAATTAGAAATATTTGTCACAAAACCGTCTGCATCTTCTATCCCCATGACACGAAGGACTGGTGCAACAACCTGAGCTGACTTCCAGCCACTGTGTCCAGCGTCCAGATATACTCGAACATTCGGATTTGTCGAACGAAATACGGACAGCGCAGACTTCACATCACGAACAGCACGAGCTCGGTCCTCGTCTGAATATTCAAACGAAAGACCCAAGAGATCAGGTTCGAGAATAACCCATGCCGTTGATGTTCCAATCGCTCGAGAAACTTCACGTATCCAATGTACATAGTGTTCTCCTGGCGTAAGTCCACTTCCCCATCCATATTGTCCCTGATGAGGCGCATTGTATACCACGAGCACGGGGATCGTTCCCGAGGCATCAGCGCGACGCATTTTTTGGTCAACGAGACCGTAAATATCTGTGGTAAGCGCACGAGAGATCCAAATGGCTTGCGGAGTGCATGCCAATGTCTCAAGCCAGTC
The DNA here is from genome assembly GCA_964622275.1 of uncultured Candidatus Saccharibacteria bacterium. Classification (GTDB taxonomy): domain Bacteria; phylum Patescibacteriota; class Minisyncoccia; order Phycocordibacterales; family UBA6899; genus CAYPEZ01. The sequence goes on from CAZUMX010000019.1 coordinate 3,265, forward strand.
GGCACGTGAGTCTCCCTGAGCACGGAGTTCGTCGTACTGACGTTTTGCCTGCATGTCTTGATCGCGATAAAACGGACTTTGCGAAAGCATCGCTGCACATGATTCGATACGCATCGGTGCCCCTTCATACCTTGGAGAAGAATGGAAGATCTGCTTCCAAATAGACTGAGAAGAAGTCGTTGTGCTTCCTTCTAGTTTCTTTGGAGGTGTTTGCAGTACGGGCGACACAATAGAACTTGATGAAGCCACGAGAACTACTGGCTGAGAATTAGTTGATGCTTGAGGACTGGGTGCAATGGGGGTTATTTCAGGAGAAGTCTTTGCCCAGGGAAGAAAGACAAGCACAAGGGTGAGCAAAAATAGTACTGATGTTCCCACTAGTACTATATTGAACAAAGCAGAGGGCGTTCGGTCCATACGCTCCAGTTTACCAGATTTACTCAATCGTAATATTGTCGATGAGGAATGCTGGTTCGATGTTCCCTGTTGCTCCTTGAATCATCAGACCTTTTATCTCGACTCCCTGAACTGATAGTACAGACAACGGAATAGAAACTTGGACATATCCAGTATCATTAATTAATCCGGAGAGATATGGTGCGATCTCAATAGATGGGAGCGGATTCCCAGAAGTATCGAATGCTGTCACCTGAAGTGTTGGGACAAGCGAACTTTGCGCACGAACAGAGAAGACTAGTGATTGTTTCCCTTGTGTCGAGTACCCGTTGTGATGAAGATACAATCCTCCCCACTCAGACGTATATATCACTCCTATTGCCTTCACTCCCTGGTACGCCGGGGAAGCATCTGCCGTCACTGTCGTCCCCCACGACCAATCTTGCCAGCCTTCAGCAAGTGCATCATCAAATATTATGGACGTTGTTGACCCAGTTCCTCCTCCTAAAGTAATCGTTCCTACCTCATTTGCCCATTGGTAGAGCCCTGACCAATTTTCGTGAATAAGACCCACGGCAATACGATATGTCCCTTCCACTGTTGGGGTGAATTGTGCGGTGAATGTTCGTGACTCTCCACCTGCAAATGGTTCGCTTTGATAGAATTGCTGATACACTTGAGCTCCTGAAGCATTAAACACCTCAAAATCGATGATGCCAGACCCCGGCATTCCGCCAGAATTCGTGACAACTGTTGACCAGGTTGCGCTGTCGCCAACTCCTGTAGATGGATCAGTGATTGTGGTTGAGGTATGCGTGAGCGAAAATGGATCAAGGGCCACATTTGAGACAGAGACCGTGAGTGCTTCATTTGTCCAGCTATACACGTCACTCCAGAATAGATGCACGAGACCTACGGCGACACGATAGTTTCCAAGGATTGTTGGAGTGAATGGCACAGTGAATGTCCGTGACTCACCCGGTGCAAAACCTTCACCATCAAAGTACTGCTGAGAAACACGGTTCCCAGATGGGTCATAGACCTCAACGTTCACGATCATAAATCCAGATCCATCACCAGTATTTGTGACTGGGATTTGAATACTTGTCGTTGAGGTAAGAGGTAGTGGATTTTGAAGGGCAGCCACCGTCCCAAGGACAGGAGCAAATGTCCCACCTGTGGGATACTTTCCAGCAAGACGCATTGGATCATTTGCGTCCACTGCGGTCTTCGCAGATCCAAGTGTTCCGTGATGCCCGCTGTTTGAACTATCAATAACAATTTGTCCAAATCCTTCATTAAAACGCCAGTCCTTAATAAGACCATTTTCTTTTTTGGCCAATTCTCCGTCTTTCCATTGGTTGATTTCTACTTGAGACTGAGGCTCATTCCACACGCGTATTTCATCAATACGTCCATGAAATGGGTTCGAGACGGTATCAGCGCGAGCACCAAGAAATACATGATGTGGTCCCGTTGCGATCATCCCTGACTTTGGAACACTGCCTACCGAGACACCGTTCTTGAAGACTTCCATTGTTGATCCGTTGTACACCACAGAAGCGTGAACATACTCTCCGAGGCCAACACTTCCTCCTGTGACTGTTGTGAGGCCTCCCTGATCAGTACGAAGTCTGAAAAGAATTGTTCCTTCAGTGTCACTGACCTTACGCACGCCAAACGCCCAATCAATCCCCTCGTCTGTGTCCCCTGTCGCTTTCGACATGATGTATTGATCTCCATTAAACGCCTCAGGAATCATGCGTGCCTCAAGAGTGAATCCATTTGGTTCTTCAATGTTCCAGAGTTCTGTCTCAACATAGTCATCAACACCATCGAACACGAGGGCTCCATTTGGAGCTGTTGGAATCCAAAGCGACGAGGCAATAAACGTCAGCGCATTATCAATCCATTGATAGAGCCCTTGCCATCCCGCATAGATGAGTCCTACCGCGAGACGATATGATCCTGATGTTGTGGGTGTATACGTCATCGTATACGTACTTGTTCCTCCAGTTGGAATTGTCGTTTCATCGTAGAATGTTTGTGCGACGCGTATTCCAGCCGAATCGAAGAGTTCGAGGTCAACCAAGAATGGTGCTGTCCCTCCAGAATTACCTAATTCTGTCGAGATGTGTACTGGAGCGCCGACATTTGCAGCATCTGCCGTTGAAGAAATATGGAATGGCGAGACTGTCGCTGGCGGTGCCTGATAGAAATGACGCGTGACTGTGTGAGTAAGTCCGCCACTGTCGACGACGCGAAGCTGAATTTCAATGTGAACATCTTGATCTGTCCCATGGCTTGGCGCAACGAAAGACGGATTAGGTCCCGTAAGATATTCAAGAATATGATAGTGCACGTTGTGATGGAGAATCACAGTCCAGCGATACGCTGACGCAGGAAGCACTCCGTCTTCAGGATCAGTTGCTGAACTCACCAGAGGAATGAGTTGCCCACCCGTATAAAAGGAATTTGCTGGGGGATTCACAATGGTCGCTGTTGGTGCACGATTCCCCACCGTCACCGTGAGTGATTTTGACGCAGAACCGCCATTTCCGTCTGAAACAGTAAGCGTTGCCTGGTATACACCATTTACGTTATAGACATGTGTTGGAGCCGAAAGAGAAGACAGCACACCATCTCCAAAGTCCCATGAATATGAAATGGTATCTCCATCCGGATCAACGCTTCCGATTGAAGAAAATTGAACGCTCAGAGGGGCGAGGCCACTGGACGGAGTTGCACTGAGTACGACAGTTGGGTTTCGGTTCCCAGACACAGCCACAATACGGCGAACTTCTCCTGAGTATATTGAGAGATAGTTGATGTTTCCTTGTGGGTCTTGTGCAAAGTCAACAGGACCACCAGCTTCAGTAACAAAATCTTCAACAGAGACAAGATTATTATCCGCATCGAGCACAACATGCTTAACCCAATCTTGGCTAAAATCACCAAAGAAATATGTTCCAGCATATGATGATGGATATGTGCCACCTGTATAAAACACACCACCGGTGATTGATCCACTTCCAAGCTCGTCATGAAAATATGCATACAGCGGATCCTGTGGTGCCTGAGCAACGCAGTTGTATCCCGGAGTTTGATTAAACCCTTCATGGCACGGCCACCCATAGTTTCCACCAGGAGTAATCACGTTGAGTTCTTCGGCGGTATACCACCCCACATCACCCACAACCATCGCCCCATTTGAAGGACGGAAACTAAATCGGAATGGATTACGAAATCCATATGCGTAAACCTTTGATCGATTATCATTCGAATTCCCCGTATAAAATGGGTTGTCGCTTGGAGCAGAGCCGTCAGGATTTATACGCAATACCTTTCCTGAAAGCATGTCGAGGTTCTGAGAACGGAGCGCGAGTGGGTCCACAACATCAAAGCTCGCTCCGTCGCCAATAGAGACATAGAGCTTTCCATCTGGCCCAAACCCAAGATCAGCCACCGAATGGCTTGGCTCGTCTGACGGAATACAATCCGTCCCAGCAGGAAACGATTGACACGATGGGGCAAGTGCATCTCCAACAACTGTTCCCAAAATCACGACCTCAGAACCTGGAATGGCTGTGTGTGTGGAATCAAGAGTATACCGAGAGAGGCGTCCAGTCTTTGGCCCTATGGGATTCGCAGGATTATTCTCGTATGTAAAAAGCGCATAGAGATAATGCTGCGTCTCATCATATGCAATCCCGATCAGACCGTGGTCTGCATATGTATTAACATTTTGGATAGTAAGGACTGGTGTACTTCTCACAACACCATTCTCAACAAGGCGGACGACACCGTCTTTTTCAGCAACCAACATTTCCCCGTCAGGAGTGAACAGAAATGCTGTAGGAAGATTAAGCCCCGAGGCCACAGTCTCGACGACAAAGCCAGTTGTCACAGCAGCAAATGCCGTCACAGGAACAGCTGCAAGTGCGACGCATCCAAGAACAGTTAATGTCATTCGTGAGAAGGTATTCATAAACAAAAAATAAATAATACGATTAGTTAGTGCATAATGTATTCTATGAGTAATGAAGGAGCTGGGTCCTGTAACTTTCTGTTCGTTGGCGTCGGTATACTTTTATTGCCTCAAGAAGGGTTTGCCAGTATGAGCGAAGACGGATTTTACTTCCAGGAGGATTATTCCAATAAATTGGCATTTCTTTTATTGAAAAACCTAATGCTGACGCAATGGCAATCACTTCAATATCAATCCCCCATCGCTCAAGGACACAACGATAAAAAATTCCGTGGACAGCCTGACGAGTAAAAAGTTTGAACGGCCGCTGAGTATCATGGACAGGAAAACGAAATACAGTTCGAAGAAAGACCCAAGACAATCGCCTCATGACTTTCCGAAAGAGAGAAAACTCGGCATGTTCACGATCAATAGACGCAGGATGTGCAAGAGACCCGACAAGAATATCTACTCCTGTATTATCCATTTCTTCCATATAAAGACTGAGCATCTCAATAGGAACCGATGCATCAGCATCCATAAGAAGAACTCGACTTCCCTTTGCGCTAATCATCCCAACCCGAACAGCAAATCCTCTTCCGTGGTTTTTTTTGAGAGCAATAACCCTCACTGATACATGCGTATTAAAGAGCGTGCGAACAACTGATTCCACTACACGTGTCGTATCGTCACAGCTCCCATCATCAACAATAATAATTTCAGATGCGTATGGCTGATCCCACAAAAAAGTCACAGCACGAGTCAGCGTTTGCGTGATCCGCGATGACTCGTTGTATGCTGGAATGACAACAGAAAGATAAGGATTCATATGCCAATATATTTACTTCGTACGAAATACGAGAATGTGATAACCAATAAAATTCACTCCCGCCCCCACCGCAGAACCGACAAGTGCTGCGAGTGACCCAGCGACATGAGGAGCCAAGGACTGAGATACGACGTTATATACAGCGACCGACGCTCCGACCGAAAGCCCAAAAGCACATCCAGTAACTAAAGCAAATCGCAGGAATGCCCTTCGATCTGTCGCTCGATCTCCAAAGACAAATCGCTGATTCAAGAAGAAACTCACGACAACGGCAGATGTAAATCCAAGTGAGCGAGAAATCACATACGGAAGGACAATAATCCCTAGAGTCCCGAGTGAGATACACACATTCACTACCACCAAGTCAACGATGGTATTCATGATTCCTGCAATACTAAAGAGTGAGAAACGTCGAAAGAGTGACATACGTATACATTTAGTGAGGGGTAACATGATCCAAGTATTCTTGATCACGTTCCACAAGGACTTGGGCTGACTCGACTCCCATAGCGATATACGAATCAGGAGTCAGTTGCAGTTGCGAAGAAAGAACCGGGACTGCTGTCTCTTGAAGACCGAAGTATTGGGCGTATGCTTTCACACGTTCTGGACGTACACGATAGAGGACGATACGATTCGTCTCTGTTATTGGCTCATAGAAGTATGAAAACAGTGGGTGGTGGGACCAAGTCTGAGTCACCTTATCAGAAGAAAACGCAAATGCATTAATTCCTTCTTTCAAGAGGATGACATGTGAAGCAAAGAGCCATGGGCGTTCAATTGCTTGCTCATAATATGGATCGTTTGATTCAAGGATGTACTGAGAAAGTGGTGGACATGCATAGGGAACCATATTAAGGACCGCACGTGTAAAGAGCGTCTTCTCCCCTTCTTTGCGATTTGAGCACAAGGCATGTCCAATCTCTTTTTGCTCTGTATTCCAAGAAATAACATCTTTGGTTTCTCCCTGAATCACAGGAAAAGATCCGCTAATCTGCCCAACAAGAAATGGAAGCGAGAGAAGAACAACCCACCAACCCAAAGCAAATTGAACAACGCCATACCCTTTTGTCTTTAGCCAGCCAAGAAAAACTCCGACCCACACGAGGAGCGCAGGGAGAAGCACTAAACCGTATCGCTCATTAAAAAATGCTTTGTATGGTGGGAGAGTTTCCAGATATATGACCGTGTGTCCTGTGTAAAGCGAGTACAGAACAAAGACCGTTGGGGAAATCGAAAACATGCCCAGAACTATGCTTTCTGCCCGTTTCCCTTTTTTGAGAAGAGAGAGGAAAAACCCACTCAATGCAAAAACAAAAAGAAGTCCAAGTGATAGTCCTGATCCAATGATTCTTCCCACAGCAGAGAGAAAGTAGACGAGTGTCCCAAGGAGACTCCCCTGAGATGGAAGGTCGAGATATTTCTCTTGAGCCAATGCGGACCATTCTCCACGAATAAATTCGAGAGGGTCACCGGCATACACAAAGCCGTACAAGAGGATAGCTGCCAGACCAAATAATGCGAGTGGCGCAACAAGTGAGGACAAAGCTGTTGCTTGAGAAAAGGAATATTTTTTTTGAATCATCACAACAACACATGCAATCATGAGAGCAATAATGAGTGTGAGCCCTTCAAAACGAGCGAGTGAAGAGAGCCCCACAAACAGTGCCGAAAACACTAATGACATGAGTTTCCCCTCCTTCAGCCACCGTGCAAGAAAATAGAGCGCACCAAGAAAGACAGCAAAAAATGGAATCTCCATCATGGCGGTCATCCCATAATAGAGAACGTACGGGCTCATAAAGAACAGCAATGTGACAAAAAGTGCTGCATGAATGTCTTCTGTAAGCACGTAGACTGTTTTATAGAGAAAATAGCCAGCGAGAAACAGAAGTGGGAGGATAGCAAAAGCACCAGCAACTCCAGAGAGATACAATGAATCAACGGAAGCGAACGGGGCGAGAAGAATATGCAGGAGTGGTGGCCAAAAGCCTAACTGACTGATACTTGGGGTTAGCGAGTCAGTCAACAGACGTGCAAAATTAAGATGTGACTGTTGATCAACTTCAACTAAGAAAAAACCGAGTGAGTGTACACGAACAAACGTCAGAACAACCAAACACATGGCGATAGCAACAAGCCACCATGCCTCAAGATTTTGCCGAATATGTGTTGAAATTTTTTGGATCATATGGTTACTTTGACTGCGCAATATGCGTTCCATGAACGGTTTTTTCCCAAGAGATTGGGTCAATGAAGAACTGATAGACTGCACGAACTGCAGCAACAGAAAGCAAAATCCAGTACAAGGGCGACAAGTATGCAAACATGACAATATGAAAGCGATTTCTTCGATACAACGAAAGGAGATTTAAGAAGACCGACAAAGCCACGCCGATAATCGTCGTTGAATATGTCAGATACAAAATGGGAGTAGTGAAGAATGATTGAATAACAGGCGGGTGGAAGAGCAGCCATGCCATAGTCAAAGAGATATAAAACAAATTCAGAAGGTTAAGCATGGTACTTCCTGGAACAAGAAGGAGGAACGCAATAAATTTCCAAAACCCACCTATTTCTCGCACGAAAATAAATGGATTACGCATATGTACAAGTGAGGTCTGGAGGAAGCCCTTCATCCAACGTGTGCGTTGCATGATCCAGGTCCAGATCGTGGTTGTCGCTTCTTCTTGACTAAACGAATTAAGTACCCCCGTCTTGTATCCGTGGCGAGCGAGGCGGATAGCAATATCCACATCTTCCGTTACGTTATACGGATCCCACCCACCTATAGCCTTGAGTGCATCTGTTCTAAAATAGGTACTATGCCCCGAGAGAGGAAATGGCACACCAAGGACAGCAAGCCCTGGGAGAAACATGTCATAATATGACGCAAATTCAGCATTAAAGAGACCCGTAATGATGTTTGTTTCAGCGTTGTAATGGTCTAGACGGCTTTGAAAAGCTGCGATATCTTTTCGTTTTGCAAAAGCGAGAGCTGCTTTTTTAAGTTGGTATCGATCTGGGATAATTTCTGCATCAAAGATCACAGTAAATTCCCCCTTCACCTCACCAAATGCGACATTAAGAGCTTTGGGTTTTGTTTTTGGTTTTACATCTGGAAGTGTAATAATACGAAAATTCTTTGGGAGGTTATTCTTGAGAATCTCTTCACGGGTCTCATGATCATATTCTTCAAGCGTAATGAGAAATTCGAGACGATCTTCTGGATAGTCCAATGATGTCATCGCTTTCTTGATCTGCGAGATCACTTCTGCCTCCCGATAGAGAGGAATGAGTACAGTACATGGGCGATAGAGAGGAGACTCATGTGGTGTTGCTTCTACTTCTGAATCAGAAATAGTCGTCATTGAACATTCCCCCCGAATAGCACCAGCCACCACAGCAATAATTTTAAAGGCAAGTGCAGCCCCATAGATGAGCGCAAGAAGGCCAGAAAAGACAACAAAAAATGAAGTCCCAAGAAGGGTGCTCAGTATAAAGGCAAGAAAAAGAAATATACTTGCGGCAATAAGAAAATGCTGGGCCATACTTTTCCCAGTTAATTTTTTGGCAGTCATCCGAGGGGGGAGAAACAAGTAGTCCCCTTCGTAGTGCCAAATATTGGTATCTGACATTGGAAATATTCTCATTAAACATGAAGTGCACACGTAAACTCCACAGTGATTATTCACAAGTAAAAAACTGTTCGACCTAAAAAATCGAACACATTGCGGCCTGTTTGAGAACGACTCTCACCGCCATTCACACACTGGTTTTACTACACTTCTAGCTGTCAGTATATATATAAATTGCTAAATTGTCAATAGCATGGTAGACAATAAAAAATCGCCCTGTTGAGCGATTTTTTATGTATTAGCCTTTGATATCAGTGATCGTTATCTCCGTAAATGGCTGACGATGGCCACGCTTTTTGTAGTAACGGCTCTTGGCCTTATACTTGATAACTTCTACTTTCTTACCCTTTGCGGTCTTTTTGAGAGTAGCTGAGACCTTGGCACCTTTCACTTCAGGTGTGCCGACTGAAGTCTTCCCTCCCGCCTCGACAAGAAGAACCTTATCAAAAGTAAGTACGCTCCCTTCTTCCCCGGAGAGCTTCTCCACACGGAGAGTCTGCCCTTTTGTAACGCGGTACTGCTTTCCGCCTGTCGCAATAACTGCAAATTCCATAATGGGAGTATTCTACAGAAAAATCAAGTTCTGACAAGACTACTCGACACGATTGATGCTATTGACATTATGAATATTATATGCATAATGCAGAAGGTTTGAATCACGTTCTTTTCACTTCCACTCGGAGTCGTTGATGCACAAGTATTATGTTGTATACGGCTACTATTTTTCCGAAATCAACCTGGAAAAATATGGAGATCCATACGAGCACAGCTCGGACAATGTAACTTCTGTAACTATTGAACTGGACTCGCCCGTCGAAGAGATTGAGCAAGTAATAGACAAAATAGAAAAGGAGTTCCCGAAGCGACAGAACGTGACGGTATTGAACATCGTCAAGCTTCCCATATGACCTCTCTTTTGACTTTTTAACCCCCACAACACCTAGTTTCTAGGTGTTGTTTTTATTCCTCCCCTTTCGCGGGCTTATCGAGGGCCACTGGCTCGAGCCCGACAGCGGTCCCCGTGATGCGGGTCACATCCTTATCGATCTTCCCCATCTCTTTGTATGCGGTGTTGAAATGATTCACCGTGGTTCCGAGAGCGTTCCCGAGCTTGCCCATATAGTCCTCGTAGGCCTTCAGGTGCTTCCCAAGCTCATCCACACGCTTGATGATATCTTTTGCTGATTCTTCGATTTTAAATGCTTTAAACCCGTAGAGTACTGACTGTAGGTACGCAGCAAAGGTCGTTGGCGAGACAATAATGACCTTCTTTTCATTATAAGCGTAATCAATGAGATTGCGGGTATTCACCTTTACTGCCCCAACTTCATTTACAAGAAGATCGTAATAAATCCCTTCAGCGGGGATAAACATAAACGCAAAAGGAAGTGTCCCCTCTTCTGGGCGAATATACTTTGCTGTTTCATCAATGCGTTTTTTAAGATCATTTTTGAAATCTTTTTCGAGCGCTTCACGCTGAGTGTCGTCAACCGCTTGTGTGACACGGTTGTAGTTGTCTAGTGAAAATTTCGCATCGACAGGGATAATGCCATCTTTCGTCGTAATGACCGCGTCTACGGCATCACCATTTTTAAATCTGTGCTGCATTGCATATGCACCTGGAGGGAGAATATTCGAGAGAATGAGTTCAAGGGATGCCTCTCCGAGGTTTCCACGCTGTTTCTGGTGTTTGAGCACCTTCTCGAGATTTGCGAGCTGCTCAGCAATGGTCATAAACTGCCGCGTGGCTTCGTTGGTCTTTGTCTGCTCTTTTGTGTTCTCAATGAGTGTCTCTTGCACTCCTTTCCCGATTTCTTGAATAAGCCTTTGACTCTCAGCGAACTGATGACGTACGGCATCCTGCATCTCACGGCGTGATTCACCAAGACGTGAGTCCATCATCTTTTGAAGCTCGGCCATTTGTTGTTGAAGAAGGAGGAGTCCCTGTGTATCTCCTTCGGGTCTCTCGATTGCGCTCATTTTTCGAGCAACATAAAGGACCGCTGCCCCAACGAAGAGGACCGCAAAAAGGAGAATAAAGAAAAGCATATCGGTCATGCCGACCATTCTATCACGGAGGGCTGATCATTTCCTCCGAGACAAGATAAGATATTTTGCCCCCTCGACAAGACACACAATCCAAAATGCAGCATAGATCAAATATTCCCACGGAAGCGCTCCTGATAGAGGCGAGAGGTGAAGAAGAACTCTGAGAGGTTCAATGACAAAAGCAATAAGGAGCAAAAACACTGAAATCCCAAACGCAAGCCAAAACGGACGATTACTGAATGCCTCTCTCCCCAACGCACTTCCATGAAGGGTTCGTAGGCACAGTGCAGCAACAAGCGAAGACAGTGAACTCAACAAAAACATCATTGTCCGCACATCTTCAATGGGATACACCTGTTTTAAGTACTGATAAACCCCGAGTAGTGACGCACCGAGCATAAGCCCCACAAACATCAAAAAACCATAAAGCCGGGGGGTGAGAATGTCACGAAATGTATGACTTCGCGGATCACGCGCCATCACATCTCCTTCTTTTGGTTCAAACGCATACGCAAAATTCATCAGTCCCTCTGTCACAATATTTGTCCAAATAATTTGAGCAGGAAGGAGTGGGAGCTGTAGACCGAGCAACATTGACCCCCCGATGAGAGTGATGTCTCCAAAACTTGTTGAGAGAAGATAGACCACAATTTTTCGCAGGTTATCAAACATGCGCCTCCCCTCTTCAATCGCACTCACAATCACCCCCATCCCGTTTTCAATAAGGACAAGATCTGCAGATTCTTTGGCTACTTCTGTACCACTTCCAACGGCGATACCAATGTCTGCTCCACGCAACGTTGGCGCATCGTTAATACCATCACCTGTCATAGCAACAATCTCCCCATGAGACTGAAGGACTCGAGCAACACGAAGTTTATCTTCAGGGAGCATCCGTGCGAACACGCGAGTGGTTTTTAAATGTGAATAAAGCTCATTATCGGTAAGCCCACGAAGGTCATTCCCCGTATATACAGGATGTGTGGTTTTTTCATCAATGATCCCTGCGACTTTCGCAATAGCTCGCGCAGTGTCTGGCATATCTCCCGTGACCATCATGACTCTCACTCCTGCCTCTCTTGCGGTGTGGATTGCTACTGGCACATCATCACGCACCGGATCATGAAGAGTGATATACCCAGCAAAGGTCAATCCTTTCGAGAGAAGGATTGACGGGTCTTTTCGAGCGTCAGGAGAAAATTGCTTAAATGACCCTGGAATATACGCAATCCCGATCAGTCTCAGGCCTTCTCTGCTCGCATGTTCTGCCTCTCGCAAAAAGAGTTCTTCTTCATGTTTATGCTTTAGAACACGGACTCCATGGTCGTGAATGTGTGTTGAGTGACGCAAGAGCTCTTCAGGCGCACCAGAAAAATACACGAAATGGGCTTCTGAGCCTTTTACACGGTGGAGTGATGCGACAAAACGATGCGCTGAAGAAAAAGGAAGAAAATCGACACGTGGAAAATCATGGAAAAGTTCTTTAGGGTGTAAACCTCTCTCGAGACCTGCGAGAACAATAGCGCGCTCAACGGGACGGCCGCGTACAACCCAATCTTTTAATGCTTCGCCTTCATGCTCAACAAAAGCATCAGATGCAAGCATCGCCATTTGGAGTGTATCTTGTTCGTCATGAATCCTCTCCCCAGGAGAATCTATCTCACCAGATTTTCCATCCAGGCGCATCTGGAGCGAACGCAGTGTCACAAGCGAGGATACGCGCATATCTCCTTTTGTCATTGTTCCAGTTTTATCTGCAAGAATTGTCGTTGTTGAACCTAATATTTCTGCAGAAAGAATATTCCGAACAAGCCCACCACGGCGAAGGATTGCCTCCATCCCCACAGCAAGAACAACGGTCACAGCAGCTGGGAGTCCTTCGGGGACGACGGCAATCGCAAGTGCGATCGACACAAGAATAATCTCTTCAATGTTCCCCCCGCGTACTATTCCAACATTCACAAGAACGATGATTGTGACAAGAACGAGAAATGCAATTGCACGAGAGAGTCTTGCCACCCTCACCTCAAGTGGAGTTGGGGCGTCTTCTCCTCCGAGAGATTTTGCGAGAGTTCCCCACGCAGTGTGTTCTCCTACCCGAACAACGATCGCTTTCCCAATACCTCCAACAATTTGTGTCCCAGCAAAGAGCATGTTGTTTTGCTCGGGAAGTGGTGTCACAGTTGAAAGTGTCTGGGAGACCTTGGCAACCTCTGCCCATTCTCCTGTAAGCGATGATTCATTCACAGCAAGACCTTGGGCCTCGATGACTCGTGCATCCGCCGAAACTCGCATCCCAGATTCCAGAACGAGTAGATCCCCGACAACAACTTCGCTTGCGGGGATAAATCGCTTTGTGCCTCCGCGGACAACAGTTGCTGTCTTTGTTTCAGACGACTTAAGTAATGCAAATGCTCTATCCGCACGTTTTTCTTGAGCAATGCTGACAACAAGATTCACAACAATGGCAAATCCGATGACACTTGCATCGACGTACTCTCGCAAGAATGCGCTGACTGATCCACCAATAAAAAGGATGAGGACTAACGGGCTCCGAAACTGACGAAAGAGCCTAGAAAACAGGTTCGGTCCCTCGGGCTGAACAAGGATATTTTCTCCAAAACGCTCACGGTGATCTGAAACATCTCCTTCACGTAGGCCTTTGTGTGCATCAGTATGTAGATCCCGTACAGTACGAGAGACATCGATAAGAGACCAATCTTTTGAAGAACGAAGAGGAAGATTTGGCACAAGGAATATTCTACCATGGTATACTGCGTCAATTAGACACATAGCACCTATCCCTATGCTCCACACTGAAATCAAAGAAAAAATAAAAGATGCCATGAGAGCCAAGGACGCACTCCGACTCGAGGTCCTTCGCGGAATGACCACCGCATTTGTTAACGAGCTTGTATCTATGCGGCGCACACCCCAGGACGTTCTTGAGGATGAAAAAGCTCTCACGGTGGTGAAGAGGCTCATCAAACAACGTAAAGATTCTATCGAACAGTTCACCAATGGCGGACGACCAGAACTGGCAGAAAAGGAGCACGCTGAGCTTAAAATTTTGAATGAATTCCTGCCAGAGCAAATGTCTCGAGATGCAATCAAAGTTATTGCAGAAAAGAAAAAGGCAGAGCTTGGTGTGACTGACAAGAGCGGTATGGGCAAACTTATGGGAGCAATTATCAAAGAATGTCAGGGTCAGGCTGACGGCGCTGACGTGAAAGCCGTTGTTGAGTCACTGTTTATATAAACCACTCTTCAGCAGAATGGCGTTCAACTGCCCCGGGTTTTCGCTCGGGGTTAGCTATATTCCAAAGTATTGTTTTTTATAAATTTCGTGGTATTATATTTTACAGTCTTTCCCCAATAGTTTTTTGACATCTCACTAGGAGAGAACAATGCGAAGACGCAGAATGCTTCTCAAGAAGCTCATTAAGGTAAGCGGTCTTGCCTACGACGTAGGCGTAGATCCTGATTACGGCGTGATCTACGTCAAAACCCGCGACTACGTGGGATTTTGCGTAGCCTCATTCAAAGAGCATACCGTGAGGTGTTTCGCAATTGCGCCAAGAGACAGGGTGCGTGATCGACTCGAGCGTTCAGGAAGAACCTGGCGCGCGACCAAGGATATGCGAAAGCACTTCGCATATGTCGCAAGCACGTATCTTCGAGGCTCCCCCACCAAAAACACTGCCCCAATCATCCTTGAAAGAGGCATGAAGGACAGACGTTATCCTGAAGAAGTGTGGGAGACACAAGAGAAGAATGTCGCTTCCAAACTTCCCGGAGTGATTCTCCCCTACAAGAGAATCGACGATTGGAGAGGCGACAAGCTCATGTACGCTATCATCCCTCCTATTCCTGTTCCAGGGGCAAGAAGGAAGCTTACCGACGAAGATGTGTCAGCTGCGTTCTTTTGGGCGACAGCTTTTGCGGCATGTTTCCCTCGACCTACTCCTCAAAAAACACGAGGGGGGACCATATTTGCTCCAAAGCAAGTTTCTCTTCCCCTCTATTGAGCTTTCCCCAGGCCCTGCTTCCCGCAGGGCCTTTCCTTTGAGATACTCTGATGAGATTGGTGTTGCGGAGGAGAACGTTTGTGTACAACTTGAAAGAGTTCGTCCCCATAAACCCAGAGCACTTTGTTATTGGAAATGAGCATGTGTGGGTCTACCAACACAGACTTGGTGTTATTGTTGCCGCATCGAAAATGTACAAAGCAATTTTTCGCATTGCGTCGGTCCAAGCGAGGGGCCTGCAATGTCTTTTCGCATACCCTATCGGAAGAGATATCCGCAGAAAGGAATGTCACACGGGCAACGACATCATTATCCCCAGTCGTATTACGAGTCTCTTGTCAGTGTGCGCATACAAATATGTATCAAGGCTTTCTCTTGAGATTCGCCAACAACTAATTCTCCAATACGCACATGAATGTGTCCCAAATCGCATTTATCATTCCCCCAATCGAAAAGCACGTGTAATTACGATTTATAGGGGCAACATGTATAGATTTGTGCATCGGATGGGAAAACAGATTTCACTCGAGATGACCCAAAGCACTCATCGACTCAAAGTTCCCAAAAAAACTGAGGAGTGCCTTAAGGCTTGGGTTGAGTGGTTTCTCAAAGCAGTTCCTACCGAAAGACGTATGGTCTCTTCGCCACAACTAGCTCTTTTTGATCAAACACGATAGCAGTGCGAGATTGTTTCTTGTCTCACACTGCTATTTTTTTTAAGACGACACCAGAAAGATCGGCGACACACAGATCAGCACCTGAAGGGAGTATGGACGTTTTTCGACGACGATCGACGAGAATTCGCTTCACATATGGCGCTGCAACTTCCATCGAGCGTAGGGCATCAAGATTATCATCAAGAAATACGCATGCATCTTTGATGTCGTCGAGGTTTTGAGCGAGAAATGGGATGGCATAGGAGCCCTTGTTGTCATCAGGTGTCACCACTATATCATCAAGGTATTCAAGAACACGCGAGCCAATAATTTTTTTTCGTTGATACTCTGGGAATGTTCG
>CAZUMX010000020.1:0-16574 GCA_964622275.1 uncultured Candidatus Saccharibacteria bacterium
CGAACACTCATGTTTGATGCAGATGTCATTGTGATTGACCCAGAAAGGGAATATGAATACCTTTGTGACGCAACTGGTGGACGGTATTTCAATATTTCTCTCACCAGCGACCACCACATCAACCCCTTTGATCTTCCTCTTGCGAGAGAAGAAGAGTCTCCGGGAGACGTGCTTCGTTCAAATATCATTTATCTTGTGGGGCTCTTTCGCATCATGCTTGGAGGGCTTTCGCCAGAAGAAGATGGTATTGTCGATCGTGCTATTGCTGAAACATATGCTCTCAAAGATATCACTGGGGAATCAGATTTTACGAGCATTGAACCTCCGCTTCTTTCTGACTTTGAACTCGTGCTTCGCGGTATGGATGGCACAGCTTCGCTCCTTCAACGACTAGAAAAATATACCCAGGGAACGTGGTCTGGTTTTCTCAACAAACCAACGAATGTTGATATCACAAAACGATTTACGGTATTTTCTGTCCGAGACATGGAAGATGAACTGAAGCCCGTCGCAGTGTACATCATTACCCACTACATTTGGACAGCGATTCGCAAGGAGCTTCGAAAACGTCTGCTGGTCGTTGATGAGGCGTGGTGGATGATGAAATCTGAAGACACCGCTTCGTTTCTCTTTGGCCTCGCAAAACGTGGTCGAAAATACTATTTGGGTGTTGCGACAATTACCCAGGATGTGAACGATTTCTTGAAGTCTCCGTACGGACTTCCAATCTTAACAAACTCCTCAATTCAGATACTCCTCAAACAATCACCAACGACAATTGATGTGGTCCAAAATGCCTTTCACCTTACAGATGAAGAAAAGTATCTTTTACTTGAGTCCGGGGTAGGAGAAGGGCTCTTTTTTGCGGGATTAAAGCATGTTGCCATCAAGGTCATCGCCTCTTACACAGAAGAACAAATCATTACCTCAGATCCGTCACAGCTTTTGGCAATCAAAGAAGGAAAAATGGACCTTGCTGACGGGGGAAAAAACTAAAAAATGGCCTAGGGTGGGTGTTATACTTATGAAGTATATGCCTCGTCAAGAGAAAGGTCATTTGCATGCCTGGATATTGTTGGTTTCTTTTCTGCTTATTCCGTTGTGCGGGGTAGCACAGACCCGTATCCCTGGACAACCAGCATCTCTCCCTCCTGCCATATCTCAACAAATGCAACAAGCGGTGACAAACCAACAGTATACTCCGCAGGCAGTTCAGTCTTCTATTCAACAAATGGATCAATTGATTCGGACTGGAGTAGGAGATGCCTCTCGTATTCAACCAACGTTTGATGGGAAAAATCTCATCTTTCGTATTAACGGACAGGTATACACTTTTGACGTTACACAGGAAGCTCATAAGGTTACAGAAAACCTCACAACACTTACCGTGACCCCAGAGGTTCCCCGAGCATATGAAGAGGCAACAATTCGTGTCACGAATTATTCGACAAATCTCGCTGAGGACCGTATTACATGGACAGTAAACGGGAGTGTTGTTCAAGACCAAATTGGGGGAACATCGATTACCATACCTATGCGAGGAATAGGTGAAGAGACGCGAGTTGTTGTTTCGGTCATGTCACGAAAGCTTGGAGAATTTTTTTCAAAAGAGCTCTTGGTAAACCCTGGCGATGTTGCGATCCTGTGGGAAGCAAACACATACACTCCTCCATTTTATAAAGGGAAGCCGCTTCCAAGCTATAAAAGCACTGTGAAGCTGATTCCGTTTCCAACTCTTGTCTCGAAGGGAAAAAACATCTCACCTGACCAGCTTCTGTATGAATGGAAGCGGAACTATCGCAACGTTGAGGCTCTGTCAGGGTTTGGGAAGCGCTCTGCGTCATTTGAAACAGGGGGAGGGTTGCAAGAGGAGCGTCTAAAACTTCTTGTTCGTGATCCAAACTCAGGAGCACAAACCGAACGCGAAGTCACCATTGCCATCACTGAACCAAAGCTTCTTCTGTATGCAGGATCTCCACTCTTTGGTTTTCGATACGAAGAAGCATTAGGAAAATCATTTTTGCTCTCAAACGAAGAAACCACGATTAAAGGGGAGCCATATTTTGCTTCAAAAGAGGAGCTTGAGGATGGCTCTGCTCCTTTGAAATGGTCTCAAAATGGAAAGAGTATCCCAAGCCTTAATCAATCAGTCACACTTCACAAACCCACAACAGGGGGATCATCAAGAATTGATGCCTCGATAGATAACCCGAAACGCATCCTTCAAAGCGCAAAGTCGAGCATTACCATTACATACCAATAACAAACGAGGCAGCGCACAACCATGGAACCCACATCCACTCCCACTCCCCAAAACACTGAAGAAACGACAAAAAATAAGGTCGTGCTTTTTGTTGGGGTCGGGGTCTTGTTTCTGATTTTTGCGGCAATTGTTTTCTATGTTGTGGTGTTTGGGGGCGGCGGAGGTGTAGGCGAAAAAGTACGTTCAATTCTTCCATTTGGTGTTGCTGATGACGTGAGTGTTGACCAAAACATAAACGATAACAACAAACTTGGAGATGTGGGTATTCCTGGAGGGGAGACTGGTCTCTCGAGAATGTGGAAAATCGCTGATGGGCCTGTGTCTGGGTCCGTCTTTAAAACCCTCCCAAACGGATCCCTTGCGGTGAGATATGTCCTTCG
The DNA here is from genome assembly GCA_964622275.1 of uncultured Candidatus Saccharibacteria bacterium. Classification (GTDB taxonomy): domain Bacteria; phylum Patescibacteriota; class Minisyncoccia; order Phycocordibacterales; family UBA6899; genus CAYPEZ01. The sequence continues at coordinate 2,644 of CAZUMX010000020.1, forward strand.
TGAAGACGGAGATGTCTATGAATACACCATGGATTCTCGTGCGGGGAGAATGCTCGCAAACAACACCATTCCGCGTGTTCAAGAGGCCATCTGGGATATGCGCGGCCAATCAGTGGTCTTACGCACAGCAACAGACAAAGGGGGAATTGTTAGTGTATTAGGGAAACTCCTCCCAAACCCATCAACTGGGGCGGGGGACGAAGCCCCAGCAATCCTTGAGCAATCATTTCTTCCTGAAAACATTGCGTTCATTTCAGCGCACCCCTCAGAGGGATTTGCCCACACACTTCGAGTTGGGAACGAGTTGTCTATTATGCATCTTGATGGAAACGCAGTGTCATCACCTGTCTTCACCTCTCCGTTTTCGGAATGGATTCCAGAGTGGTTTGGGCCTGATCACATTGGGCTCACCACAAGACCATCTGGTCTCGTGGGGGGGTATTTTTTCTCACTAGACCCTCAAAACGGGCTCACAACACCAGTACTGGGTGATCTTCCTGGTCTTACTACAAAAAGCTCTCCAGATGGCTCCACGGTCCTTGTTGGTCAAACGAACAAACTAAGCATGGGGCTTGGGATACTCACCAAAGGGAGTGGTGTTCCAACCACTATTGTCCCAGCAACATTGCCAGAGAAGTGTGCGTGGGCCCCTTCAAACACATTGGTGTTCTGTGGAGTCCCAGAATCCCCTCCACGAGCAGTATATCCTGATGAGTGGTACCAAGGCCTTGTGCGTTTTTCAGACACCCTCTGGCAATATTCACTAGAGTCAGGGCAATTCTCACTTTTTTTAATCCCACATGATGTTGTTGGTGTTGATGTTGATGTCACTCAACCAATGGTGAGCGCTGACGGTGCGTACCTTGTGTTTATCAACAAAAAAGATGGGTCTTTGTGGGGAGTGAAGCTATGAGAACGTTTTTTCATACACACACCATCGGGGCAGTACTTATCTTTGTGCTTTTTCCACTCATCACAGCAGCCCAAGGGATCCCTGTGAATGTTTCAGCACCAATACAGGGGGTTATCACGGACCAAGGATTGGTTCCTTACCTCAAGAGCATGCTGACATTCTTGATTGGTATAGCAGGAGTGATCGGTGTTGTTAAACTTGTCATCTGCGGATTTGAACTTGTCACTGCACCAAGCTCGGAAAACCGTTCTCATGCGAAACACTGTTTGTTGATGGTGGTCCTTGGGCTTCTTCTTGCGCTCTCTGGGTATGTTCTTCTGGAGGGAATTAACCCAACACTCACACAGCCAGTATTTGATCCACCAATCGTTCCTTCGCTCCCCGCACAACCAACAGAGCCTGGGTGGTACACACTCATCGCAACCACAGACAATCGCAACACAACAACTCGATACTCCGCTCGCTTTGCCACAAAGGATGCTTGTGAACAATATAAAACCCAAAATCCTCTGCCGCAGGGTGGTACCTATGGCCCATGCTTTGAAATCAAACCTTTAACACAAGGGAATGGTGAGACATGCCCCCAAGGCGCAACGTGTCGATGGGGGGCAACAAATAGCGCTGGGTGTTCAACAGATCCTTTGTGTGCACCACAACGCGGATTTACAAGGGATACTGGACCTGACACATCGTGCGCAGGAGGAAAACCCAGTGGTTCTGTGTGTTGTGTCTACGCCCCAGCGGTGTGCGATCAGTGCTCAGCAATTCCACAACCCCCGGGTGGATCCGGACAACTCAACACAGACCTTGGAAGTCGCCTAGCGAGGGTATATGGTACCCAAGGAGTATCACCTTTTACTGTTACGGGTGGATTCCCAGCCGGAATTGGCCACTGTTCAAACGATCAAATGGTTGGGAGATCGGCAGATATAGCGTTTACCTCTGGGGGGTATACTTCGGCCGCAGTCCAAGCAGTCATCACAGCAGCTGCTAGTGCTGGTTTAAGGTTGGTCTTTGAAACCAAAGATGTCGCCCTCTACAATGCACTTCTAAATGCGGGGGTTTCATCCGACAACCTCTATCTAGACACCAAAAACCACATTACAGGAAACCACTTTTCTGTATATATACAGTAGAGCGCTAAATTCCTGCCTTTTTCTTTTCATCAAAAAAGAGAACCACGTGTCGATCTTTCCCCACACCAGAAGACTCGGTCCGAATATCTGGCACATCAGTAAATTCTGCATGAACAATGAGTCTGTCATATGCACTCATGGGCTCCATTGGCATTGAGGTTCTAAAATATCGCGCCCGCTCTGCGAGCATCCCCGCCTTCACTCGGAGTTCTTCAATGTGCTTTGTCTGGTAGTTGTTTACATCAATCATGATGTTTGGAGTTTCTGCGCCATCTTTCTTTTCAAGAATCTTCTTCACAAGATAATTCAGTGCATGTAGGCGATCTCCCCGCTCACCAATCAACAAACGGGAGTCTGGAGACGTGATGTGGAATCGCGTTGTTTTCATTTTTTCATCAACATCCTGGGTAAGACTCTCGATTTGAACCCCTAAATGTGTAAGGATGGTGCGAATGATTTCTTCTATTTGTGTAACCGGTGTAGACATAAATTCTAGTGCGAAACAGGTGTTGTTGATTGTGTTTTAGACAAAAGAGACCGTCTCGTCCACACATCTTGAACAATACTGACTATATTACTCACCACCCAATAAAGCGCAACTGCCACAGAAAATTGATACGAAATCACCGTAATCATTGCTGGGAATACATACTTCATTTGTGTTTGCATGGCTTGTGCAAACTCTTCCTGTGTTGTCTTCGCTGGGCCAGCGGGGGACTGCATGTTTTTTGCAGATATGTGTGCTTGGACAAACTGGCTAGCTCCAGCGAGAAAAGCAAACAGAAGGTGCTTTTTTTCTGAAAGCTCGACGAGCCCCAAAAACACCGTGTTGAGTTTTTCTGGATGAGGAATAAACGCATAGAGATGCGTAGGATCAATCACAATCCCCTTCAAAAACACCGTGTAGAGACCGATAATAAAGGGGATTTGGATTAACATCGGGAGACAGCCAGATGCAGGATTCACCCCGTGTTTTTTGTATAGCGCCATTGTTTCTTGGGCAAGTTTTGCTCGATCAGTGCTGTATTTTTCTTTTAGGGTGTTGATTTCTCCCTCGATAGCCTTCATCTCAAGCTGAGAGACAACAGCTTTCCGAGCAAGGGGGTAGAGTGCCACCTTTACGATGATTGTAAGGAGAATAATAGCAACCCCAACATCATGCGCTGGAATTAGTGAGCTTAAAAAAATAAGCCCATTATAAAATGGCTCGTACACCACCACATTCCAGAGGGAAGCTAACATGCGGCAATTCTATAGCATAGAACGTTATCAGTCACTATCCCAGAACACGCCCAAGTAGGAAAAACCACACAAAAATCATTACACCAAACACACCCCACCACAACTACGGTACAGGGTCGTGGTATGGGTGTGTACTCCATGGGTGGCACCGGAGTATTCTCCGTATCCCAAGAATGCCTCCTTTCCAAGAACCATATCTTTCTATTGCGTCTTTGGTATACACAGAGCATGTTGGATAATATCGACACACCACAGATCCACCACCTCGTCTGTATTTTCTGATAAACCCCTGATCAAGCGACAAATATCGCTGATAAAAAGAGATAATGAAAATAAGGGTTTTTTTCATACCACACGCGCAGAAACCAGATCTTGAACATCTTTTTTAAGAGATTGGAATGGTGTATTGACTGCGTGTTTTTTTATTTGGCACTGAATAATAAGGTTCTTGGGTGCGGTAAGAAAAGCTTTGCTTATTATTTCCCTATATCTACGTCTCAGGAGGTTGCGTTGAACAGCACGTGAGGCTATTTTCTTTGATATCAACACCATAACGATGGGTTTTTGTTGTTGTGGAAACCCCTCCCACACTCGAATAGTGGTACACAACGAAGAAAACACCTTTTTGGGGTGTTTCTTCAATAGCAACGAGTACTGTTGTTTAAGTGTTTCTCTTTTAACCATACGAGAGAGACACGGCAGGGGATTATTTCCCAACAGTGAGTTTCTTTCTTCCTTTGGCGCGGCGGCGGCGGAGCAAATTCTTTCCTGTTCGTGTCTTTGTTCGTGCACGAAACCCGTGTGTCTTCACTCGCTTTCGTTTTTTAGGCTGATATGTTTGTGACATGTGCTGTTTATACCACGTACAAGAAAAAATTCAACTTGTCAGCGCAAAAAAAATCCTGTAAAACTCTTTCCACAAGATATCCACAGAAAGTTCACAGTTCGCTTTTCTTGGAAGTTTTTCGTTCGCGGATATAATGGGCAATACGTTTTGATGATTATTCATCTACACACCTGCACACCATGAGTTCAGTGACTGATACGAAAGAAATTTGGGACAAAGCTCTCGCTGAGATTGAGCTATTGGTCTCTAAAGCAAACTTTAGTACATGGTTTCGAAACACACGTATCGTACGCTTTGACGCAGGGACGATTGAGCTTGGGGTTCAAAATGAATTTGTAAAAGAGTGGCTAGCAAACAAATACCACTCAACAATTCTAAAGACGCTCCGAAATCTCGCTGACGATATCCGTGGTATTGAGTATATTGTGGCAAAAGACGAGCCACACCGCGATACCATGATTATCCGGAAGGATTTTCCACTCCCATACACCAACGAGCTTCCTCTTCATGAATACTATGTCAGCAAAGAAGACAACCTAAACCCTCGGTACACATTTGATACGTTTGTTATTGGCCCGTTCAACGAGCTTGCTCACGCAGCAGCACAAGCAGTCATCAAGAAGCCGGGTATTATGTATAATCCCTTGTTTATTTATGGTGGGGTGGGGTATGGAAAAACACACCTCATTCAATCAATTGGAAACGAGCTTAAAAAACAAAACCCTTCTCGGCGGATTCAATATATTACGTCAGAAAAATTTGCCACCGACTACGTAAACGCACTTCAAAACAATAAGGTTCACGACTTCAAGGAAAAATATCGGAAGTATGACGTATTCATTATGGATGATATTCAGTTCCTTTCAGGAAAAGAAAAGACCCAAGAAGAGCTTTTTCATCTCTTCAACACTCTTTACGACAACAACAAGCAGATTGTCTTCTCTTCTGATCGCCACCCCATGTATATCAACAACCTTGAAGACCGTCTTCGATCACGCTTTGGAGCTGGGATGATTGTTGAGATTACTCCTCCAGAATACGAGTCTCGAATGGCTATTTTAAAGCATAAAATGGAGTCTTTGAGTGTTCATGTACCAGACGAAATTGTAGAGTTTATCGCTTTTACAATTCAATCAAGTATTCGTGAACTTGAGGGAACATTCAACCTTGTTGTGTGTCAAATTCAACTAAAAAATAAGCCTTTGTCTCTAGCAGAAGTAAAGCAACTTATCAAAAATAATACTAAACCAACAAAACCGGTATCAATTAAAGATATTGTGAAGACAGTAACTGATTTTTACAATATTGAGGAACGCTTTATTTTTGAAAAAACACGCAGAAAAGAGGTTGTGAAGCCGAGACAAGTGCTTATGTTTCTCCTCCGTGAAGACTTTAATATTTCATTTCCCTTGATTGGGCAAAAGCTGGGGGGGAGAGACCACACAACAGTTATTCACTCCTGTGAAAAAATCAAACGTGACATTAAACTCGACTCAGTTCTCGCTCAGGAAATAGAACAAATTCGAGCATTATTCTAAAAAACACACCGCAATACGGTGTGTTTTTTAGACTGTGAAAAACCTGGTGTATTACCCTGTGGATAGGTAAAGAACAACCCATACAAAAACCTGTATATAACGTCTTTGTAAACACTTTGTCTTTCCACAGTATTTTTGCTTTTTGTGTTGTTGAGTAACTTATACACACTATAACCACAAGACTATCTTTTCTTAAACAAAGAAGATATAGTTATAAATAAGGGTGTATTGGTTTTTCCAGATATCCACACCATTAACTAGTATGTATTAGAAAAAACCTACGATATGAAAATAGAATGTGGAAAACAAAAACTCAAAGATGCTGTTATTGCAGCCGAGCGTGTCACAGGAAAACTCCTATCCCTTCCAGTTCTTCGTATGGTTCTTTTGGTTGCAACCGAGAATACTGTTAAACTTCGCGCAACAAACCTTGATCTTGGTGTTGAATTTACTATTCCTGCAAAAATCCACACAGAAGGAGTTGTTGCTATTCCTGGTGAACTTCTTGGTGGATATTTAGGGAATCTTCCTGAAGAAAAAAACATCACACTTGAACTTGTAAACGGAAACATGAGTGTGTCGAGTAGTAAATCTGTCACAATGATGAAGGGGTATCCATATGAAGATTTCCCGACTATCCCTGTTATTGAAAAAGGAACACCATTTACTGTTGATTCAGTAAAATTTATTGAGGGGATTCGTAGTGTTATTTTTAGCGCATCTCACTCTGATGTAAAACCAGAATTCAATAGTGTGTACTGCTATTCTCAAGGAAAAGAACTTATTTTTGTAGCAACAGACATGTCACGTTTAGCCGAAAAACGTGTTGTGCTAAAGTCAGACCCAAACATTCAACCGTTTCTTATTCCTTTTAAAAACGCTACACAAATTCTTACCCTACTTGAGGGAAGAAAAGAGGAGATCACTATTCTTGTTTCTAAAACACAAGTCTCAATCACTGGGGATGGAGTCTATATTACTTCAAGGCTTGTTGATGGAACATTTCCTGATTATCGACAGATTTTTCCAAAGCAAAAAACCAGCGAAGTCACAATACTTTCAGCGGATTTGTTGCGAACTATGCGCCTCACGGGGTTATTCTCAGGGAAACAACAACAAGTGTTGTTTAAGGTGTATCCAGAAGAAAAGCTTTTTGAGGTTGAAGCAAAAAGAGAGGATGTTGGTGAGTCTGTGACACGTGTTGATGCAACTATTAAAGGCGAAAGTGTTGAAATGGGTTTTAATTATCGATATATTATGGATGTCTTAGGGGCTCTTTCCTCTGATAGTATTGAGCTTTTGTTTGACGAGAAGTCAAAAACAATACTGATTAAACCAATTCCAGACACAAAATTTTCCTATATTGTGAAATACATGCGTGCGCCGGAGTAAATAATAACGTGTTTCCTGGAGCATATATCAGGTTTTTTTTCTCGATTTCTTTCGAATCACCTTCGTTTTGAACAAAAAAAAATTCTTGTCGCAGAGATTTGTTCAGATATTCTTCACACCACCATATCCCCAGATGTTGTTCGTGTTCAAAAAGACACCTGTTTTATCTCTGGGGATCAATCATTAAAGCACCAAATTTTTCTTTTTCAACAACAAATTCTTGAGCGCTTTGCTCAAACAAAAGAACTTCAATATATTACTCGCATCCAGTAGTTCTTTATGGTGTGACAAAAAGAGGAATTGAGATGCTTTTCTTGTTTCCAACAGAATCTGTGGCAAGAACCTCCAGTGTTGTTGTCCCAATGAATATCCCTGAATCACTAGGAATAAACGAGAAAAGATAAGGGAATTTTTGAGAAGTACCAAGGTATTTCCCACCAAGGATGACATCAAGAGATCGAATGGGGTATGTTGAGGTGATTTGTGAGATAACAAAAACCTTTTCATTCAAGGAAATACTACTAGATGCTGTTGGGGATTGAATGGTTATTTTTGGGAAAAATTCCTCTCTATGAACGTCATCGTAGGCAGTTGGGAGTGTGACTGTCGCTGTTTGGTTTTGTGCCCAAAGAGACACTGGTGTCTCCCAAAGATTGTATTGCGGGTCGTTTTCTGGGTGTGTAGGAATTGGACCACGGGGGTCATCTTTGTTTACCCAGTGGAGAATATCGTGAATGTTTGGAATAACTTTTTCTTCACGAAACTCGTCTGGGGTGTCTGGTGTGGCGAGTTTTTGAGAGATACTGTCGATGTAAAAAGTTTGTCCCCCAAGCCAAATCCCCCGAAGAACAGGCTTAATATCATTTGGTGCTGGCTCCGGTTTTTCAAATGGTTCATCGTCTTTTGATCCAAGTGCCAACTTCATAAACTCATTCCACATTGGTGCAACAATAAATCCAGCAACACGTTTTTGCATTGGTGAGTTGTTGTTGTTTCCCATCCACGCGCCAACAGATAATGATGGTGTGTATCCAACAATCCACACATCACGATAATCGTTTGTTGTCCCTGTTTTCACAGCAACTGTTTTTCCTGGAACAACAAGAAATGAGTTTGATCCAAACGCAGGCGCTCGCGCTGAGTCATCAGAAAGCACATCGCTTATTTGGCGCGCCACTTGGGCAGGAATAACTTGTTCTTCTTGGTGTTGGTATTCCTCAAGAACCTCTCCACTTGAGTTCTCAATCTTAAGAATTGCCGTTGTGAGGTTGTGTTTTCCATCGTTTGCAAATACCCCATAGGCACTTGTGAGATCAAGGAGTGACACCTCGCCACCACCCAAAACAAGGGTAAGACCATATCTGTTTGGGTCGGTGAGTCCTGTTATGCCCATTCGTGTGGCAAACTCTATTGCTGGTTTAATCCCTGTTAAATATAGGGTTTTAATGGCAGGAATGTTTACAGATTGTGCTAGGGCATCTCGGAGAGTCATAGGCCCATGAAAGGTGTGGTCATAGTTTTCAGGCATATAACACGCATCTTCTGGTGTGTTGGGCGTGAGGGGTTTCCCAAAGGCATCACAATTCGCATTAAATTGTGTTGGGAGATCAAACACCACAGTTTCGGGTGTATACCCCTTCTCAAACGCTTTTGCGTAGACAAAAGGTTTAAACGAAGAACCAGGCTGTCTCTTTGCTGTTGCAATATTAAAATTCCCCTCGTTGTCGGTGTCAAAATAATCTCGACTCCCAACCATAACAAGAATCTGCCCGGTTTTTGGGTCAGTGGCGACCAGTGCACCATTTCCAGCATTAAAGCGCTCTGAGTTTTCTGTTAAGTATGTTGTGACAATCTCTTGGGCCTTTTCTTGTAGGGTGTAATCCAGTGTTGTTGTCACTCTTAACCCCCCCGAAGTGAGAATATCCTCACCGTATTTTTTTGTGAGTTCATCTCGTACAAACATCACAAAGTGCGGAGCTTTAATACTCCGGTCTTCAATGGGGATAAAACGCACCTCCTCATTTTTTGCCTGTTCGTATTCTTCTGTGGTGATAAAGCGTAGGGTACGCATGCGTTCAAGCACAAGATTTTTCCGTGTATCCAACGCTTCTTTGTGTGGGCCGTATGGTGAATAGTATGATGGTGCTTGTGGAAGTGCTGCAAGATATGCCGCTTCTGCTAAGGTGACGTCTTTGGCGTGTTTCCCAAAAAAAGCAAGAGAAGTTTCTTCAACACCATAAATGGTCCCACCATACGGAGACTCGTTAAGATAAAGACCAAGAATCTCTTCTTTACTAAGCGACTGTTCAAGTTTTACTGCGAGGATCCACTCTTTTACTTTTCGCGAAACTGTTTTTTCGCGAGAGAGTAATGCGTTTTTAATCACCTGTTGTGTAATTGTTGATCCACCTTGACCAAAACGCCCGGTTTGAAAATTCGCAAGAAGTGCTCGAAGAAAAGCTAGGGGGCGCACACCATGGTGTTCGTAGAATGTGTCATCCTCAATTGCGACAGCGGCATTTTTGATGTTAATAGAAATTTGGTCAAATGGAATAATGGTTCGACGAACATCCTTATATACGTCATACAGAAGCACTCCATTCCGGTCATAGATTTTTGTTGACTCAGCGACCTTTCGTTCGTTAAACAATGAAAAATCAGGAAGATCAAGGGTGCTTGCCCACAACAGAAGTGCCCCGACACCAAAAAAAGTGAGAGTAAAACCTACCCCCACCACCCACAAAATGATGTGTGTTAATATGTGTCGATTTTTTTTGTGACGCATGATGATTAATCGTACCACGAGGATGGTGGTGTGAAGATGTGGTGCACACAGATTTGCGTTACTTCCAGGCTGTGACGAAAGGTGGTTTTTTGTGGTACGATGCGGCCTATGAGTGAAAAAGAGCATAATCATGTAGAGCAAATTGTTCAAAGGGGTGTTGCCCAATATACTGACCCAGAAAAGCGCCTCGAAACCTTTTTGCGCAATCCCAAGGGAACAAAAGCTCGATTTGTTGTGAAATTTGGTGTAGACCCTACACGACCAGACATTCATATTGGCCACGCTGTTGTCCTTCACAAACTCAGAACACTTCAAGATGCCGGTGCTCTGGTGGTGTTTTTGATTGGAGACTTTACCGCAATGATCGGAGACCCAACAGGAAAATCAAAAGTACGGCCAGAAATTTCTCAACAGGAAGTAGAGGCGAACATGAAAACCTATCTTGAGCAGGTGGGGAAAATATTAGACCTAAGCCCCGAGAAGTTTTCTTGGATTAGAAACTCTGATTGGTTTGCTTCACCAACAGATATTGTTCCTGGCCCAGAGAGTAAGGTGGAGATAGATGGAAAGCATGTAGACCCAAACTCGTTTGTTGGAAAGGCGGCACTTTTTGCAGCTACACGAATGCAGGCAACACACCTTAAGCAAGCCATTACACATTCAATTTCGCTTACAAACTTCCTTTCTATTCTTCGTCGTATCACACACGCACGACTTATTGAACGGGATATGTTTCGAGACCGTATCTCTAGTCAATCCGAGTTGTATCTTCATGAGATGATGTACCCAGTCCTCCAAGCAATTGATTCACATGTGATTGCGAAGATTTATGGATCCTGCGATTTAGAGATTGGCGGGAGTGATCAAACCTTTAATATGCTTATGGGGCGCGAGGTGATGCATATGACCGGACAGCCACCACAAGCAGTGATGGCCATGGATCTTCTTGAGGGAACAGACGGAAAAGAAAAAATGTCGAAGTCTCTAGGTAATTACATTAGTATTGTCGACACACCTCGAGAAATATATGGGAAGGTGATGTCGGTCCCAGACGTGCTTATGGAACGCTATCTCCTTTTGGCGACCTTTACCCCACAACAAGAAATCACCTCCCTCGTTCGTGATATTGAAAAAGGGAAGAAACACCCTCGTGATGTGAAAATGTTTATCGCAAGACAACTTGTGGCAATGTATCACGGGGAGAAGAAGGCAGAAGAAGCAGAGCGAGAGTTTATTGAGATGTTTCAAGAGGGTGGACTTCCAAAAGATATTCAGACCACTCACGCAACAAAAGGAGAGTCTATTATGGACATCCTTCTTCGTGAAGGAATCTTTGCGTCAAAAACTGTGGCAAAACGATATTTCGCCGAGGGGGCAATCCGTGTGCATGGTGGAGAAAAGGTTTCGAACCAGGATGCCACCATCACAGAAGAGATTGTTCTTAAAATAGGGAAGAAGCAATTCCTCCGGATTGTTGTTGAGTAAATGTGTAATAAAAAAACACCATTTCGGTGTTTTTTTATAGAGCTGTGTTGTTACTCATCTTCTTCGTCAAAACCATACCCATCTTCCTCCTCGTCCTCATCATCGTCTTCTTCAAAGAATTCCTCTTCATCCTCGATATCATCTTCAAGCTCTGCATCGGCCATTTCATCGAGAAGGTCTGGGTCAACTGCCGCATCATCTGGCCCATCACTGTCCCCGTCTGAGGAAATCATTTGATCATTATCATCATCCATAGCGTCGCGATTATTCACTAATGCCCTCTATGTATCATGTCTCTTTTTTCTTGGCAATTGCTTTCTCTTGTTGTTGGGGATAAGCCGTCGTGACAAGGTGGGTTAATGCGATTGCAATCGCATCATATTCGTCATCTAATAACCCTTTTGCTTTAATGGGTATAAGTTTTTGGATCATATCGATCATTTGGCGTTTTTCGGCCCTCCCTTCCCCAGTAATGGCAATTTTTATGGCACCGGGGTTGTATTCTTCTGATGGGAGTCCCAGGTCAGCTAAGAGATAGAGTATTGCTCCGCGTACATGGGCCACAAGCATAGCTGTTTTTTGGTTTTTTGAAAAAAAGACTTCCTCAATAGCAACGGTATCAGGGTTGTATAAACTGATAATCCGCTTCAGTTCGTTTGTCACAATATAAAGCCGCTGAGCAAAGGAATCCTTGTTGTTCGTTTGAACGCATGTAGAGAATACCAAGGAAGGTTTCTCTCGCATTCCTTCAACAACCGCAATGCCCATACGATCATACCCAGGATCTATGCCTAAGACTCGCATGAATTATTCTGCATTAGTCACAACGTGCTGCACCTCATCGTTTTCTTCAAGTGCATCAACAAGGCTGGACAATTTTTCAGCATCTTCATCCTCAATGGGAATAAGTGTCGAGGGGGTCCACCCATCGTGTGATTTTTGAAATGCCCACTGTGCAGATCCTGGCTCTCCTAATGCTCCACCGTATTGAGAAAGGATATATTTAACTTCTTGAACTGCTTTGTTTCGGTTGTCTGTCAGCGCTTCGATGATAAGTGCTACTCCGCCCGGCCCATATGCTTCATATGTGAGTGATTCCATTGCAGCACTTTGTTCACCAGTAGCTTTCTTGATTGCTCGATCAATGTTGTCGTTGGGCATATTGGCTTCTCTTGCTTTAGCAATCACCGCACGGAGTCCTGGGGCATCAAGATTTCCGTTACTCTTTTTAACTTCTACTACGATTGCACGAACAAGTTTTGAAAATATTTTACTTTTTTTCCCATCCGTCACTGCTTTTTGTCGCTTGATTTGCGCCCACTTATTGTGTCCTGACATAAGAAAGTTGTTTATGATGCAAGTAATGTGTCTTGGGATTTTTCGTCACTGTTTGGTGGAGGAAACCCAAGGTGTTCGTAGGCTCGTGGTGTGGCCTGTCGTCCGCGACTTGTTCGTTCAAGAAATCCAATCTGAATAAGATAAGGCTCATAGACTTCTTCGATGGTCGCCTGCTCCTCGCTCGTTGCCGCTGCAAGTGTTCCAAGTCCGACTGGTCCACCACGAAATTTCTCAATAAGTATTGTAAGAAGGTGGCGGTCTTGTGCAGTAAGTCCCAGCTCGTCTATCTCTAGTAGTGCAAGCGCTTTCCCGACAACTTTCTCAGAAAGAGCGGTTTTTTCTACTTGAGCATAATCTCGACATCTCTTTAAAAAGTAGTTTGCGGTCCGTGGGGTAAAACGACTCCGTGTAGCAATTGCCTGTGCAGCTTCTTGGTCAATAGGTATTCCAAGAATATCTGCGGAACGGGAGATAATACGAGCAATCTCCTTCTCGGAATAAAACTCCAAGCGAAACACTCCTCCTGAAAATCGTGATCGAAGTGGGGAAGAGAGGAGTGCAATGCGTGTTGTTGCCGCAAGCATGGTAAACGGTGGAAGTTCGAGCTGGATTGTGCGGGCCGATGGACCCTTCCCGATAATAATATCAAGGACTCCAGACTCCATGGCAGGATAAAGTACTTCCTCAACCATTTTGTTGAGGCGGTGAATTTCATCGATAAAGAGAATATCGCCCGGTGAGAGGTTGGTAAGAATTGATGCAAGGTCCCCAACCTTCTCGATTGCAGGGCCAGAGGTGATTTTCATTTGTGTACCAAGCTCTTTTGCTATGAGATGAGCCAGGGTGGTTTTTCCAAGACCCGGAGGACCATAAAACAGGACGTGTTCAGGGGTTTGTTTGCGTTCTTTCGCCGCAGCAAGCAATATCTTAATATTTTCCTTAATGTGATTTTGCCCCACATACTCATCCCATTGTTTTGGGCGCAACTCTTGGTCAAGTCCTGTTGACTCTCCGCGTTGGAGCCCATCGTGTTGTGGGGAGCTTGACATATTTATTGCTTATGATATACTCATCATCAGAGTTATCTCGTGACGTCGCTCTTGTCTTACCAAGATGCTACGACTGACACGCGTTCATTATAGCGCGTTTCCTCTTTTTTACTGAATGGTTTGAGGAGAAAACCCTCTATACAATTAGGACCCATCGGGTCTCCATGATATCTTCTCGAGGATACCTTGGTGCCTTTCTTCGGAAT
>CAZUMX010000021.1:0-4503 GCA_964622275.1 uncultured Candidatus Saccharibacteria bacterium
CAATTAATGCTATTCGCGAAGAAACTGGAGCAGAAATTGAAATTGAAGAAGATGGGACAGTCTATGTGACAGGGAAAAATGGAGCCGCAGAAAAAGCACGTGATATTATCGCAGAAATGACGCGTGAATATAAAGCTGGGGACCGGTTTGAGGGGGAAGTCACGCGCATCCTTGATTTTCGGGCATTCGTAAAAATTGGAAAAAACACGGAAGGTCTTGTGCACATCTCAGAACTTTCACCAGTGCGGGTCAACAAAGTCACAGATCTTGTTAAACTTGGTGATGTACTCCCAGTCGTCATAAAGGAGATTGATGAAAAAGAGCGAATCAATCTTTCAGTCAAACGTGCGGATCCGATTTTCTTTGACAAGAAAAAGGACGGCAAGATCTAGCCAACAGTGCTTCTCTGTCTGAACCCATCGAGGTAGAATACACATCATGAAAGAAGTTCCTTTTAGCGGCGAAGAGGCGCGTAAAGCGTCCGAAGCATTCCAAAAGAAAAAAGATGGGGAAGGACATCTCTCACGCGTGCGGACATATCGTGCGGATGTTCAGGAGCTTATCGCAAAAAAACAAATTACCCGTACTCATGTTGCCATTGCTGAAGAAGAACGACGGAGAGCGCTTGGCGAGTCTGCGGTGTGGGTTGAAGAAAAACAGGCAACACTCATTCCACTGTATATTGCTGGCCTCCTTCTTCTCTTGGGGTTAGGCGTACTTCTGTATGAACTCGCTGGAACATACTTTCCATCTATCAACAAAGAAAGAGCAATGCAAGAATTCACCGTTCAAGGAGAGGAGTCTCGCACTGTTTTTCTCTCCCAGTTTACGAGACAAGAACTGGTGAATGGTATTAGGGCGGTGGCACGTAAAGAAAAAATTGCTCAAGGTAAAATTATTCGTATGGGTTTTGTCGCAAAAACAGGAACAACAACACTTCCTCTCCCTCGTAAAACATTTTTTCAAAGCATTGAAGGAACCATTCCGGACATACTCTCTCGTTCACTTTCTGGAGATTACGAGGGTGGGCTTGTAAATGTAGGGGAAACAAAAGGATATTACATCTTCCACACCACCTATTACGAAAATTCTGTTGTGGGACTTCTTGATTGGGAAAAAAACCTTCCTTACGATCTCTATCCATTTGTTGATCCTTTGCGCGCAGAAATTGTCATGACATCAGAAGATGGATCTTGGAGAGCAGAGCTTTGGAAAGGATATGACCTGAGAGTATTCACCACCTTGAGCGGGCGAGTCGGACTAGTTTATGGTTGGATAAACAAAAAAACACTTGTTATCGCTGGGAATATTCAGGCATTCATGCAAATCGCTTCACGTATTTCGTCAAGCTCATAGAAACTTGCGCAAAACATCTTCGTCAGTAGGATGGGCTATACATGGCATTTGCACGCGTCGAGGGCGCACAACCCACCATGAGTGGGGCACACGTGATTGCGGTTGAAACAGACACCTCAAAGGGCCTATTTTCATTTTCTATTGTAGGGCTCCCAGACAAAGCGGTGGAAGAGGCTCGGGATCGGGTGAGTGCAGCAATAAAAAATTCGGGCTACGAAGGCCCCAAGCAAAAAAATCAGAAAGTTACTGTTGCCCTTGCTCCTGCTGAACTCAAAAAAGAAGGAGCGCTATTTGATATTCCCATCGCTCTCTCATATCTCCTTGCTGTTGGAGATATTCGGATGGATCCCAAAGGAAAATTATTTGTCGGAGAGCTTGCGCTTGATGGATCTGTAAGGCCCGTACGTGGCATCCTTTCGATAGCACGAGAAGCGAAATTGCGTGGAATCACTGAGTTGTATGTTCCTTATCAGAACGCAGAAGAAGCTGGGTTGGTTGATGGATTGAACATCTACCCAATCGTATCGCTTAGGACACTCCTTGATCATTGCGCTGGCAAACACACCATTCAGCCCTATCAACAAAAATCTCTTGAGTCACTGGCTCCTCACTATGAGCACGACATTTCTGATATCAAAAGCCAAGAGACAGCAAAACGAGGGCTGCTTATTGCCGCCGCTGGAGGACACAACCTCATGTTTTTTGGGCCTCCTGGAACCGGAAAGACGATGCTCGCAAAAGCATTTCAGACGATTCTCCCACCACTCTCACACGACGACATTCTTGAAGTCACTGCTATCCATTCTTATGCAGGAACCCTTCGAGGAAAAGCTGTCATGGAGCCACCATATCGGTCGCCACACCACACCTCATCTTATGTTTCCGTTGTGGGGGGTGGAGCAATCCCGAAACCAGGGGAAGTAACCCTGGCGCATCGAGGAGTCCTCTTTTTGGATGAATTTCCAGAATTTGATAAACGAGTGATTGAATCTATGCGACAACCCCTCGAAGATGGTGAGGTTCACATTGCTCGGTCAAAAGGGAGCGAGCGTTTTCCTGCAAGGTTTACGCTTATTGCGGCTATGAACCCTTGTCCGTGTGGGTTTAGAGGAGATCGTGAAAAACCATGCACGTGTAGCCCAGCATCACTTGATAAATATAGACGGAAGGTTTCAGGACCAATGATGGATCGCATTGATCTATGGATTGAAGTACCGCGTGTCTCACACGAGCTGCTCACAAAAAAAACCACAGGAGAGTCTAGTGCGGTGTTCCGAGATCGCGTGATGAAAGCTCGAGCTATTCAACAAGAGCGTTTTGCAAAAATGCATGTTCGTGTACATTCAAATCACGAGATCAGCGCAAGACTCCTCGAATCTATTACCCTGAAAGAAGAAGTGCGCACAACACTCCTTTCTGCAGCAAAAACACTTGGGCTTTCACCTCGAGCGTTCCACAGGATTATTCGTGTTGCGAGAACAATCGCAGATTTGGACGCATCCCTGTATATCGAAAAAACACATATATTAGAAGCTCTCTCTTATAGACCTCGAGAAGGATTCCTCCAGTAATACATACCATCTATAAGCGTTCGGGGGTATACTTTCATTTGTTGTGGCAACAATGAACACACCAGAATCTCTTCGGAGGAGGAATATTCAGATGTCTATTGATGAAGTGACCGCTGCCTTCAAAAAAGAAGGTTTTGATGTTGTGGTTGAGGATGGATCAATTGCTACCAACGAGGCACCGAAGCATGCGAGTTTTCCGTTTTTTATATTTTGTCTAGCGCTTATTAAAGATGTTCTCGATACTCAAGAATTTAGTATTATCCTCATTATCGTCACAAAAATTCTATCCATCATGATTGCCGTCATCATCGCTCTGTGGATGATGTTCCATTTCAGAGGAAGATGGTGGAGGAAATCTGGTCTAAAAGTATTAGGAAAGTTATGGATCAGATTTTTTGGAACAGCAGCACTTGAAATGATTCCTTTTGCTGGCATATTCCCATGGAATACATTGTTTGTTCTTTGGGCCCATAATCAAGAAAAAAAGATTGTCAAAATTTTTGACAATCTTCTCCGAAAACTCGCTTAACGTCGTTTTGTTTAGAATGGATTCTGTGCTCCTCGAACCTCAAAATGAAGGTGGGGTCCAGTTGAGCGTCCAGTGTTACCAACATCACCTATATATTGGCCTTGACCGACAGACTGGCCGACAGAAACACCAACAGCACTCAAGTGCCCATATAGGGTCTGCGTGCCATTGTCATGGCTGATGACGACATATTTCCCGTATCCACCGTTGTACCCATACGAACGAGCAACAATAACCTGCCCACCAGCAGAAGCAAAGACTGGGGTGCCAATAGAGGCTCCAAAATCGATCCCATTGTACCCGTGGAGACCCTGCGTCTTTCGACCATCAACTGGACGAATATAATACCCATCGATCGCTGGGCCGTTTGCCCCACGCAGCCGTGACGTGACACGTGTACTTGCTGAAACTGTTGATTTTTTCTCTTGGATTTGTCCATTAGGAACAATGATGACTTCGCCGATTTCAGGAAGAGTGTCGTCTTCTATACCATTGAAATGCGCAATGTCCTCAGCGTCAGCTTTATATGCCTTTGCAATAGAAGAAAGCGTGTCTCCCTTCTTCACAGAATGTTTCACTCCAGAGACGGGAAGGATCACGAGTTCTGATCCAACTTTCAGAGGAGTATTGCGAGTGAGTCCGTTTGCCCAAAGAATCGTATTGACGGACACATCAAACATTTGCGCTATACGAGATAGAGAGTCTCCCTCACGAACCACGTAGGCACTAATCATTCCCTTCGCATTACCCTCCTCCACATTAACAATTGTTCCAATAGGACCGGCATCGGCGGAAAGAGCCTCTCCTTCAACAATAGGGAGCTCGTACGTGAACGACTGTTCTGTATCAGGCCCCCCTACGGCCGAAAGAAGCGGGGTGTTTTGAGAAGTTGTCACACGGCTAAACACCTTTACTCCTGCGCCAGCAATGTGCTCAAGGAAAGAAAGGACTCCGGCTGATGCAATAGAAATTGGGACGAAGAAGGCAAGAATCGTCCAGAAAACACGAAAACGCGCAACAGAGTTGCCGTAGAGGGGAAGAAATGTC
>CAZUMX010000021.1:4513-16374 GCA_964622275.1 uncultured Candidatus Saccharibacteria bacterium
GAGAATATAAAACGGTGGAATCCTGGTGATCAAATTGTGAAATAAGCCTAAGTAAGTTACCCGTACAACTATCTCAGCGATCGCTGAGCACCCATACAACCGTGAGACTATTATAATTGATTTGTGTACTCAAAAGAAAACAACAATACCAATTTGAACAAATGTCAAAACAATGGTCAGAAATCGGCCCTACAAAGAGCTGGATTGCAAATGAAGCATTTTTGACATATTGTAAAATTATATTCTAATGTACCATCGTGGGCATCTCCTATATCTCGTACGTATGTGCTAGGATGCTCCTGTGTCTGCACTTGAAGGACTTAATGAGGCTCAACGTGATGCCGTATCCCATAAGGATGGGCCACTTCTTATTGTGGCAGGGGCGGGGGCAGGAAAAACAAAAACACTGACACACAGAATCCTTCACCTTATCGAGTCAGGAGTATCACCGGAGTCCATCTTGGCTGTAACGTTCACCAATAAGGCAGCAAAGGAGATGCTTGCTCGTGTTGGAACCCTTCTTGGAAGAAAACCCCCTCAATACGCTGGTGTATCACATGCATTTCCTTGGATCGGGACATTTCATGGGCTTGGAGTGTATATTCTAAGAGAATACTGGGAGGAGGCACGTGTCCCCAAATCGTTTACCATTCTTGATAGTGATGATGGCCTATCATTTGTACGCCAAGCACTCAAGCAGCTTGGATACGACCCAAAAACCGTAGAGCCAAGAAAAATAGCCGAAGCAATCTCTCGCGCAAAAGGAGACGGAGAAACACATGAGAGCTATACAGCACACGCAAAAGGAAACACCGCTTCCATTGTCAGCAGAGTCTGGTTTTTGTATGAACAAAAAGTGCGAGAAGCACATGCTCTTGATTTTGATGATCTTCTTCTCAAAACAGTTGAGCTTCTTCGAACAAACGCCAGCGTGCGAAGCACACTTCATTCGAGGTGGAGATACCTTCATGTTGATGAATATCAAGACACAAATAGACTTCAATACACGCTAGTCAAACTTCTTGTAGGAGAAGATCGCAACATCTGTGTTGTGGGAGATAGTGATCAAACAATCTACACATGGCGAGGAGCGCACATTGAACACATTCTTGATTTTGAACATGATTTTCCTGGAGCTCGTGTGGTGACGCTCGAACAAAACTATCGCTCAACACAAACTATTCTTGACGCCGCAAATGCGGTGATCGAAAAAAATCCGAAGAGGAAACCAAAGCGTCTTTTCACTACTCAACCTGGAGGAGAAACAATCTGTTTATACGAAGCACTCTCCGAGGTTGATGAAGCTCGATATGTCATCCACGCACTTCAAAAAGAACACGCGCGCGGTGTTCCGTATGAACACATGGCGGTGTTATATCGCACAAACTTTCAATCTCGCGCCATAGAAGAAGCGTGTATTGCATCTCAAATTCCATACCTGATTACTGGAACACGTTTTTTTGACCGAAAAGAAGTAAAGGACGTTTTAGCATACTTACGCGCAGGACTTCATCCTGAGAATCCTCTTGACCTCACACGTGCTGCAGGTACTCCAAGCCGTGGTATTGGGGAAAAAACTTTAGCGCTCATGCTTTCAGGAAATACCGAAGGGATAAAGGGGAAGACAGGGGAGGCGGTAAAAGGATTTCTCACACTACTTCAGCAGATTCGTGAGTGGATTTCACAAGTACCCCCATCTCAGGTGCTCACAAAAGTCTATACGGCATCAGGAATTCTTTCGCTCCTTGAAACACAAGATGATATTGAGCGCATTGGAAACCTCTCAGAACTTGTTGCGATTGCGGGACGGTATGATCATCTTCCTCCAGTAGAAGGAATGGAACGGTTTCTCTCAGATATTACTCTTGCCAGTGACCAAGACCAGGTAGATCAACGACAGGGAGTACGCTTGATGACCGTTCACGCAGCAAAAGGTCTTGAGTTTGATGTCGTGTGTATTGTCGGTAGCGAAGAAGATGTGTTTCCACAACAACGTGCGGGCGAGGCAAGCAATCACGAACGCGAGGAGGAGGAGAGGAGACTCTTTTATGTTGCGCTGACTCGTGCAAAAAGGAAACTTATTCTTTCGCATGCATCCTTCCGGACAATTTTTGGCACACGAACAGTCAGTGTCCCTTCATCATATCTGTCAGATATTGATGAGCGACTGATCGCCATTGATACAACTTTTTTGCCAGAACCCCAAAAACACAAGCAGAAGTTCGTCTTTTTTGATTAACATGTTCCAAACAAAAAAATCTCTTGGGCAGCATTTCTTAAGGAACGAGCGTGCTCTTTCTGACATGGCGAGTACTGTTTTGCTGCGTCCACATCATACCGTCTTAGAGATTGGTCCTGGTGAGGGGGTGCTCACACGAAAACTTCTCGCAACGGGCGCGCAAGTCATTGCCATAGAAAAAGACGATCGACTCATCCCAATACTTTCCAACACGTTTGAGACAGAGATCAAGAACAAGAAACTCACACTCATCCATGGAGATGTTGTAGAGGAAAATATACTCGAAACACTTGCTCGCATATTGCCACCCCAATGGGTCCTCATCGCAAATATTCCATACTACATTACAGGTTTAATTTTACGAACATTTCTCGACGCAAAGATTCGTCCAACAGACATGGTGATACTCGTTCAAAAAGAGGTCGCAGAGGATATTGTTGCGCGAGACCACAAAGAAAGCATTGGGTCGATTGCTGTGAAAATATATGGATCTCCAAAAATTATTTCCTCGGTCCCACGTGGCTCATTTGTTCCGCCACCAACTGTTGATTCAGCCATTCTTCACATACAACATATTCGTGACCCGTTTGAGAATGACGCGGAACGAAAGATATTTTTTCACATTGTCAAAACAGGTTTTCGTTCAAAAAGAAAGACGATTCTTAATACACTCTCAACACTCCATGCAAAGGAAGAGATGTACGCCTTGCTCTCTCAAGCAGGGATTGATCCCGGGGCACGACCAGAAACCCTGAATCCAGATGATTGGATGCGGTTGACCAAATGTTTAGCGAGTAAACTGCTGATACATCAAGATTGATTGCCGAAGTGTGTCACCAATCATCGAGGACAGCAGTGTATCCGTTGGCGCATAACTATCCGTCAACATCATCCCACCCTGACTGGGCACATTCTTGATACGGTATGCTTCAAACAAACTTTTTCCTGGAAGGATCTGAGTGTCTTTCCCGAGTTCAATCCACTCATCAAGAGACTGTCGAGACGCAAGGATCATAATATTTTGCTGCGTCTTTGCATCTCCACCAAAATGATATGCAGTCACATACGGAAACGTCTCTTGAAGTGTGTGCACCACACTGCGAAAAAGAATGCTCTTATCACCTTCAACAGCAGAAACAATGTTCACCGCATACACCCCTTTTGGAGTAAGGTGCTCCGCGATTTCGTCATGAAATTCTTTCGTTAATAAGTTCCACGGGATACTGAGGAACGATTGAAATGAATCACCAACAATGAGGTCGTACTGACGAGCATCTCTACGCAACAATACTCGTGCGTCACCAATGAGCGTGTTGATGCGAGGATCAAGCGAAAAATATCGCTTTGCGATGGACGGAACCTCAGGATCAAGCTCGTATACTGAGACAGAAGCGCCAGGAGTGCGTGCAAGATCGCTTGGCATAACATACGCACCACCACCGAGGAAAAGTGTCTGGGAAGATTCTGGAAGAGCTCGAGTAAACAAACGCGTGATATCTGTATACAGCGGAGCGGTTGATGTGCCACGCACCACACTGTGTGAGCCCATATCAAGGAAAAGAATCTTGCTTTCGCCAAAATGGACGAGGTTGGCTTTTGCGACCACCGAAAGATAATACGGGGTTTCTTTTGCGTACAACACCCGTGGGCCATATGCTGGCGATACCATCAAAACACAGAGGAAAGCGACTATTATGCCGAGTAGGGCGATGCGCTTTCGTCCAAGGATCCATCCTGACACAAACAGGACGAGGGAAATTCCATAGATGATTTTTTCCGTCCCAAAAAAAGGGACGAGTCCGTATCCAGTGCACAGAGCCCCAACAATGCCCCCTATAGACCAAAAAGCAGATAGCCCACCATAAGATTTTCCCAGAATGTCAGTGGTGGGGATAGAAAGTCTCAGAATCATGGGTTGTATTGCCCCCAAGAAGCCTGTTGGGACAAAAAAGAGTAGCATAGTCACCAAGAGCGTAAGGAGAGGAGTAGGAATTGGTAAAAAAATAAGGGTTTTCACCCAATGAGCAAGGATTGGCAACACAAAAACAGACGCTCCTGAACCAACACACGCACGATACAAGGTTGTTAGGGATGGGTTGTGATCAATTATCCTCCCTCCAACGTATGCACCGACCGATAGACCCGCAAGGACAGTTCCCATAATTGCTGACCATGTATAGAGTGTGCTCCCAAGCAGTGGGGCAACAAGACGTGCGGCAGTGATTTCAAGGATCATCACAAGAGCACCAACAACAAACGACAGGGTAGATGCTTGGCGTACATTCATGTGTGTCATTGTACACTCAAAGTACCCACAGAACACCTGATGAAAGGAGTTCAAAAGACTTTAGCGCATATCCACAACATTTTTCAATATATCCACTCAAATATACATAAAGGCGCTATACTCTATATATCTCAAGGTAAGGAGGTGTACTCCTTGCTCGAGATTTCGTGGGGGAGTATATCCCTCTCTTGTTGATATGGAAGATGAAAGAGGCATATTTCAGAGTCCTCGTGTTGCAATAAGTATCTTTATTGCGCTGTGTATTGTTGCCGCTGCATTTTTTTCTACATATACCCCGAACACCTATCTTCGAAACGATGTTTCGGTCGCTGATGTTGTTCCAGCTGGCACACACCAAGATCTTGATTCAGATGGGCTTGAGACATGGCAAGAAGAACTTTGGAAAACAGACCCAAACAACGCAGATAGTGACGGAGATGGAACTCCAGATGGAGAAGAAGTGCGGATTGGGCGGGACCCAAGAACAAAGGGCCCGAATGATAGAAAAGAGTATGCCGTGACCGCAACCAGCACACGTTCACCATATTATGATGATGACCCAACACTGACGACAACAGACATCATTGGTCGAGACCTCTTTTCCGGAGCAGCAGCACTCGAACAAAGTGGCGAACTCAGTGATGAAAATATTGGCTTGCTCATTGACTCGCTTGTTCTGAAAGCACGGAAGCGAATGCCTCAGATCAACACACAGTATTCCCTCAATGATATCCATGTGAGCCCAGTAGATACACCAGAGGTTTTCCGCGCCTATTTTAATGGCCTCGCAACAATTGCCCTTGCAGATACGGAGCAACTATCAAAGGAAGAACTCTTACTCCTTTGGACTTCTCCCTCGGTCGATCAAAGACTTCCCTTAGCACAACGAGAGACAAGCAGAGAGAAGGCTCTGATACAAAAACTTCTCCCTCTTATACCTCCAGCAGAGCTTGCAAAACACCATCTCACGCTCATCAACACTCTTGCAGATAATGTGTTTATCTTGGATCGTGTTGGAAACGCCTCTGTCGTAAACCCCATTGAAGACCTTCTGTTGTTGCAAGAATTCCAGGCCAGAACCGAGACCATGGGGAAAACCATCGAGGCACTCTTTGCGACTCCTATGCTTCAGACAATTCCTTGGACTGATGCTGATGCTGCCGTAAAATTACTAGAAGGTCGTTCCCCATAATCCGGGGTTTATTATTGGTCGTTTGATACATTACTTATGCATTATTCTTTTCGTAAGATTTTGGTGTTTGTTTTGACAGGAATCTTTCTTGTCTCTCCTTTTCGAGCGTCGGCTTGGGTCGATGCGGCAAACCTTGTGCAAAACACCATCTCTGCCGTCAACAGCGTCCAACAAACGTTTTTTGGGAACCAACAATGGATCAAGGAATACGTTCTTGACCCAGCCCAAAAAGCCATTTCGATCGGCATCCAAGACCGTCTGAAACAAAGCATTCTCAATTGGGCGCGCAACGGATTTGATGGCCAGCCATCATTTATCCAAAACCCGAGAGATTTTGCATTAAACACCGTCATGAATGAAAGCAACGTATTCACTGACCGACTCAACAACATCATCAACGACGTGTGTACTCCATTTCAAACAGACGTACGCATCAAAGTCGCCCTCGACGCAATCGACACCGCAGAAGACATCGACCAAACAGATGCCGGACTCAGACGCATTACCGAATGTAAGCTTCAGGAATCGGTGACAAGTGGGGTCATTGAAAACTATTTTCAACCAGGGGGCTTTGTCACCGAAGGAGGACTTGGCCCTATCCTTAAAATGTCTGCACGCTCAGCGGACGACCCTATCCTTGCACCAGAAGTTGTCGCCGCACAACAACAACGCATGCAACAAAAAGCACTTGAGGAAGAAAAATTCTTGTCCTATGGAGGCATGCTGCCCAATAAATTCTGTGTTCAACGAACTCCAAGTGGGGGATGTGCGCGATATGAAATTAAACTCTCTTCCTCGAATGTATCTAGCGCTGTGTCAAAAGTCTTTGGGCATTCACTTGAAGAATTGTCAGGTCAGGACGAGCTGGCGGAAGCAATTTTCAGCGGTATTGTGATGCGACTGACTAATGAACTTTTGGACAACGGCTTACGATAGCATAACACTCAATGATCTCCGCAATAAAAAAACTATTTCTCATCTGGACCCTCATATTTGTTGTGAGTGGGAGTTTTTTTGCTTCCGTTGGTGTTCCCACTGCACATGCGCAGTCACGATCGCCAGTTGATTTGGTCTCAAATGGATTCGTTGGCGCTAATATCAAGGATGATACTCAGCAAAGTTCTTGGTTTAGTGGAATCTTTGGTGAAGCTTTTAGTTGGGTAAGCAACTTACTTTGGGCAATTCCCAAATACATAGGGCAGTTATTTCGCTATGTTGCGAGCCTTTTTCTTGCGTTTGGATCTTGGTGTCTCACAACAGCAATTACCTATTCCTTCGAGCCTCTAGATCAGCGGTTCGGAGGTATTCAGGTCGGGTGGGAAGTAATGCGGGATTTTGCGAATCTCTTCTTTATCTTCATCATTCTCTATATCGCCATCCAGACCATCCTTCAACTTGGAAGTCACGGCACCAAGCAAATGCTTGTGCGCGTCATTGTCGTCGCTCTTCTCATTAATTTTAGTGCGTTTTTCACCAAGGTGATTATTGATGCGGGAAATATTGTTGCTATAGGCTTTTACAATAAAATTCTTGAGAGCCCAACACCACGTACCAATGGAGCAGAGTGCTCAAAGCCCGGTTCCCAAGCCCCTTGTTCTATCGCTGACCGATTCATGGACGCCATGGACATGAACCGTCTCGCTACAGCATCTGACTCATCAACCACTGCTGCGGGCGTAGAACTTGGGAACAAACAGGTCATGATGCTCTTTTTTATGACGGGGATCATGTACATTGCGGCTGGAGCGATCTTTATCAAAGGGGCCTTCTATTTCATCTCCCGAATGATCGCATTTGCGTTCCTTATTATGTTTTCTCCTCTTGCGTTTCTCTCATACGCATTTCCAAGCGGGAGAGCCTCACACTTTATCGATGAGTGGTGGAAAAAACTGACGAGCTACACTCTCTTGGCCCCTTTTTACATGATTATTATTTATCTCGTTTTCCAAATCATCGCATCACCAAACTTTCTCTCTCCCGACACCAGTATTATGGACTTTATCCTTGTGATAGGACTCTTGTATGCGGGGACAGAGCTCGCCTTTGAAATGGCAAGCTCAAGTGGGGCAAAGCTTGCAAACTGGGGAACAAAGATTGTCACCGGAGCGGCAATAGGTGTCGGCGCAGGGGCCATTGGGCTTGCGGGCAGACAGTCATTAGGACGGGTTGCTGCGTGGCGCGCTGGCGACGAGAAACTCAAGGATGCTGCCCAGCAAAGCGGCGTGAGAGGAGCCTTTGCGCGTATGCGACTTGGTGCGTACGAGAAGGGCGCAAAGGGATCATGGGATATTGCGCAAAGTAAATACGGCGCAAAAGCGATTTCGAAACTGGACGCCGAGATCCCCGGCGTGCTCACTCGTGGCGAGGGAGGGTTTAAAAAGACAGGGGGTATCGAAGACGCTCTCACACACACTCTCGCAAACAAAGGAGGGATTACTAAAGCAAAGGAGGAGCAATACATGGCGCGGGCAAAAGAACTCTTTCCTGATAATCCTGCTGCACAGGCAAACTACCTCAGGAATAATATGGGAACGGCCTGGGATGGAAAGAGTAATTATGACAATTTGAAATCTAAAGATGCTCAAACAGCTCGAACAGAAATTAACAGAAAAGTCCGAGAAAAAGAAACAGAAAAGTCTCTCGAAAAAGAGATTGGTATTCTCGACAAACAAATGGCAACACTCGTCGAAAAAAGGAAGCAACTTGATGAAGCGATTCGAAATGAAGATGAGACGCTGGCACAGACCCTCAATGCAGACATTGTTACCATTGAAAAAGCGGTTCAAGAGTCAAAGACGACTATCCAGAAAATATCACAGCAGGTCAGACCAAGCGCGATTGCCGGCTTCAGCGAAAACATTCTTACCTCACAAGGCTTCGCTGAGACTGTCGACAGAAACGTGCTGAGCGAGATCCACAAGCAGTGGATGGACGGAAAATATCAAAACCAAGACATCCTGAAGAATCTCAACACCAACATTCAAAAGTCAGAGAACAGTAAAGGAAAAGAGTATCTTGCAAGCCCTGAAGGACAAAAGAATCACTTTGGGTATCAAGTTGCAGAAAGCGATATTGTGCAGACACGACTATATGATTCAAAAAGCAGACGGTTCTCAAGCTCTGCTGTCGCCGTTGATGAACTTGAGGAACTCATCCGTGAGAATGAACAGGATCCCAAAGGAGACCGTGCTGAACTTGCCAAACTCCGTGAGCGACTTGAAGGAAGAGAGCGGGATTATGAACGGCTCAAGGATGATCTGGGGTCTATGGTTTCTCAGGATACACTGAGAAAACTTGAAGAAGATGCGAAAGCTTCTGCTGCACACTTAAGACAACAGCGACAAACGGAAAAACAAAACAAAGCACAAACAGAAGCCGATCAGAAGCAAAGAACTCAGAGGATTGCTGATCTTGAGAAGGAGTATGCTGATCTTCAGCGTTCCTCCAGCTATGCTGACATTCAACGAAGGAATACTTTAGCTGAGGAAATTCGTAACCTCAAGAACACCAACACATAAACTCATGGCAACACTTTCCCCACAAGATATCCAAGATGTGTACCTCGCCCTCCCCGAGGATCTCCAGGATGCGATCTTTTCACCCACATCAATGGATGTATACAACCAGATTCAAGCGAGATATGGACTTGATGCCCACCAACGCGAGGAGCTTTCAATCCAATCAGGATTCCTTATGATGGGGCTCGTTGAACCAAAGCAATACGTACCAGTGCTTGCGGACAGGCTTGGTATTCCTCGCGATAAAGCAGCTTTTATCGCCCAAGAGGTCAATCGAGACATTCTTCACACCGTACGCGAGTCCCTCAAGATAGTACACAGGCTTGGAGAAACAGCCCAACAACAGGGAACACCTGCGTCCGTTGTGGACAGAACTGTCGCAGAACGAACCTCTACTCAACCCCAAACTCAACCTGAGACATCCATGCTTAACCAAAAGCTTGGAAGTGCCTTCCGTGCACCCGCAGCGCCTCAAGTTGATGTTCCAACCTACAGCAACACAGAAGCGCACATTACGCCATCGACACAGACCCAAACCACCGATCCTTACCGAGAATTGCCAGCATAAACACAGTATCGCATTGGGTGGCAGCAAAAAGCGTGTGGCATGTGGTATAAATACAGAGTAATCCGTTTTGCTTTCTATGCGCTATCAAGTTCCTCAGTTTATTGATGTCGAAGATAAAATTGTAGGCCCGCTTTCCATTAAGCAGTTCTTGTACCTTGCCGGTGGGGGAGGAGCTGTGTATCTTTCTTTCGCTTGGCTTCCAACATTTATTGCGATTTTTCCTGCAGCGCTCTTTGGGGGACTTGGGGTGTCTCTTGCGTTTGTAAAAATTAACAACCGCCCCTTCATTGATCTTCTCGAGGCTGGGTTCCGATACGCACTCACACCCCGACTGTATGTATGGCGGCGTATTGAGAAAAAAACTTCTCCCGAGATAGAAATAGCCGCAATACAACCCACAAAAAAAGTGAGTGGGCCAGCACAAACAACACATGCGACAGGAAATAGCCTTTCTGTACTTGAATGGCAAATCGACACTCACGACAAAACCGAGCTTGACCCAGGGGGACAACGTAATCCCCAGGCTGAATCAAGATAAAACCCCTATAATAATGCTATGGCAGCTCCTGGAAAACCCACACAGGAATTTGTTCCTATTAATGATGTTCGCAATGGCGTCCTTGTTCTCAAGGATGGATCGTACCGCATGCTTCTCTTGACATCATCAATTAATTTTGGACTCAAGAGTCGTGAGGAACAAACAGCGATTATTACCCAATTCCAAGATTTTCTAAATTCCATTGAATATTCTCTACAGATTTTTATTCAATCAAAACGTTTTGACATTCGCCCCTACCTCCTCCTCCTCGAAGAGCGTCAGAAGGCCCAGCTTCTCGACATTATGAAGGTTCAGGTCATGGAGTACATTCAATTCATCAAGGGATTCACAGATCAGGTGAACATTATGTCGAAAACATTTATTGTTGTTGTCCCGTATGCTCCACGAGCTGCTGTCGCCAAGAGTAACGTAGGGCCTCTCGCAAGCCTTTTTGGTTCAGGAAAAAGTTCAAAAAAAGTCAGTGACGAATCATTCGAAGAAAACCGTATTCAGCTCGAACAACGCGTATCAGCGGTTGAACAAGGCCTCGCACGATGCGGGCTCCGCACACATCGTCTGGCGACCGAAGAAATTACTGAGCTGTTTTACCGCAAATTCAATCCAGGGGATCTGGACGCAGCAATCGCAAAATAATGTATGGCGGATAAACAATACGATGTTATTAATACCAGCGTCTTACTTCCTCCGGATATTCTTTCGGCAACAAATCTCAACCTCAAAGATGTCCTTGCTCCTGCTGCGGTAAAGGTGACACCAAAAGAACTCTATGTGGGGGATAAAGTGCTCCGAACACTCTTTGTCATTTCTTTCCCACGGTTCCTCTCAGAAGATTGGTTCACTCCTGTTATCAATCTCGATAAGGTATACGATGTATCGATCATCATCCATCCGGTGAACACCGAGCAAGCACTCCGAGGATTCCAAAAAAAGGTAGCAGAGGTTCAAAGCCAGATAAACGACAGAGAAAAGAAAGGATTTGTACGAGATCCTGTTCTTGATGTCGCATACCAAGACCTTGAAGATCTACGCGATAAACTTCAACAAGCGACAGAAAAGCTCTTTGATGTAGGCATCTACATCACCATTTATGGTCGAGATAAGGCAGAACTAGATCGTGTGGAAACAGAACTAAAGTCCATTCTGGATGCAAAACTCGTCTATCTCAAGCCTGCAATATTCCAGCAAGAGCAAGGATACCGGAGCGTGCTCCCATTGGGGACCGACGAAATTGAGGTGCACTATAAACTCAATTCTGAGCCGTTATCATCTATTTTCCCTTTTGTCTCATTTGACCTTACGAGCGATCGCGGAATTCTCTGGGGGGTCAATCGTCACAATTCTTCGCTCGTGCTCTTTGATCGTTTTTCCATGCCAAACTACAACTCAGTCACTTTTGCTGTGTCGGGGTCTGGAAAATCTTTTCTCACCAAACTTGAGATTCTTCGAACACTCATGTTTGATGCAGATGTCATTGTGATTGACCCAGAAAGGGAATATG
>CAZUMX010000022.1:0-16091 GCA_964622275.1 uncultured Candidatus Saccharibacteria bacterium
ATGAAAAACGCCTACCACAAGATGGGCGGTTTAAGATTGAGATGAATGGTGAACAAGTATCGTTTCGTGTGTCGACACTTCCAACACATCACGGAGAAAAAACCGTTATGCGTCTTCTTCGAGAACAATCCTCAGGTGGGCACACACTTGAGTCACTGGGTTTCCATGGAGCGGGACTTGAAGCAATGCATGAAGCGATGAAGCAGCACGTGGGAATGATTCTCGTGACTGGCCCTACGGGAAGCGGAAAGACCACGACACTCTATACAGTGCTTGATATTTTGAATCAGCCCGATGTAAATATTTCAACTGTCGAGGATCCAATTGAGTACCAAATGCCTCGGATTAACCAGACTCAAGTGAAACCAGAGATTGGCCTGACCTTTGCCGCAGGACTTCGGTCGCTTTTGCGACAGGACCCAGACATGATCATGGTGGGGGAAATTCGTGATGGAGAGACTGCATCACTTGCCATCAACGCTGCGCTTACTGGCCACCTCGTGCTCTCGACGCTCCACACTAACTCCGCAGCAGGAGCCATTCCACGCTTTATTGATATGGGAGGAGAACCATTTCTCCTTGTTTCAACCGTGCGGGTGGTCATAGGTCAGCGCCTCGTTCGTCGTCTCGTTGGAAAAGAAAAAATAACAGTGACCAATGCAGAAATTGAACAAATAGGAAAACATGCCGACCTCGATCTGGTGATGAAGAGTCTCAAGCAAGAGGGGATCGTCCCAAAAGACGCCGATTGGAAAGATGTGCCGTTTTATAAACCAAAACCGGCTCAGGATAGTGAAGATGGATTTAAGGGACGCATTGGCATTCATGAGATTCTATCCATTTCTCCAGCAATTCGGGAATTAATTAATCGCAACGCAACAACAGAGCAGATTGATGCGCAAGCGAGAAAAGAGGGAATGCTGACGATGCTCGAAGATGGAATTTTTAAAGCTGCACTCGGGCATACTACTGTAGAAGAAGTGTTCCGTGTTGTTTCTGAGTAATGTAGCCTCATTGTTATATAAAAAATTGCCGCTCACCCATAGTTGGGCAAGCGGCAACACAGAGATTCGCAAGAACTAGTGTTGATCAGCATCCGTACTTGGCGTAACGAACGCTGGATCATCCTGGGCAGGTTGCGCTTTCACGAATTCGGCTATGCGCTCGACTCGTGCAGCGTCTGCTCGCTTTTCGTTGATTTCGTTTCCATCGAGCATGGCCATGAGGCCAAGGAGTAGAACGACGATCCCAGCCACAAAAAGCTCCGATACACGAATGCCCACTGCATTCTCCTTTAAGGAACAGATACATATTTTACTCTAAATAGTAGTATTTGTCAAGGCATTTTGTGGCAATATAATGGCTTTACGAGGCCTTATTCCTAGTTCTCCTCCCTGCACTCATATATAATAGTATTTAAGTTCTTTTATGCCGGTGTATTCATACAAAGCAACCACTGCTGAGGGGGCGACTGTTGAAGGGGTCGCAGAAGCCAAGGATAAATTTGATCTTGCGCGAAATATGCGCACGGAGGGCAAAAACCTTCTGACGGCAACAGAAAAATCAAGTCGCGGATGGAATATGGACAAGATTAACGCGATGCTTTCGCGGGTTGTCCTTCGTGAGAAGATCGATATGACAAAAAACCTCGCCACAATGATTGAGGCAGGTGTCTCTGTTGCTCGAGGTCTTCAAATTCTCCTTAAACAAACAAAAAATCCTAAACTCATTCAGATTTACCGATCGCTTTCTGATGATATACAAAAAGGAACTCCATTATCTTCAGCACTTGAGAAATATGATAGCGATTTTCCCCCTGTCATGACCGCAATGATCCGTGCGGGAGAGGAGTCAGGCTCCCTCGTTGACTCCTTAACTGTTGTTGGCTCGCAGATGGAGAAAACGTATGTCCTTCGGAAAAAAATTAAAGGGGCGATGATCTATCCAGCAGTCGTTCTTGTGGTCATGATTATTGTGGGTGTTCTTATGATGCTTTTCGTAGTCCCAGGCCTTGCCTCTACATTCAAAGACGCAAATATGGAGCTCCCTCCGCTTACGGCAGCGGTGATTTCGATTTCTGAATTCATCCAGTTTCATGGAATTATTGCGCTTTTTATTGTGATGGTCATTGTTGGCGCAATTGTGTTGTTTAAACGCACACCGTTTGGAGCAAAATCAATTGATTATGTTTCTACACGAGTGCCCGTGTTCGGCAATCTTGTAAAAGAATATAATGCTGCCCTTATTACGCGTACACTCGCATCGCTCATTGCTGCGGGGGTTGATATCGTGCGAGCCATTACCATTACACGAGATGTCGCAGAAAATGTCTTCTATAAGGCATCACTCACTTATGCTGAAGATAATATTCAAAAAGGAGTTCCGCTCTCAAAGACTTTTGTTGATCACCCAGAGCTCTATCCTGTGATGGTGGGGGATATGATGGAGGTTGGCGAAGAGACAGGGAGATTGTCAGATATGCTCAAAAAAATTGCTGCGTTTTATGAGGGAGAAGTAGATAATGCGACCGCCGATCTTTCAAAGCTGATCGAGCCACTCCTCATGGTGGTGATTGCGGCATTCATTGGATTGTTTGCTTATGCAATGATTACTCCAATGTACGGCATTCTCAACACCATATAGAACGCTCGAATGTATATGAAGAAGTTTCGTTCACCATACATTCCTCACACGCACCCACGTAACACTTTTCAAAAAGGTTTTTCGATGCTCGAGTCTGTATTAGGCATAGGCTTGTTTGTGATGATCACGTTCTCTATTTACACCACATGGACACGAATGTTTGAAACGATTCACGCAAGTCAGTCGCGCGTGGTGGCATCTGAACTTGCGAACGAGCAATTTGAAATTATTCGCAATATCCCATTTGCCCAGGTGGGGACTGTCTCTGGAATTCCATCTGGCGTGCTCCCGTCCACACAAACTTTTACGAGAAGCGGATTGACATTTATGACGACCACCACAGTACGCAATATTGACCAACCTTTTGACGGAACCATTGGTGGTTCTCCAGACGATCTTTCCCCAGCAGACAACAAGCTGGTTGAACTTGAGGTCATGTGTACGAGTTGTAAAAATTTTCGCCCAACCATTTTTTCAACCTGGGTTGCTCCAAAGGATCTTGAGGGCGCATCAACAAACGGGGCATTGTTTGTTCGCGTGATGGATTCGGGTGGTTTGCCCATTCAAGGGGCAGATGTGCATGTCGTCAACACATCTCTTGTTCCTGCCGTAAGCGTGTATGATATCACCTCAACATCAGGCATGCTTCAGATTATTGATGCTCCACCGTCTGTGATGTCGTATCAAGTTTCTGTAAGTAAATCTGGGTATTCTTCCGATCAAACCTACG
Organism: uncultured Candidatus Saccharibacteria bacterium; assembly: GCA_964622275.1. Lineage (GTDB taxonomy): Bacteria > Patescibacteriota > Minisyncoccia > Phycocordibacterales > UBA6899 > CAYPEZ01. Next base: position 3,374 of record CAZUMX010000022.1, read on the forward strand.
GCGCACCAACCACAACAAATCCCGTGCTCCCACACTCTACTGTTGCGGTACAGACAGTCACGCAAGTCACGTTATCTATTGATCGTTTGTCCACAATACATTTTTCATCGGTGACCCCATCGTGTAGCGTTGTGCCAAATGTTGGTGTGAGTATGCGTGGAACAAAACTCATTTCAACCACCCCAGACGTGTATAAGCATGATGATTGGTTTTCTACTGGAGCAGGGACGCTGACACGTAATGACATCGAGTGGGATAATTATTTAATTACTGCCTCATCAGGAACGCATGATTTGGCTGGTGTCATGCCTCTCTCCCCAGTATCAGTTACTCCAGGATCTGTGCAGGATATCCAGTTGATTCTGTCACCAAGAGCAGCGAAGAGTGCGATGGTCACAGTGAAGGACGCTGGGACAGGACTCCCTATATCCGGAGCGTCTGTCACCCTTGATCTTTCTGGTGCATCATCGACCCTTCTGACAGGACGAGGTTTTCTTCATCAGACAGAATGGTCTGGAGGGTCAGGACAATCTTTGTATACAGATGAAACGCGGTACGCATCTGATGATACACACATGGACGTGACTTCAGTTCCGGGGACTGTGAGACTGTTGGATAGTTTTGGGTCATTTGCTCCATCCGGCACACTTGAATCTTCAACATTTGATACCGGATCAGCAAGTAATTTTTATCAACTCACATTTCTTCCTCAAACTCAACCAGCTGAAACGGGGGATAGTGTAAAGTTTCAGATTGCAACAAGCAACTCAACATCTTCTTGGGTCTATTTGGGCCCTGACGGTACTGCAGGAACCTACTACACCGCAACGACGTCAGATATAAATGCCATACATAACGGAGACAGGTATTTCCGCTATAAAATGTTTCTCTCGACGGCTTCTTCCACCCTCACTCCAAGTGTGTCCGACGTCATGTTTACATTCACATCATCATGCACTCCCCCAGGACAAGTACTTTTTCAATCCCTTGTGAACGGAACATATGATGTGACGGTTTCAAAAACCGGATACTCGACCTTTGTTGACACAATGACCATTGATGCAAGTACGCCTTGGCAAGAAAAGCAAGTCACACTCACTCCATAATTTTATGAAACGTTGCACACATCGTCATGTGAAAGTATCTCAGGGGGTTACACTTGTCGAACTCATCGTGGGCGTTGCGATTTTTTCTCTCATCGGTCTGGGGCTTATTTTTTTTCAACGTACGGTTGTTTGGACTACAAAAACCGCTCAGACAAATCTCGTTGTTCAGCAACAAGTTCGTCGCACTCTTAACACGTTTAGTGATGAGTTACGATCAGCAAAACCATCAGCGTCAGGTGCTTATGCGATCGAGTCTGCAGGAACAAGTTCCATTGTCTTTTTTTCAAACATTGATACCGCAACGGACACGGAACGAGTAAGATATTTTCTCGCTACCTCATCGACTTCAACCCTCTATGATGTCATAAAAAGAGGAATCATTAAGCCAACAGGCACGACATACAATTCTGCGAATGAGAGTATTTCGACTATAGCAACAAATATCAAGAATACGTCATCAACCCCATTACTGACCTATTTTGACGAAGGGTATGCTGGGACATCTACAGCACTTGCTCTTCCTGTGAACATTTCTGCGATTAGGCACGTCCAAATGAATATCATCATTCAGGAGTATGTAGGCAGGGGAACAAGTACTCAGGCATATACGACACGTGCCTCAGTCCGAAACCTTAAAGAAAATTATTAATTGCCATGGAATTCCCCCTATCGCTCGTCAGGACTTGTATGTCATAATGACGGGAGGAAAGGTATGTTGTTGTTTTCTCGGAACAAAAGAGAAGAAATACGTGGAGCGATCCTTGTTCAGGTTCTTGCTTTTTCTGCGATCGGCATCATCATTCTTGCTGGAATGGTGAACTGGACAAACACAACGCTTCGTATGGCTGTGAAGGCGGAAAATAAATCTCGAGCATTACAGGTTGCTGAGGCAGGAATTGAGTATTATCGATGGCATTTAGCTCATGATCCAACAGATTTTCAGGATGGAACAGCAACATCTGGTCCGTATGCGCATAATTTTTATGACGCTAGTGGAAATGCTGTTGGGCGTTTTGTTCTCACAATCACTCCACCTCCTGTCGGGTCAACACGAGTATATGTTCAATCAGCTGGGGCTATGTTTTCTGATGTTACCGCAACCCGCACGCTTCGAGTACAGCTAGGAAAACCCTCATTTGCAAAGTTTGCCGTTCTTTCAAATACAGATTATATGTCTATTGGTGCTGATATCTATGGCCAGATGCACTCGAACGGGATCATCGATCTCAATGCTGGGACGGCCTATAATATCGTGACAAGTTCACGGTATACGGGAACGTCTACGACGTCAGGAAACTGCAACGGTACCAATACCTGTTGGGGCGTCACATCGTTTGCGAGTCCGGCAGACAATCGACCGCCTACTGGTTTGAATACCACCACATCGCGTTTTACTGCGGGTCGGTCCGTCGGAGTTCCCGCAATAGATTTTGCTGGAATTACTTCTGATCTTGCCCAATTAAAAACAGATGCTCAAGCAGACGGGCGGTATTATGCCGCATCGGGAGGATTGGGATACCATATTGTTCTTCAGACGAATGACACGTTTGATATTTATCGAGTAGATACTCAAGCAACCGGAGGAGGGGCCTGCAATGCGTATGTGTGGTGGACATATCCAAGTTGTCCAACGTCAGCAAATTCAAAATGGAGCATTAATACTCAGACACTTATTGGCAATGATGTTCCGCTTCCAAACAATGGCATTATTTTTGCGGAAGACCATGTTTGGGTGAACGGAACAATTAATACCGCTCGTGTGACAATCGTTGCTGCTCAGCTTCCTGATCCTGGTGTTGGTCTTCGCAAAAACATCATAGTCAATAACGATCTTTTGTATACAAATAAAGATGGGCAAGACGTCATTGGTCTGATTGCACAGGATAATTTTTGGGTGGGGCTCATTAGTGATAATGATCTTGAGATCGATGCTGCGATCATAGCCCAGAATGGACGTGTGAGCCGCTATGCATACGGGTCATCTTGTGGAGGGTACCAAACAAGAAACAACATTACGTTTTATGGGATGTTTGCGACAAACCAACGCTATGCGTACGGCAATCTTGGCTCAGGTTGTTCACCAGGCATTGGTTTATCTGGATATCAAACTTCACGTACGTATATTTATGATCCCTATCTCCTCTATGGACCCCCACCATCTTTCCCACTTACTACAGATGATTACCAAATTCTTTCTTGGGAAGAATTATAATTACTGTCCCTGCATCTTTGCTGTGCAAGAATCCAGTGGATCTCAGCAGCATCCACATGTATTGCTGCCGGGTAAGGTATACTAAAGAATCATGACCAAACTCATCATTGGAAATTGGAAAATGTTTCCTGGGACTATTAAAGAGGCTAAGACATTAATGGCTGCTCTTGCGAAAAGTGCAAAGGGGGTTCGGTCAACAATCGTTGCATGTCCACCACTAGCATATCTTGGAGCTTTTGCTGGGAAGCAGGGAGGAATTTGTCTTGGCGCACAGAATCTCTCTCTGTTTTCTGGTACGGGTGCGAAGACAGGGGAAGTCTCACCAGAGATGATAGCTTCAATCGGAGCACAGTATGTCCTTGTGGGGCATTCTGAGTGCCGTGCCGCTGGAGAGAATGAAGAAATTATTGCACAAAAAGTTCGAATTGGTATTGACGCCGGACTCACGATAGTCTTGTGTGTTGGCGAAAAAGAACGTGACGCTAGTGGTGCGTACTTTACTGCTATTCGGGGGCAGCTCCGCAGTGCACTCGAAGCGCTTCCGTCAGGAAAGTCAAAAAATATTGTTATTGCATACGAGCCAGTGTGGGCAATTGGTGCAAAGGCAAAAGGGGCAGCAACCCCAGAGTCTGTGCGTGAAATGACTGTGTATATTCGAAAAGAACTGGCAACACTTTTTGGGAAATTTGGACGCGGGATTCCGGTGCTCTATGGAGGTTCAGTCGACGAAAAGAATGCGAGTACATATCTTTCCGTGAGCGGGGCAGATGGGCTCCTCATTGGACGCGTGAGCCTCGAGCCTGCACGTTTCCTCGCTATTGCAAAAGAAGCTGGAAAACTATGAGTCACACACAAACGATTGATGAACTTAAAGATGTGCAAGGTAAGCGTGTTCTCGTTCGTCTTGATCTCAATGTTCCCATGAGTGAGGGGAACATTCGAGATCCTTTTCGTATTGACGCAGCCCTTCCGTCAGTGAATCTTCTTCGTGAGAAAGGTGCTAGGGTCATCATTGTGAGTCATATTGGGAAAGATGGTTCCAGCTCGCTTCGTCCAGTTGCTGAGTATCTCAACACACAGTTCCCTGTGACGTTTCTTCCAAAGATTGATGATCCTCGCAATCAAGATGCCATGAAGTCAATGCGCAATGGTGATGTAGTATTACTAGAGAATCTTCGTTCACACAGAGGTGAAGAGGAAAACGATATTGCCTTTGCAAAACTCCTTGCCTCATATGGTGACTATTATGTCAGCGACGCATTTTCGGTCGCACATCGGAAGCACGCATCGGTAGTGCTCGTGCCAACACTTCTTCCATCTGCAATGGGCCTTCAGTTTAAAAAAGAGATAGAAAACCTTTCTCAAGTACTTCGTCCAAAACACCCCTTCCTCTTTATTCTTGGTGGGGCAAAAATTGAAACCAAACTCCCTCTTTTGAAGAAATTTCTTCCACTCGCTGATACTGTGTTTGTTGGTGGTGCTCTTGCGAATACTCTCTTGTCTGCACAAGGTCACCCTATTGGATCGTCAGTGTATGATAAAGACACAGGGGATCTCACAAGTGTTATCGCGTCTCCGTCACTTCAAACTCCTGATGATGTGGTGGTACGTCGAAAAGGGAAAGCCCATATAGTTCCAAATCAACGTGTTGGGATGATGGATATGATTGTTGATGTTGGACCAGGATCAATCAAGGCACTCCAAGGCACAATCTCTCGCGCCAAACTCATTGTCTGGAACGGCCCGCTTGGATGGTATGAAGAAGGGTTCACTCAGGGGACAGAAACACTTCTTCGCCTGATTGGGAAAAGTGCTGCTACTTCAATTATTGGAGGAGGGGATACTGTTGCGCTGGTTTCATCACTTAAACTCGAAGATGCATTTACTTTTGTCTCTACTGGCGGTGGCGCAATGCTAGATTATCTCGCCAATGAAACCCTCCCTGGACTCGAAGTGCTCAAAACCAACTAATTGTTTTTTAGAGCAGCAAGAACTTTTGCTTGTGTTTCCTTAAGTGGGACGTTTGGATGATCGGGGTGTGCCCAGAGTTTATACCCATCGTTCTCGTGACGGGGGATGATATGGATGTGCGTGTGAAAGACAACTTGTCCCGCCTCCCTGCCATGATTGGAGTGAACATTAATGCCAGGTGCACCAGTTGCTTTTTTGATGGCTGAAGCCACTTTTCTTACAGTTTCCATAGTATATGCCAAGTCTTCCTGTGAGATGGAGAGAATGTTTTCACTATGTTTTTTTGGAATCACAAGGGTGTGTCCTTCGCTCAGTGGTTTAATGTCGAGAAAGCAAAACGTATGCTCATCTTCGTACAACTTTTCACAAGGTATTTGGCCCGTAATGATTTTACAAAAAATACAATTTTCCATATGGACGCATCATAACACAAGGGGGCTGGAGCTCGTGCTACACTAGCATTATGTCCGACCCTCTTCTTGAGTATCCTCAGCTTGAGCAGGCGCTTCTCCGTGCTCGCGGGCTTGAAACAAAAGAAGCAATCGAAGACTTTTTTGCTCCATCGTACGAACATCACATTGGTGATCCGTTTGGGATTATTGATCTTGAAAAAGCGGCAACCCGTATTGTCCACGCTGTAAAAGAAAATGAAAAAATCGTTATCTATGGAGACTACGATTGTGACGGAATCCCGGGCTCCGTGGTCCTCCATGATTTTTTTTCAAAGATTGAATATGAAAACTTTGTAAACTATATTCCGCATCGGCACAAAGAAGGATACGGACTTCATGCGCATGCCATTGAGCAATTTGCGAAAGACGGGGCATCGCTTGTCGTTACCGTTGATAATGGCATTACAAACGTGAAGGAAGTCGAGCTTGCGAACGCACTCGGTCTCGATGTCATTATTACTGATCACCATCTTCCACAAGCAGTCATTCCACCCGCATACGCTGTTGTGAACTCAAAGCGGAAAGAAGATACCTATCATGACAATATGCTTTGTGGTGCAGCGGTAGCCTGGAAGCTCGTATGCGGAATACTTAAGATTGAACGGTTTGGAATTGGGGAAGGATGGGAGAAATGGCTCCTTGATATGGTGGGCCTCTCGACGGTTGCAGACATGGTGCCTCTCCAGAAGGAAAATCGTGCTCTCGCACACTTTGGACTGAAGGTGCTTAGGAAAAGCCAACGGCCGGGACTTCAAAAACTTCTCTCCCTCGCACGTCAGGAGCAGCGTCTCCTGACTGAGGAAGATATTGGATTCACCATCGCACCTCGGATTAATGCTGCCAGCCGCATGGATGAACCCATCAAAGCTTTCCATCTTCTTGCAGCACGGAATCATGAGGAAGCGCATGCGCTTGCTGAACATCTCACAGAGCTCAACGATAACAGGAAGCTTGCTGTTGCGCGCATGATGAAAGAGATTCGCGCACACATGAAGACTCGGGAGTTGCGCGAAGTGGTCGTGGTGGGAAACCCTGCATGGCGCATTGGTGTCGTTGGCCTTGCAGCAGGGACACTCGCTGAAGAACTCGGCCGGCCAGTCTTTGTTTGGGGACGTGAGGGAGGAGAGATGCTCAAAGGATCGTGTCGATCTGAGGGACGCACGAATATGGTGGAGCTCATGGTGGCAGCCGGTGATGCGCTTCTTGAAAAAGGGGGGCACGAGCAAGCGGGGGGATTTAGTGTTTCTCACGAAGAGGTGCATACGCTCGAAGACAGACTTGTCGATGCATACCACATGCTCTATCCCGAAGGAGTACCTGAGATGCGCAAGGAAGAGCTGCGCCCAGACTTCGAACTTTCTCCTGAGGAAGTTACGACCGACCTGACACGTCGTCTCGAACGATTTGCACCATTTGGTATTGGTAATCCAAAACCTCTCTTTCTTTTTCGTGGGGTGACGATTGGAAAAATAAAATATTTTGGAAAAAACAAAGAGCACCTCGAACTCATGATAGAACGTCAAGGAATGAAATCTCTCTCTGCCATTGCGTTCTTTGGCGCACTGACACTTGGCAAAGATCGTGTAGAAGGTGAACGACTTCACGTCTTTGCTCATGTAGAGAAAAACACATCTCGGTTTGGTGATCCGGTGAGATTGCGGCTTGTCGACTTGCAGACGGCGTAATACACTCTTGAGATTGATTCGTCATTAGCAATAATATTTTTTTATGTCGTGGATTTTGTGGACGGATGGTAGCTCGAGAGGAAACCCGGGCCCAGGTGGATGGGGAAGTATTGTTGCAAGTACAGACCATGTTGAAGAAATGGGTGGCGCAGGAGGTCAAACGACAAACAATCGTATGGAACTTACAGCTCTCATTGAAGGACTCCGTAAAATTCCTTCGGACGCTGAACTGAATATTTATCTGGATTCACAGTATGTCAAAAAGGGCTCGACGGAATGGCTATCGGGGTGGCAGCGAAATGGTTGGCAAACATCAACAAAGCAGCCGGTTGAAAATCAAGACCTGTGGGAAATTGTTGCGCAGCTTCTTCAAGGTCGCAAAGGACAAACAGCGTTCCATTACCAACCAGGGCACCATGGTATTCCTGGAAATGAACGTGCGGATGAAATCGCAACAAGCTTTGCAGACGAAAAATCTACGCCCCTCTATCAGGGTCCAAGAAGTGGATATGCGATCGATCTTGCCCCTCAAGAAGTTACAGGAGAGACAAAAACACGTAAACGTGAAGGTGTGGCGTACTCGTATGTGAGTGTTGTTGATGGTGTCGTGGAAACACATTTTAGTTGGCTTGATTGTGAGGATCGTGTGAAGGGAAAAAGTGGTGCACAATACAAAAAAGTATTTTCTGCAGAAGAAGAAAAGGCGTTAATAGAAGAGTGGTCAAAAAAATAACCCCCATCTATTAGGCAAGAATGATGAGGGCGAGGTGTTGACGGTAGATCACTGGTGTGTGGGGGCGCATTGCACGAAGCGAAAACGCTGCACACAAGAAGGGTGGATGTGTAACAAATCCGCGTAGATATTTGACGGAATGTTCAAAGTCTTGATACGGGCTTTTCGACACTCCAGAAATCCAAGCTGTCCGTTGTGTCTCGATAAGCCCTTTTTCCGAACTCAGATAAGCGCGTGTTTGCCGAATAATATCTTTCACTGATGTGGACCCAAAACACTTCCGACACCAGTAGTAGGTGTATATCTCTGGACTCACGGGAATGACCTGTGGGTCTGCTTCTTTTCCGCTGATGTCGGTGTGACACCATACGCATATTGCAGAGCGGTACAATACATGTCGACGAACGAAAGAACGCATTATTGTTCTCCTGTGGCAGGATGCTCTTTTTGTAGATTGCCAAACATTCAAGAAATACGCAACTCTTGCATCTTTGTTTCTTTTTCTTAGGATGGGCGCATGGTGAGTACGAAGGTGCTCGGAGCGGTGTTTGCAGCCTTTTCTTTTGGCGTAGGCATTTTTTTATCTGGAAATTTTTGGTGGGGGGTTCTCGCCACTCTGATCGTTTCTGTATTTGTTGTTTATAAATCCTTGATACCAAAAGGTCTTTCTCCTTGGCTGTTCATCACCCTGTTTGTCCTAATAGTGTTGCTTGGAGTGTGGCGCGGGTATCTTGTCTCTCCTGTGCGAACAAGTGAGGCAGACCGGTTTGTTGATCAAAAGACGGAGGTTGTTGGCATTGTTACTGAGGACCCTGATCGGCGGATGGATTCGACGCATTATGTTATAGAAGTTGAATCGATAGAAGGCATATCTCTTGAGAAAGAAGTGCTTGCGTTGGTGAGCCTCGCACGTTATCCAGAATACGGTGTAGGAGAGCGACTGACATTTTCTGGGAAACTCCAATCCCCAAAAGATTTTGAAATAGATGCTGTGCGTCCTCCGTTCCCGTACGTGAAGTATCTTGCAAAAGATGGTATCGGATATGTTGTGCGCCGCCCTATCGTGGAAAGCAGAGAAGAAAGTGGTCAGCATTCAATACTTCGGATACTCTCTGTTTGGAAACAATCAATCTTGGAGAAGGGGCACGAACTCTTCAGAGAACCAGAAGGAGGACTTATTGCTGGGATGCTGCTTGGTGAGCGGCATGCGCTCGCAAAAGATATTCTGGACGATATGCGCATTGCGGGACTCGTGCATATTATTGTTGTCTCAGGGTACAACATGACGATTGTGGCCGAGTGGGCATCGCGGATTTTTCGCTTCCTTCCGTTTATCATCAGATCAGGCATTGGATTTCTTGTTGTCTGGGTGTATGCAGGAATGGTTGCTGGCGGAGCTCCGGTGACTCGTGCGGCGATCATGACGAGCCTTGCACTTTTGGCTCGGATCACAAAGAATTCCGTGCTTGCGCTGCGGCTCCTCTATATTTCAGGACTCGCAATGGTCATACACAATCCGCGTATTGTGCTCGATGATGCATCCTTCCATCTCTCTTTTCTTGCAACATTTGGGCTCATCATTCTCTCGCCAAGAGTGAGTGCGCTTATTCATGCACAAAAGGATAAGAACGACACGTTACCATGGTGGAAAGAATTATTTTCTGCCACAGTATCGGCACAGCTCATGGTTCTTCCATACATTCTCTTTTTTTCAGGTCAACTCTCGCCGTATGCGCTTTTTGCCAATCTCCTCGCGCTTCCAATGGTTCCTGTCACGATGGGGTTTTCTACGCTTGCGCTTCTTGTGAGCACCATCTTCCCTTGGCTTGGAGAGGTTCTTGGTGCACTCTCCTCCATCCCCGCATGGTGGGTGCTTCGTGTGGGGGCGTGGGCCTCACAGCTTCCTGGAGCAGGGATGCTTTTCCCAATACCGCTTTGGGGGTCACTTCTTCTCTATACTCTCGGCACCGTTCTCTTTTTCAGATGGCAGCGCAATGGAGTCGATGTATCGAAAGAAGAGTCCAACAATAACGAGCGCAAAGAGAGTGATGCCTGCGCCGTACCAGCCGAAGATGTGAAAACTTTTTCCGAACGTGTATCCAAAAAAGACAAACGCACTCGCCCAAATGAGTGAGGCGATGAGCATCACAAGTGCGAATCCTCCACGATGCATGTTGCCAAGCCCCGCAGGGATTGGGATAAAGACCTTGATTGCTGGAAGAAGTTTGCCGACGAAGAGAAACCACCATCCCTTGTGTGCGACTGCGAGCTCAACCTTGGAAAGAATCGTCGGATCAAAGAGCTTCCACTTGAAGACAATCTCACGCCCATATCTCCGGACTGTCTCATAGAGGATAATATTGCCGATAGTATTTCCGATTGCACCAAGTATGACTGCAGGAAGCCAAGTAATATTCTCCTGAGCTACGAAGTATCCGACAACAATGTAGAGAATCTGGCTCGACGGGAAAGAAATCGCACCATTGGCGATCATCAGCAAAAAAATTGCTCCATAACTTCCCGCAAGGATGAGTGATTCAATATCCATAAAGTGCATTGTAACAGATGTTTCGGATGTGTTGTGCTCTTCTTCTTATTCTCTCATTCTGCAGAATTAAGGAATAAGAAAGAAAAGTTGCGGAAAGGGGAAATATGATTAGTGTGAAGGAATGAAGCGGTCGACGACGATTCTCTTCCTTTCTGTACTCCTTGTCTGGGGAGGGTTGGGAAATTTCTGGTACAACCACACACATACGTCGCACGGAGTGCTGACGGTTGCCTTCCTCGATGTGGGTCAGGGAGATGCGGTGTATATTCGCACGCCTAGCGGAAAGCAGGTGCTGTATGATGCGGGGCCTGACGCCGGCATAGTACGTAGACTCTATGAAGTTATGCCAAAAGCGTTTCCTTGGCAAAAAAGTGTGAAGACGCTTGATATGATCGTCCTTTCTCATCCGGATCAGGATCATGTGGCGGGATTCTCTGACGTGCTTCGTAGGTTTACAGTGAAAGCACTTATTGATAGCGGATACGAGGGGGAGGTTGGGAATGGTTTTTATAAAGATATTTTGTCATATGCAAAAGTAAAGAATATTCCGATTTTGTGGGGGAGTGCGGGGACAATTATTGATCTTGGTGGGGGAGTGCGGGGAGAAATCTTTTCTCCCGAAGGAAGGTATTCAGTCGGTGACACCAACATGGCTTCAATTGTGCTCAAACTCACTTATGGGTCCTCAAGCGTCTTTCTTTCAGGGGATCTCCCGTATCAATCAGAAGATATGCTCGTAGAGAAATTCGGGGGTCGACTTCATGCGGATATTTTTAAAGCAGGGCACCATGGATCAAACACCGCAAGTGGTGAAAAACTTCTTCGCACCATGGATCCGAAGTTCATTGTCGTCTCTTCAGGGCAGGGGAATACATACGGGCATCCATCCAAGAGTGTGACTGAACGTTTCGATCGTCTAGGAATTCCCTGGATGAATACGGCAAAAGAGGGGACGATCATCCTCGAGACTGACGGGAAGGAGTGGAGGATAAGGACGGAAACAAAAAAATAACACCGAGAGTTCGGTGGTATTTTTTTATTTAGTCTTTGCGAGAACCTTCTTGCGCTTGATTGTCGTAGTGAGATGCTTGTTTGCTTTAAGACATCCTGTGCAGATCTTGATGCGGCCGCCTGTGGGGAGGGTTGCCCACTGAAGGTTTGGATAGCGAAGTCTCATCCCTGTTGGGTTAAACTTGGTAGCACGGACACGGTTGGAGTATCCTCCACCGTTTTGAATGCCTTTTTTGCAGATTGGGCATGCACCTCGTGACATATGATTTTCGTGGGGCCCATGCTATCATATTCGAGCTTTTTCGCAAGCCCTACGAACAATTTCATGGACATCGATATCTTTTTTTCTATTGCCATTCTCATCATGTCGGTTGTGGTGCACGAAGTGTCGCACGGATATGCGGCACTCCTTTTAGGGGATCGCACAGCACTTCTCGCCGGGCGTTTGACGCTCAATCCGATAAAGCATCTCGATCTTGTAGGGTCTTTTATTGTGCCTGTGGTGACATATCTATCAACCCACACCATGTTTGGGTGGGCAAAACCAGTTCCATATAATCCATATAATTTGAGTGATCGAAAGTGGGGAGATGCAAAGGTTGCGCTTGCTGGGCCATTCTCAAATTTTGTTATAGCGATCGTTTTTGCCATTCTCTTGCGAGCGTTTGCTCCTTTTTGGCAAGGGTTAGGAGTGTCGAATGTCTTTTATATGATTGTGCTCATCAATGTATTTCTTGGCTTTTTTAATCTTGTTCCCATTCCACCGCTAGATGGTTCAAAGCTTCTTTTTTCGCTTCTTCCGTATCAATACCGGCATATTCAAGAGTGGATTGAACAATACTCCTTGGTTCTTGTACTGGTTTTTGTTTTCTTTCTATGGAATTATGTCTCTCCCTTCGTTTTCACTGTTGCACAGATGCTCATTGGTGGGTAGACCGCAAGGCCCTTGCATTTCATCTCCCTCTCGTGTAGTATCCTCCGTATTCTCATATGCCAACGA
>CAZUMX010000023.1:0-16023 GCA_964622275.1 uncultured Candidatus Saccharibacteria bacterium
ATCGGATTTTCTCCACGTGCTCAGAATATCGCACTCTATGGGCTCAAGAACTTTGATATGGCAGACGGAAAGCTTGCCATAAAGAAAGGGCAGAATGACCACCTTCTAAAGCTTGGAAAGTACAAAGAAGGGGGAGGATGTCTCTACATCAACAAAATCTCTGATATTGATACAAAAGAACTCGAAAAAATCATCGCACTCGCAGTAAAGAAACAATCATAACATTCACCCTCAGCATGCTTAGGAAATTTCTCATTCTTCCCGCACTTGTCATCCTTATTGGTATTTTGGCCGTTGTGATGTTCGTCAAAAAAGAAGAAACTCCACAGACAAGTAATGCGGTGCTTTCTCCTGCGGTGACGACTCCTTCGATTGGAGGAGAGGTGATTGATGATGCTTGCGCAGTCTTTTCGCCAGAAACACTTTCACAAGCCCTCAATATCGGAGGCGTCACAATCTCTGACACACGGTTTCCTCTCCAATCAAATCCTGACGGTGGCCCCTTGCGTCAGTGTGAATGGGAAGCAAATGATTATGTCATCAGACTCACGACATACAGCTTTATCACCGACCAGTCAGCCAAGGATCAGTATGAACGTTTCAAAAAAGTCCCAATAGAACAGATTCCACTTGTGGCTCAAACGTATCAAGGGCACATCTACCACATCTCGCTTACAAACAATACTCAGTCTGGTATTCGTTGGCAAAAAGGAAAAGTCGTCTATGATCTTAGAGTGACAAAACAAACCGGTTTTGATCGCGGGACTATAGACAATTTTTTAAAGACTCTTGTCTCCGAGAGATTCTAATTGCGAGAAATGAAGGCTCTCGTTGAACGTGAGTCCACGCATATTTCTTTCGTGTAAACGCTCTTGTTGTGTGAGACAATATCTTTATGAGAGAGAAGTTTAAACTCTGGCAGGGTAAATTCTTTACGGTTCGTACTTGGGTTGGACTCCTCGCACTCCTCATTGCTAGTCTGTTCGACCTCTTCGTCGGGCACTATGTCGATTCCCAGACATATGGCCAGTCGCCGCACGATATCATTCTAGATTTTCTTCCAGTACTTCATCTACAATTTTTTTCAACTACAGTATTTCTGGCAGTGATGCTGATATATTTTTTGTATCCGACTATCTATCGGCCAGAGAAAGCAGGATGGGTCTTTCTCCATACTGGGCTTCTCATTGTCATTCGCAATATCACGATCGCTCTCACGCATATGCCACTTCCAGATGGAGCACTTCCACTTGTCACGCCATTTCCATTTATGGGACTCACATTTTCACACGACCTCCTCTTTTCGGGACATGTCGCCATGCCATTTCTTGGATATCTTTTGTATCGCAAAGAGAAACTCGGTACGTTCTTTCTGTATACATCTGGAGTGATGGGTGCAGTGGTCCTCTTTATGCACATGCATTATTCTGTTGATGTCTGGAGTGCTTTTTTCTTTGCGTATGGCAGTTTTCGCATAGGAGAACGTTTTTTGAGTCACCTTAAGACGTAATATGATATTGGTGCTTTTTTGTTGACCCCCTATCTCTGTGATAGAGAACGAGGCGTGTGTTACACTCTTTCGCATGGAGTCGCTTCGTCGTCTGTATTACGACCCGTTTATGCGTCACAATGCCGTCTATTTTGTCGGCTCGTTCCTTGTCGCAGGGCTAAACTACCTCTATCATCCAATCTTGAGTCGAATGCTTCCAGTAGATGAGTTTGGAGAACTCACCGCAATCTTCTCGCTTACTGTGCAGACAGGTGCTGTTCTTGGTGTTTTCAATATGGTCGCGATCCATCTTGCGACGAACGAGTCAGCTGGTGCGAAGCGCTCGGTCCTTCAGGATCTCTATGCTGTGGTCTTCTGGGCACAGATTGTGGTTGTGGTGGGAATGGTCATCTTCTCGCCAATGCTTGCGTCTGCGCTGCAATTTACATCAATAGCCCCGTTCCTCCTTCTCTCACTTATTTCATATCTTGCGCTTCCATTCGCCCTTTCAACATCGGTTCTTCAGGGGAAGAAAGAGTTTCTACGTCTATCTATCGGATCCTTCCTCCAATCAGGAGGGAAGCTCGTCTTCGCTGTCCTTTTCGTGCTACTGGGGTGGGGCGTCTTTGGCGCAATCGGAGCGCTCGCAGTCGCACAAATTATCGCACTCATGTATTTTAGTTGGGGAAGACTTAGTGAGATATCGTTCCTGCCCAAGTCCCGCCCTACTTTCGATCAAGCACTCTTCTCTGAGATGCGCTACGGCGTTCTTGTTTTTCTAGCAACAAGCACAGTTGCACTCCTCTACACTGCGGATACACTCCTGGTCAAGTATTTTTTCCTGCCTGATGTCGCAGGAGAGTATTCGGGTATCTCGGTCATAGCGCGGATACTTTTTTTTGCGACAGCATCCATATCGGCTGTCCTCCTCCCGTCGATCAAGCTCTCTGACCCAAAGATCGTGCACTACCGCATCCTTGCGAAATCCGGGCTCCTCATCCTCGCTATCGGTGGCACAGGGCTCGCGATCATGTCACTCGTCCCTGAATTCATTGTTGGCACTCTTCTTGGGACGAAGTATCTTCCATTTGCGCATCTTTTGCCGTCGGTGGCGCTCGTCATGTTTTTTGCTTCGATCATTAACCTCATCTTCATCTATCTTCTCGCCCTGAGGAAAAACGTCCTGATTCCGATGATCTTGTGTGCTACGATAGGAGGAGCGGTTCTTGTATCTGGAGGGCGGGACTCGGTAGAGTCCATCGTCCGTCAATTCCTATATATCGATATTGTCCTCCTCATAGCACTGCTTGGGTTCCTTTTGCATGACTTTTACAACAGAAAAGAAAAAAAAGCTCTCGATCATCGTCCCTCTTTTTAACGAAGAGGAGAATATCGAGCCCTTCCTTGAGGAATTTTCTACAATCGAGGGGAAGCTTTCGAGCTACGAAATCGAGATCCTCTTCGTTAACGACGGCAGCGAGGATGGCTCTCGTGAGCATGTCATGCGCATGCGCAAGAAGGATCCCCGCATCCGCTATATCGAATTTTCACGTAATTTTGGTAAAGAAGCTGCTACGACAGCTGGTCTCCACCATGCTACTGGAGATGCAGCACTTCTCATCGACGCTGACCTCCAGCACCCCATCAGGCTTATTCCCGAGTTTGTCTCCAAGTGGGAAGAGGGGGTCGAGGTTGTCATCGGTGTCCGCAATAGATCCAAGAGCGAAGGCGTCATCCGGAAGACTGGGTCGTATCTCTTTTACAAGATCCTGAACGTCATCTCGGATACGCCAGTCGTTCCGCAAGCCACGGACTTCCGTCTCGTCGATCGAGCGGTTATCGACAGTTTTAACCGTCTCACTGAGCATAGTCGCGTCACTCGTGGGCTCATCGACTGGCTCGGTTTTCGTCGCGAGCTCATTTATTTTGACGCAAACGAGCGTGAGCGTGGGATCCCCGCTTATCGCTTGAATAAGCTCGTTCATCTCGCTATCGCCGGACTTGTCACTTCGTCGACACTCCCACTTCGACTCGCAGGATATATCGGTGCGCTCATCGCATTCCTCTCGGGATGCCTCGGCATCGTGCAGTTTCTCGATCGCTTTATCATTCCGTGGGGACTCAATTTCACTGGGACGGCCATCCTCGCAACCATTA
The DNA here is from genome assembly GCA_964622275.1 of uncultured Candidatus Saccharibacteria bacterium. GTDB lineage: Bacteria > Patescibacteriota > Minisyncoccia > Phycocordibacterales > UBA6899 > CAYPEZ01. The sequence continues at coordinate 3,647 of CAZUMX010000023.1, forward strand.
CGCTCTTTCTCGTAGGCATCATCCTTATGTGTCTCGGGCTTCTTGCGTTCTATCTCGAGCATACCTTCAGGAATGCGCAGGGAAGACCTCTGTACGTCGTGCGTGAATACATGTAAATCATATGGATAGTACTACATATAGAATTTCAGTATTAATTCCTTCGTACAATGTTGAAAAGTACATTCAAGAAGCCGTTGAAAGTGTACTTAATCAAAATTTCGATGGTTACGAGATAATTATTGTGGACGACTGTTCGACTGATGGGACATGGAAGGTTCTTCAGAAGTACAAAAGTAATCCAAAAATTCGTCTATACAGAAATGATCACAACCTTGGAATCTCAAGAACAAGAAACAGGTTGATTTCACTGTCTGAGGCTAAATACGTTGTCTGGCAAGATTCTGATGATATTTCATATCCCAACAGACTCTCGCTACAATTTGAATTTATGGAACAGAATCCCGATGTGGGTATTTCGTCAGGGTCCCTTGAGTTTTTTGACGAATCAGGACCATTAAGTATCCGAACGTATTTTGAAGATGACAAAAGTGCGAGGAAGACAATATTTAGATATTCGCCTGTAACCCAAGGAGCTGCCATAATACGGAGAGAATGCTTTGACATAACCGGCATATTTCCAATGGCTTCGCCGGTTGCTGAGGATCTTGCAATGTCATTTCAGATCGGAACCAAATATAAGTTTGGGAATTTACCTCAAGTCCTTGTTCGGTACAGACAGACCCCGACAAATGTTACACATACAAAACTGAGAATAATGGAAATGTATTCAGTTTTTTTAAGGTATGTGTATAGCAAGCATCCTGCATATCAACCGACTTTTTTCGATCTGTTGTTCAATGTAGGTTCTTATATGTCGATTTTCTTAATACCTTCTAGCTTTAAAATATTTATATTTAACCTTGTGCGCAACAGAAAGATGAGTCGGAGAACATAACTGTATGAGGTCCGTTTTTTCTGACAAGTTCTTTGTTTTTTCGCTATCCATTGTTCTCATCATATCAACAGGGATACTTTTCTACGGATTCAAGTTTGACTCCATGTATGGAGTTATCGATTCAAACTTCGAGGAACTAAGTGATTCTTCTCCTTTAAAATTTTTATACTACTGGGATGAAACACGTGGAGCAGGAGAACTTCAGTCATTGAGATTCCCCGAACTGATACAATCAACATATATTTATTTAATTAAATCGGTATTTGAAGACTATCATTATTCTGGCTTTGCAAAATTGTTTTTTATAAATTTGCTTTTGCCAGTCTCAACACTATTTTGCTTGTACTCGTTCACATTTTCCCAGAATGTCGAGCGACATAGAGAGAGATATTTTGCACTTGTACTCCTATCATTACTGTCTATCTTGAATCCTGCCTTTCTGCAGTCAGGGATGAACACTTTAATATTCCAAAAATTTGATTATATTCTTTTTTGCTTTGCAATTTTTGCGCTCAACTCTATTGCTTACAGGTCACGTGGATATATATTTAGTGTTTTCTTACTAGTTATTTCCTTTGGCGCGTGGCATCAGTTTCCGTATTGGCTCCCGTATTTGGCAATATTGATTGTTTATGTGTCCTATCTTCTGTACACGAAAGGACTTTCAGCTAAAAAAACTGCTTACATATTGCTTTTGTATTTTTTTATTAGCCTTCCATCGTTGTTCTCGATAATCTTTTATCTTGTTTCAATTGATTTATCTAGTTCGAATCAAGGTGCATACACACAAGAAGTTTTTTTGTATGCAAATTCACAATCAAACCTATTGAATACGCTTTCATTTATCGCTGGAACGAACTGGGGTAGGGTGTGGTTCTGGACAGGCGAACAGTTCTATCGGTACTTTGATATTCTTAGTAACAATTCTTTTTTTGTGCTGATTAGGTATGTACCAATCTCGATATTTTTAATTTCCATCTATCTTATATCAAAGTCGAAAGAGCTCTTGGGGTACCTACTTAGTGCATTAATTGTGATCTATTATTTCGTCATTCCAGCAAACTCAGGTCCCTTAGGCTGGCTATACTCACTTGGCTTTCAGCATTCAATTTTATTTCAGATTTACCGTGAATCTCATAATAAGTTTATATTTCCAACAATTGCTTTGATTTCTATTGTGGTGTTCATCTCCGTACGCAATAGATCAAAGCTAAATACAGTTATCTTGTCCCTTCTGTCAGTATACCTAGCTTCATTTGTATATATCGTCTCAGTATTCTCAGTTTATTCTCAAGATGGATTCTTTAAGCTCCCCCCAGAGTACAAAAAAATAAGTGATCACATCGATTCGCACTCAACGGTCATGGTTTTGCCACAGTATTCAACGATACAGACATTCAAATATGGTCATTTTGGGGTGAATCCAATCGAATATGTTATTAAGAATCCTACACTAATCATTTATCACATACTTCAGTCTAGATTCAATAATGCATTTCTTGATTTCGTTTTGAATGATTTTAATCTCAAGCGGGGCTATGGACCAAGCGCAAGGGGAAGTAAAGAGGCTCAGTTCAATGAAGACACGATAATAAATACAAACATAAATTACATCGTCTTGGATGGGAATATTTCTGGAATCCCTGATATCAATTCAGATGAGTTCGAGAACCTTAAAAACAAAATAAGTAGGCTAAGCCAGTTCCGGTTTAAAGCGAAGGAAGGAGAGATACTTGTGTATGAAAGAAAACAGGAGTTCAGAAGGTCTGTTTTCTTAACAAAACATGCTGAGTACCAGAAAATATCACCCACGAAGTATGTAGTTAGACTAAACAAAGTCGAAGACATGGCTTCAATAATCTTTTTGCAATCCTTTGATCGAGGATGGAAGGTTTATCCAATTAGATTTAGAGAAGACTGGACATGTGGAGTCATAGAAAAATTTTATGAAGATGAAGTCAAAGAATGTCATCCATTGGGCGGGCATAAGACGCTCGATGCCAGTAGTTACATTTCAAATGGTGATTTTGTTGGAAGTCACCTCGTGTATGACGGATATGCGAATCATTGGACAATGAATATGAATGAGTTTATTCAAAATTATCCAACAAGTTACTACAGGAAGAACCCCGATGGGACCATTGATGTAGATTTGGTCCTGTACTATCGCCCTCAAATGTATTTATACATAGTTTTTTGCTTGTCATTAATTGGGATTACCTTTGTAACGTGGTGGTACTTCTGCTCTAAAAAAAATCATGCGTGAATTCTTTAGAATTTATAAGTTATTCAGGTTAAGTGCCATTTTCTTTGCAGTACTTCTTGTTGGTACGACATCCTTTGTTCTCCTAGAAGGTAGATATTCGTTCGCTGTTAAGAGCTCGGTAAGTTTCCTAAATACAGCCCCGGAAGAGCAATTCGACATCAATAATAGAGAAATTATTAATGACGTTCATGAAGACGTGATATTTACGGAGGATATCCGGGATGACAATAATATCTCAAGGCTACTTAACGTAGTTAGTGGGTGGACTGTATCTCCTTTGATTCCAATAAATCAATCTTCCTCTTCCATATTGAACCCCATGAGGAGTAACTGGATGTTTCCTTTAATCTCAATAGGAAAGAGGATTGATAAGGATACTTATGTAAACATTATCTATGATAAGACCCGATCGTCCCTAGCTCTCATCCTTCCAAGTACAGATTTTAAGTTATCAGATAAGGTAATTCGTACTGACCGAGTAATTCTATCGGAAATATCGAGGGTTCCTTCTGCTGGTCTTATTAAGCTTGGGCCTGTGTTCGTGCCGATCAGTGATGATTTAAATGTTTCTGTAAAGCTTGGTATTATTGCAAATTCACCAATACAGATTTACAAGGAAAGCGGTTCAGATTTGTTGAGTTCATTCGAAGATGAACTATGGCAAGTTGAACCCAATGATTGCAGTGACTCAATGGCTGGTTTACCGGAAATGGAGATTTCGACCTCTGACGATGCCACTGAGGGAGAGAAATCAATGAGAATTTCATCAAATAATCACTACGCCTGTGCCTTCCATACGTACTCAGTTAATTTCGAGAACGACAAGATCTATGAACTTAAATTTGATTACAAAAATGTGTCTGGAGGGAAGATGATGTATTACTATAGTTTCAAGAAAAGTCCTCAACATAGTGGGTACTCTTTTTCGGAGAAGATTTCTTCTAGGCCAGGAGCTTGGAATTCCCAGCATGTCTATATCGATCCGAAAAATATAATCAGTACAGACGCCTCGAGTCAGGTTTCTTTTGAACAAATTGAGCCCGGTAACCCTGAGGTGAATTATAGCGAACTAGGTACATATTTTGATCAGACTACTTCTGGTGGGGTTAAACTGGTAGATCTATATCTTTATGCCCCTTCTGACGGAAGAAATAAAGTCGAGAACCTTTTTGATAACGTGAGCATATCCTCATATATGCTAATCTCAAGCGGAACATTCGATGTTAGTGGCGTCCTTGGTTCATATAAAATCCTTGCACGTTTCAAAAGCAAATTCAAGGACGAAGAGAATGTGAAATATGTGCCAAATAATCAATTGCCAAATATCTTAGATGGCCAATCGGTGTCATTCGAAGAAGATGAACTATGGCAAGTTGAACCCAATGATTGCAGTGACTCAATGGCTGGTTTACCGGAAATGGAGATTTCGACCTCTGACGATGCCACTGAGGGAGAGAAATCAATGAGAATTTCATCAAATAATCACTACGCCTGTGCCTTCCATACGTACTCAGTTAATTTCGAGAACGACAAGATCTATGAACTTAAATTTGATTACAAAAATGTGTCTGGAGGGAAGATGATGTATTACTACAATGTAAGCAACGGAGAGCAGAGTTCATCCCAATCGCGAACAATTACTGCAAATAAGAAAACTTGGCGTACGGAAGCTTCCATGGTTGATTCAGGTATAATTAACCCGAAACAACTCACGCTCGGACTCTATGCGCCTTCCACTGGATATAACCGAAGCGAAAATTTGTATGACCGAATCATATTGAAAGAGTTCACGAAAAAAGACATCGATTCATACTTTTTGTTTACTGAAAAGAACAATACGAACCCTACCAATCATTCTCACATTAAACGCGATCCTTTGAATTATAGAAAAGTTGAACTTAGATCATTAGTGTCACCATTTGTATTAAAGTATTCAGCTCCATACTCAGAAAAATACATAGCTAAATTCTCAAGCAGAAGAATAAATAATTCAGATCACTACAGATTAAATAAGTTTGAGAACGGCTGGTATATCGACCCAGTAGAACTGTGCGGAACAAAGGATTCTCTTAAGGAAGGATGCACCATGAACCCAGACGGCTCATACAACATGGAGCTCGTGATCGAATTCACTCCGCAACGCTGGTTCAATGTGGGACTCCTTATCTCGGGCACCACGCTCTTCGGATGTTTCGCATATCTTGGGTACGACTTCTATCGCCGAAGGAAGAACAGGGAAGTCTCTGTGCTAAAATAGTTCCGTAATGGCGTTCAAAGTTACGGATTACATCCTCACGCCCATGGATCTCTATCATGGGATACGCGCGCTCCTCAAGCTCTCGCTCATGGGGTGGGTAAGACTCATCCTCGTCGTGGGAGCGTACTTCGTGGCGCGACACTATGGTGCAAGCATCATCGACGCAGGGTTCATCACGTTTCTCGTCGTAACCTTTACGTACGACATCGAGGCACGCATTCCGCTTTCCCTCGCACTCGGGGCGCTCATCCTTATCGTTCTCATCCTCACTCTAGGCCCACACACCGAGTTCATCAATGAGACCACCTGGCCCGAGCCTATCGCAGTCTGGGTCTATTACTTCCTCGCCATCGGAGTCCTCAAGCAGATGAAGGACGTCCTCGGTGGCGAGCGTGGAAAAGAACTCCTCAACGCAGTCATGCATCCACGCGAGATCCCTGTCGCTCGCCTTAAGATGGAGTCCACCATCATTCCAGTAAAACTCGAGCGTCACTCACACATCTACGAGACGTATGGCGGTCGCTACACGGTCGAAAAGATTGGCACGATCGTGCGCGTCCGAGAGAAAGGGAAGAGATACCCATGAGAAAGCACGTCATTCCAGCACTGATCTTCCTTTGTGCGGTGCTCGCAATAGCACTCCCGGTCCTTTTCACGCCCGGACAAGTCTTCATGCTTGATACGGTCTTTCCGCCGGTGATTGACCTTCATGCTCTCGCCAAGATGCATTTCGGCGCAACGCTCCCGGTAGTCGCAATTCTTGGTCTCCTTAACCTCCTCCTACCCATGAGTATAGTAAGTAAGATCTTCATGGTGGTCGTGCTCCTTCTTCCAATGGTGTCCATGTACTACCTCCTTGCGAGCGTCACGAGGCGCGAGTATGCGATCCTAGGCGGACTCATGATGCTTTTTAACCCATTCATGTACGAGCGATTCATGGCAGGGCACTGGTTCGTCATGATGGGCTTAGGATTCTTGCCCGTCGTTTTCTATTTTTTACGGCGGACACTCACAACATATTCCTTTAGACACACGACACTCTTCGCACTTGTCTTTGGACTCTATCCGATTATCTCCCTCCACTTCGCATATATCGGCATGGGTCTTGTTGTGCTCTACACCGTCTTCCATATTGCTTCGCGAAAACGTGAACACATCTTCTCTAAGAAATATGCCAAGCATGGCGCACTCTTTATCGCAATCGTTCTTACCATTAATGCTTTTTGGATGCTCTCATTTTTTCGTCCACACGGTACATTTGCGTCTATCGATACGACAGACTTCGTAACATTCGTCACTCAAGGGGACTCGACAGTAGGTGTCGTCGGCAATATTCTCTCACTGTACGGATTCTGGCGTGAGAGTGCGCTCCTTCCTAAAGACGTTCTCCCTCTCTGGTGGATTCCATCACTCCTTATACTCGCACTCTCACTTTTTGGTCTGAAAGTGCGCATGAGGGAGGGAGACAAACTCGCAAAGACTCTTCTCGTTGCATCACCTATTGCAGTCGTGCTGGCAATAGGTTTTGCAACACCAAGCACCGAATGGATCGTCCAGGCTGTGCTCAAGTGGATACCGGGATTCTCAGGATTGCGAGAGACGGCAAAACTCACAGGGGTCTTGGCATTCACATATGCCTATTTCGCACCCATGGGCCTAGAAGCTCTTGTGAGGTACTTCTATGCCCCTAGAATGCATGTTCGTGTGATAGCTGTGTCAGTGACCGCACTTTTGGTCCTTGCCACATCCTTCACTTTTCTCTGGGGAGCACTGGGACAGGTACAGACGGGCACTTATCCTACGGGGTGGAAAGTGGTCGACGACATACTAGTTGCAGATGTGTACAGAGGCAAAATCCTCGTCTTCCCGTGGAGAGGGTATCTTGAAGTGAATTTTGCCGGCGGAGAGTTCATTGCCAACCCCGCACATGGATATTTTCATGTCCCAGTCGAAGTATCAGAAAGCATCAACAATACGATCTATGACGGAAAGTACACCACAGCATTTGACGACTTGATCCCGATTGATGAAGAACCTGATGACATCGCAAGCGACGTCTTGGCGCTACGAGCAAAGGGTGTGACACATGTGATCCTTATGAAGACCAGCGACTGGGAACGCTATATCGGAGTTCTCGAGGAGACGATCTACTTCGACAGGGTATACGACAATGAAAGTATCGCACTCTATAGGCTCAAATAATGACTTGCTCCAACAAATTGGTTATCCACATTGATAAGGAGGACGAAATATTGAAATTTTGCTATAGTTGTAGCTAGTTCATGACAACTTCGGTCTTCACAAAGAAATTCTTCGGAACGGCGGGTATCCTCGTTGCCTTCATACTGACTTCGTTCATTGGGGCCACGACGGCAAGCGCGTTCTACAGCCTCTCCGGAAAGAAGATCCAGTTCCGTGGCGTCGTTCAGGCGAAGACCTCAACGTCGCTCACCCTCCTTACCTCGGCACCGAAGCCGACCAAAATCATTCTCAATAGCAGCACCAAGTATCCTTCAGGCGCACCCAAGGTCGGAGATGTTGTCTTCGTTGTTGCTCGCATCAAGAGCGATAGGCAGATCCTCGCACTCATCGTCAAGAAAAGCCATACCGGTGGTCCTGGCGATATGTACGGAGATGACGACGATGACGATCACGACGGGCATCACGGAGGAAAGCATGACCGTGACGGACATTTCTCGAAGAATGACAGGAAGTGCCCGTGGATCACGGTCAAAAACGGGAATAACAGAGACTCCTTCAAGATTGACTCGAATACCCGTTTCATTGGTACCTCACGCTGTGAGGACCTCCGTGACAACGACCGCATCTCGGTCATTGGACGCGACGATGAGAGAGGGAACGCTATCGCCAAGACCGTCATCAAGCACACGCGCAGTAGCGACGGAGATGATATTCCAGAGAACGAAGACGATGACAACTAATGTCATTCAATGAACCGCAACAAAGCGGTTTTTTGATTCACAAAACGTTGAAATTGTTGAATATATCGTTTCGCATGGTAATATCTTTCCATCGTTAGACGATAGAACTATTGCATGTGAAGATGTGCATCTTCAGTTACTCCTATATTCGGCACCACCTATGATGAAAAAAGTTGCTGTCACATCCGTATACGCAAACCCAATCCATCCCGGGCACATCGAGTGTTTTAAACTTTCTCGCGATATTGCCGATGAGCTGTGGGTCATTGTCAACAACGACGCACAAGCAAAGCAAAAGCGTGGTGTCGAGAGCTTTCAAGACGAACAGTACCGTCTCACTGTTGTCGGATCAGTAAAGTATGTCGACAAAGCTGTGCTCTCTATTGATACAGATAGCACGGTAGTTGAGACGCTCGAGAAAGTCATTACTGAACTCAAGAACCGTGGTGACGTAAAGGAAATCATCTTTACTAAAGGTGGAGACCGTTTTGCGGCAGAGATTCCCGAAAAGTCGGTGTGTGACAAGCATGGGGTCACTATTGTTGATGGTCTTGGTGTAAAGACCCATAGCAGCTCTTCGTATGTGAAGCGAGTAGAGAATCCAAAAGACGAGGCAAAACTCGCCACCGAACTTAACAAACTTCCGCAAGAAATCCTCGAAAAAGAATATATTGAGGTGGGATACCGTCCATGGGGAGTCTACTATGTCCTTGAGGACAAACCTGAATACAAAGTAAAGAAAATCATTGTGACAGAAGGTCATCGTCTCAGTCTACAGAGTCATGAACATCGTAGCGAGCACTGGGTCGTCGTGTCTGGTGTAGCAAATGTTGAAATTCGCTCCAAAGAAGATCCGTCGCACATTGGTCACAGAATTGTGAGGAAGAATGAAAGCTGTTTTGTCCCCAAGGGATACCTCCACAGGCTTTCGAACCAACATACTGAACCACTTGTCATCATCGAAGTTCAGTCTGGATCATATACTGGAGAAGACGATATTGTTCGCTATCAAGACGACTACAAGAGATTGGGATAGTTTCTTTTGCTGTCTGATTTCAAAGAGACTGCATCACATACCACACGTGGTACGATAGAAGGTATGCATACAACACGAGTATATATTTATGCAATTGCGTTCATATTTCTTGCTGGCGCAGGCTATGCTCTACTTCATAATTCTTTGACGACGAGGCAGCCGACTCCACTTGCTGATGAAAAAAACATCGAATACACCATTGACGGAAAGCGTATCAAACTCACGCATGGAGTCTCTCAACTTCCAATTGTGCCTGGATCTTCTTCAAGACTCATCATGCGCTACTTTGGCAATGAACTCAGAACAGACCTCGACGATGATGGCCGTGAAGACGTCGTTTTTCTTCTGACACAGGAGTCTGGAGGGTCTGGTGTATATTTTTATGTCGTCGCTGCTCGAAACACACCCAATGGCTATATAGGCTCAGATGGGTATCTTCTTGGCGACAGAGTGGCTCCCCAAACCACTGAACTCAGTCAACATCCTAATCATAAGCATGTTGTCGTAGTGAATTACGCCGACCGAGCTCCTGGCGAACCCATGAGCGCTATGCCATCGATGGGGAAGAGTGTGTATCTGAAACTCGATATACCAACTAATCAGTGGGGTATTGTTGTCCCGGATTTTGAAGGGGAATCACAGCGTCCCTAAAAACCGAGATGGGATTTTAAGATTGCTGAAAAGACCTCTTCTCGGGAGATCATGCCGAGATACTGCCCATCTTCTACGACAGGAAGCTGGTGAACATGGTGCGCAAGCATGAGTCCTCCCGCTTTCATAATAGGGTCATCTTGCTTAATAGTCTGAACTTTTTTCTTCATGAACTCTTCGACCTTACGTTCACGAAGGGCATCGATCGCATCTTCGCTTTTTTCGATATTTGTAAATGCGTGTGGAGATTCATAGAAATCTCCATACTCTGGAAACATGGCACGATACAAATCCTTTTCGGACACAATACCAATAAGATGTCCCTCGCTATCGCATACTGCGACAGAGCCGACCTCATGCTTGTGCAGAAGTCTTGCGACTTCCTCGTAGGTCGTATGAGGGTTAGCGCACGGAGCGCCTTTTGTCATGACGTCACGTACTTTCATACACTGTAATGGTACTCCTCTCGCATACTTCTTGTCTACGAATCATCCGAATGTGTCAATAACCCTTGAAAAATAAGTGTTTTGCTTGTTCTTTTGGGTCATCATGCTATCGTTTTGAGTATGCCGATACGTAAAGATAGGATTCGCATACTCAATTCCAACAAGTACCATGGAGGTCCAGTACTCTACTGGATGAATCGCGACATACGCGCAAACATGAACTGGGCGCTCCTCTACGCACAAGAGCTTGCTCTCGAACACAAAGTACCGCTCATCGTACTGTATAATCTTGCGCCAGGATTCCTTGGAGGAGGATTACGTCAACACCATTTTAAACTTGGAGCGCTCCAGAGTGTCGAGGAACAGCTCCAAAAAAAAGATATTCCTTTTTTTCTTGTGACTGGAGATCAGACCGAGAAAGACATTGTTGCCTTTGTAAAGGAGCATGGGGTGGGTGCCTTGGTCACGGATTTTTCGCCGCTCCGGATTCAGCGAGGGTGGGTTGATCATGTGCGAAAGGCACTCCAGATTCCATTTTATAAAGTCGATGCGCACAACATTGTGCCGTGCTGGGTCGCTTCACCAAAACAAGAGTTTGGTGCATATACCATACGCCCAAAGATCCATAAGCTGTTGCCAACGTATATGGATCACTATCCCGCACTCCACACTCACCCATATGCGTATGGAGAAAGCGTTCCTAAGATCCCTTGGAAAAAACTCGAGGAACTCTCGGGAATTGACCGCAGCGTGACCCTCGTTGACTGGATTGAGCCTAGCCACACCGCTGCGGAGCAAGCGCTCAAGCACTTTATTTCCGAACGACTTGATCGATACGGGACGGTGCGCAACGACTCGACACAGCGGGGTCAATCAGATCTTTCGCCATATCTACATTACGGGATACTCTCTGCTCAGTGTGTTGCTCAACGAGTCGCTGATCACGTCGGTATCCCTATCGAGCAACTTGTCTCGTATGCCAAGAATAACGCCAAGGTGGATGAAGATCGTCCACTTTCGCTTCGCGAGCACGCAGGAGCATTTCTTGAGGAACTCATCATTCGTCGTGAGCTTGCAGATAACTTTTGTTTTTATAATCAATCATATGATTCGACAGAAGGATTTCCTACCTGGGCCAAAGCGACACATGACGCACACAGAAGTGATACACGAGCATATATCTACACAGACAAAGAATTCGAAGATGCCAAGACGCATGACGCTCTATGGAACGCATCCCAGAACGAACTCTTGAAGCGCGGAAAAATCTCGGGATACATGCGCATGTATTGGGCAAAGAAAATTCTCGAATGGACAAAGACTCCCGAGGATGCAATGCGTATCGCTATCTGGCTCAATGATAAGTACGAGCTCGATGGCCGTGACCCCAATGGGTACGCGGGGATCGCATGGTCAATTGGGGGAGTTCATGACCGTGCGTGGTTTGACCGGCCTGTCTTTGGACAGATCCGGTATATGGCTGAGAGTGGCTGCAAAAAGAAGTTTGACACGAATGCATATATCGCTCGCTGGACGTAGGGATGGAGTATAAAAAAACACCCGCCACTCAGTGACGGGTGCATATGTATTATCGGAGAAAGATCAGATACGGAAAGTCTGCATTCGTCTCGGCATCGATCCATTCCTTTGTCGTAGGATACTTGTCGATATTGCCGAGAATTGCGTGCGCATGACGTTTGTGATCATGCAGTGGCATGGTGTCGCACCCACGGGAGTCGACGGTATTCGTTGCGACGCCTCGAGGCCCGGGGGTAAACCCGACGTGACCTCCACAGGCAAAGCAATAGTGCGTGTTTCCTCTGG
>CAZUMX010000024.1:0-15017 GCA_964622275.1 uncultured Candidatus Saccharibacteria bacterium
GTGGGTGTATACTTCCTCCATGCCTAAAAAAGTCCTCGTAATTGAAGATGACGCATTTCTCTCAAGCCTTGTTGCAGAGAAGCTCGCACAGACTGGATTTACCGTCGACACCACAATGTCTGGAAAAGAAGGTATTGAAAAAGCTCACCAAGGCGTTGATTGTGTTCTCCTTGATGTCATGCTCCCAGATATGGGAGGCTTTGAGATCTTAGAGACGCTCAAAAAAGACCCAGCAACAAAAGATATTCCCGTCATTATTCTTTCAAATCTTGGTGGGAGAGAAGAGATCGAAAAAGGTATTTCGCTTGGGGCTGCAACGTATCTCATTAAATCAAACGTACTCCCCCACGAAGTTGCAGAGATGGTCGAAGAACAATTGAAAGGAAAAGCGTAGTTGGTCTAAGCCACATAAAACAAAAACCTCCTGAACGGAGGTTTTTGTTTTACTTCTTTTTTGTAACAAGAAGTTTTGCAACAAGAGACTTTCTTCGTGCTGCGGTGGCTTTTTTGATCACTCCACGCTTTGCGGCTTTATCAATTGCTTTGTACGCAAGACGAGCGGCTGCTTCGCTTCCCTTTCCTGCTTTGACAGCATCTTGAACAGCACGGATGGCATTGTGCATCGTGCGTGTTCGTGTCTGGTTATAGACCCGCTTGCGGGCAGAGACACGAAGGGCGCGTGTTGCTGATGATGTAATTGGCATACGGGGAGACTATCAAATACCCCTGTGTTTTGCAAGAAGGACACCCAGGAAGAAACCATGCTATTCTATGGAGATGATTGGCTTTCTCAGTGGGAAGGTTTTGCGTGTGTTCCCTAAAGACATCCTTCTTGATGTTCATGGAGTCGGATATCGAGTGACTGTAACGGAACAGTTGCGGTCAACAACGTCGGAAGGAGACGACCTTTCTCTCTTAACCCACCTCGCTGTACGCGAGGATGCCATGACCTTATATGGATTCGAGGAAGAATCAGGTCTCGAGCTCTTTGAAATTCTCCTTTCTGTTTCAGGCATTGGACCAAAAAGTGCAATGGCGATCGTTTCTGGAACAGACCCAGGAGCAATGAAACACGCTATTGCGCTTGGCGACACAGCATATCTCACAAAAATTTCAGGGGTTGGAAAAAAGAGTGCGGAAAAAATAATCCTTGAACTCCGAGACAAATTTCGTGATCTCCCTCTCTCAGATTCTACGTATGCGGGGCAACCCGAACGTGAAGCACTGGAGGCTCTGGAGTCTCTCGGGTATACTATCCGTGATATCCGAGATGTTGTGCATACCATTGCTCGTCACCACACCGAGTCAAAGCAGATCATCGCGGAGGCCCTTAAGGCTCTTGGAAAACGCTCATGAAAAAGACCCTGGTCATCGCTGCGCTCATTTTTACCCCACTCTTTGCAAGTGCCCTTGAATATACTCTTCTTGAGCCAATAACAGGATTTCTCCCTGTCACTGCCCCTCCAACACTTGAACAATATTTTATTGGGGTGTTTCGATTTATCATCGGTATTGCTGGAATATTGGCTGTCATTCGCATCACGTGGTGTGGGCTCAAGGTCATGACGAGTACCAGCCCTTCCGCACAAGAAGAGGCGAAGGAGTGTGTGAAGTCGGCGCTCTTTGGTCTCTTGCTTGCATTTGGATCATTCATCATTATCAACTCCGTCAACAACAGGCTTCTAGACCCAGTAAATATCCCGCTTGTCCCCGCACGACCAGGAGACCCTGTGGGGGTCGGTGGTGCACCAGCCGGCTCGCCCGTGTGTATACTTTCGAGTTCAAACATGAATTTGTTTGAAGGCCAAACGACAAACATTTCTGTTCGCTGTTATCCTGAAGCCACGTCATACACGTGGACAATTTCTGGTGGTGCGCCGACGGTTGTAGGAGCTGGTGGCGCTGTCACATTCCCGACCGCAGGAGTCTACACATACACAGTTATCGGCATCAATGACCTTGGCGCTGGGCGGCAAAGCCGAGTTCTGACAATACGTGTTGTCGCACGTACCTCTGGAGCATGTATTCAAGACATGCCACAGGAAGTAACCGGACCGATCTCTTGCGCCCAACCAAATACCGCAATGGATTGGAGCGCACTCGGATCTGGAACACGCGAAGAAAAAATTGTCTTAGGAAACAATCAGAGTGTTTCTCTCCAATTCACCACGGCCGGTGCTGGAGCTTACGGTTCATTTGTCACAAAAGGAGTTACAGTACAAAAGACAATCATGGTCCCTCGAGTCGTTGACGCTTCAACAAACCCACCAACAACAGTTGATGAACCCGTAACCGTTGATGTTCCCGAGAATATCAACAGTGTGAAATATGCCAATATTTCAAAAGCTGCGTGTGATTTTCGATATGAAAATCTTGATCGAAGGCTGTGCGCCGTCACTGGAACAGACCTCAGTCTTGCGTTTCAAGTTGGTGGTGGTAACCCTCCCCCAAGCACACCGCCAGGATGTATTTTGGAGCCAAATACTGCATACGTCATTAATATTCGTAATGAGAATCCAACAAATCCAGGCATTAACACATGTTCACCTGTCGAAACATGTGAGTTTGTAGGCACATTCACACAATCTCAGGCATCACAATTTACTCCAGTTGTACCAACAATGTGTACAGTAAGACCAACAGAACAGGCCACACCCCCAACGTTTACATTCAGAAATCTTCTTGAGGGCGCCTCCATAAGTGCGGGGGCGCAACGAGTTGAATATAGCGCTAGTGATCCAGGAGGTATTACACTTATTGAGTTTTCAGTCTACAACACTCAGACTGGACGATTGGTTGATAATCAAATTGCTTGTACTGAGGCAGGTATCCCAGAGATGTCGGTTCCAGCATGTGGAGACAATCTCACAAGTGCAGAGAATCTTAATTTTGGACCAAACACAGGAACGTACCAGGTCATCGTGCGTATTTGTAGCAACGCAGTTTGCTCCACACAATCTCGAACTGTCACAGTACAGAGTGGGTGCGCTCAAGGAACACCGGGGCTCACATGTCTTACAATAAACACTAATACACCACTCACGTCAGGAGAAATATGTTCTCCAGAGTATGGAACTCCACGTTCCATCGCTGCAGGAGAAACACACGCCTATAAAATTCGTCTCGGTGATGGCGAGGTGGGAAGGCTTCTTGTGGCAAACCGGCCTATGACTTCGTGCCCCTACACCACACCAACTGGCTCACCTAACCCCACACCAACTCCTCCATCACCGTCTCCAACACCAGTGACACCAAAACCTCCTGCAGACTTCACTCCACCGTCGTACCCCCCACTCGCATCAGGAATGACCGAAGTTCGTCCCGCCGAAACAGATCAACTTCTCCACAACCCAGGAATTGGTGTTACGTATTGGTGGATGTCAAACAATGACCAACCAAGAGGAGTTGTTCTCTACCGAAGATGGTATTGGAATGAATTCGAACCCCAAGAAGGTCAATACAACTGGGCGGGAACATTCGATCGTGCAATTGCGGAAGCAAGAGCAAATGGGTGGACAATCGACTGGCGCATCATGCCAAATGTTCCAGACTGGATGGCAGCGCAAGGAGTCGCATCAATTCCAATCCCTGGTGGTGGATACGGCGAAACAAATATTGCAGACCACAACAATCCTGTCTTTTTGGCGGGAGTAGAGAGGGCACTCAGAGCAATTTCAGAACGCTATGGCGACGCCCCCGAATTCAATATGGTTGATGTGGGTTTTGCTGGAAGGTGGGGTGAGTGGCACAACTATTTCCCTGACCAACAAGATCTTGCGAATTCCTATCTCCCCACACCAGAAAATGCCCGAAGAATCGTTGACTGGCATTTCCAATATTTCCCTAATACACCAAAAACAGTACTTGTTGGATATCTTTCTACGTTTAATGATGTAGGAAATGCTCTCCCAAGAGGAGCGGGGTGGCGAGGAGACTGTTATGGAGATCTGAACTACCATCATCCAGGGTTATATCGAGGAATTGCTTCTGGAATCGCAGCAAATGCGTGGCAAAATGGACCTGTGAGTATGGAAATTTGTGGAGAAAATCTCACCGACTGGCCAGGGTGGGTTGTAAACTCAGAAGCAGATATTGACCTTATATTGCGTGAAGCCCAAGACTGGCACACATCCACGATCAATCTCAAGGATCATGGAATTCCTCCGGAGTGGCTTGGGAAGCTTGATGAGTGGCTCAAATATATTGGATACCGCTTTGCACCAAACTTTATTCAACACACAGCAAGTGTCGCACCGGGAGGACAGCTTGCAATGCAAACGTATTGGATCAATCGTGGTGTCGCTCCTTCATATCACCAGTACCCCATTGCCTATCGTCTCAGGTCGAGCGGCGGCCAAATCGTCGCAGAGTGGGAGAGTGCTCAAGATATCAGGTTATGGCTTCCCGGATTCCACCGACTTGATGACACGTTCACTGTTCCGGGAGGGGTGGCTGCGGGAACATACAGTCTTGATGTCGCCATGCTGAATAAGCGTGCGGCAGGAAATCCCCCCCTAGAACTCGCACTCGGAAATCGTGGTGGGGATGGTTGGTATAATGTTTCGACGGTAACTGTGCGATAAATCCCCTGTTGGATCGGAGATTCAAAAAAACTGAGGGAGATATTCACATTTTTTATCGCATTAGCGCCTCATTCTTAGTACAATAAGGGCATGTTCTCCCACCCGGCCCTGAAGTTTTTTGTATGGTGGATCGTTGCCACGATTTCCCTCGCATTCGTCGGTTATGCGTATTCTCAGTCTGCGCTACCTACGATCAAGTGGCACCCAGGGCATTATGTTCGCGCTGATGAGCAGGGGTGGAATAATAAACAAGACGAGCGTTTTGCTGTCTATGACACGATTCGCAATGTTCCTACGGTCCTTGGCGCAGCTTTTGTTGTAAATTGGGGAATGGTAGAAAACCAGCGAGGAGTGTATGACTGGAGCTACGTCGATGCTGAGATTAATTATCTAGCATCAATGGGCAAGCGATCGATCATTACCCCCGCTCATATTGTGTACGGATGGAGTCTCCCTGGTACACCTCAAGGAGCTGATAATCGGGCGATAGGTGACTATCTCATCGATATGGGCTGTGGTGGAAACATGCCGTATGGCGGACACGCTGCACGGCTTGATATTCCTGCGTGTATGGATCGGTACATTGCTTTTATCCAAGCTCTCGCCGCTCGCTATGATAGCAACCCAAACGTCGAAATGGTGACGGTCGGAGAAACATCTGTCTATGTCAACGGGCAGGACAATGCATCGCTTGCTGCGCAATGGAATCGTCTCCCTGCTATCCTCCAAGCCGCATTCAAAGAAACACCTGTTGTCATCCAAAATAATTTTCTTGTAGATGTTCAGCCGACAAAAGATTTGATCGCTCTCCAGTTGCAGTACGGCATCGGCCAGGGTGGCCCCGATCTCCTTCCGGGATTTTCGATGCCCCCAAACCCTAACGAAGATAGTTATGGAGAACTCGAGATACGTGGAGCTGGGGTGGTTCCTGGGGTTGGAACATTTGGGACAGTCGACAATCGTGCTCGAGTCCCGCAACAATGGGAAGCGCAGGTGGTTCGTAGTGAGCTCACGACTCCGGAGGTAGTAAACAATTATGCGAACAATAATCTCCTAAGCAACCACACCGTATGGGTCGCATATTACGGGTATGATCCACTCCAATACGGAGGAACGCTTCCTATTCCTGCCATGCGGTGGGATGGCTCGAGTGGAGTCCTTGCGTATCTCTCTGACCCCGCACATGCTGTCACCCACACAGCATGCCCTACCGCATACAATGGACGATGCTCTTCCTCTGGGACACCTACACCTACACCTACGCCCACACCTACGCCAACCGCTTCAGGGATCAAATGGAACCCTGGGCACTACGTCGAACAACAAGGAGTTCAGGACACTCCTGCGGCGCGAGCAATTACTTCCAACTGGTATGCACTTCCCTCTCCATGGAAGGGTGTACTTCGAGCAATTCAATTAGGAGCCTTTGAGGGGGCAACACCGGGGGATCCTGTCACTGGTGTGGGATATGAGAAGGCGAAAGATTTTATGGATTGGCACCTTTCCCAAGCGACAGCGAATGGAAAACACCTTATTCTCACCATTGAAGACAAGATTTATGGTGGATTTCCACCCTCCGATCTTCAAAGTGGCTTACTTCTTCCGCTATACCTCAAAAACGACCCTCGATATACCAATCTATCTGACCCCGCAGGAAACAATGGGTGGTATGTCTTGAGCCCCATGGGAGGAGGTGGGCTTTCTGTTATTACTCGCAGCTACACACCGGCTGTGATGGACCGTTATATCGCACTCGGACAATACCTTTGTTCACAATATGATGGAAACCCAGCACTTGAAGCAATTACACTCAGTGGAGTATCTGTTGGCATGACACCGACACAGCTCGCGGAAAGCGGATATTCATACACAGCGTATATTGAACAAGTAAAACGGTGGTTGCTTGCCATGAAAGCTGCCTGCCCAAAAACTACTATAGGTATTCGTTTGGATTGGCCGCCGACATACCAAGATGCGCTCGACTTTTGGCAGTGGGCAGGTCAGCATGACATTGCAATGTCCGACTACGATACATACGACTGGCCAGGACGTGTGGGTGCTGTCACCCCAGGACAGGGAGAATCTGAGGGGTGGGGAAAATCTGCATTCCGCGGGGCAGCAGACCTTGGTGGCGGAAATCCTGATCCTGTGAACTCTGGTGTCGCTGGTACAGACCTTCGTGGAAAACTTCCATGGATTGGTCTTATTGAAGACCCTGATTGGACTCGGTGGGGGCAATACGGTGTTGATAGTATGGCGGAGTTCCTCGATATCGCACAATTTGAAAAATATACACATATGGTGTGGACTCCTATCACGTGGGCCCCAACGCCACCACAATTTAATCCTCCAAATGAAGGAAATATCTGGGAAAATATTATTCGGCCATGCATTGAACGTGGGGTTGGGTGTAGTAATGGAAGTACAGCTCTTTCCACAGCATATCCGACAAATTATCCTTCATCGGCCACACCTACACCTACGCCTACGCCTACGCCACTCCCCGCAACAGGAAGGGTTGCGATACGTATTGGCGAGATTGTTCTTAATATGGCAAGTGTCTCTGTGTGGAATAACCCAGGAGGATCCGTGATAGCAACACTCCCTCCTGATACGGCAGGACAAGTTCTCGGGGGACCACGTGATGTTGGTGGATATCGATGGTGGCAAGTACAGTTCGACGAAGGACCAACCGGTTGGGTGTATGAGCACATGCTCCAAAATATTGAATCAACTGCTCCACGTGGAACCGCCACCACACAAACAACATGGTGTAGCCTCAATGGCATTGCGAGCACCAGCTTGGCAGGAATTTGTGACTATGTGAGAAACGAGAGTCTCAATATTAATTTGAGCACAGTGGCAGGTGATGCACTTGGTACAGCAGAACTTTATGACCCCACAGGATCATTCAAAGGGACATGTGGAACGATGTCGTCCGGTCCCACAGGCCACTTGGAAATAATCCTAAAGACCTCAGGTACTCCTGGGCCAAACGAATGTGTTGTAAAGCCAAACACGGATTATTTTGTAAATGTTTCAACGATTATTGATCAGTTGGGCATTGTTCCAAACCCAACACGAGAAGACTATGTTGTCATGTACTCTCCAGTGACACCGGGAACAACAGTGCCGGTTAGCAATAACCCCACTCCAACTCCATCACCTTCCCCTTCAACTCCACCGCCATCCTTAACACCAAGCATTGCGGGATTAAGTCCTACGGCACCCTATCCTGTTACAGCACTTCAGGCATCAAGCTATTTTGTGAGCACACAAGGAAACGACTCTAGCGATGGGCGCACTCCCGCAACGGCCTGGAGGACGCTCGCTAAGGTCAATGCAACGACTCTCCCCTCAGGTTCAAATGTATTCTTCCGTGCTGGAGAACAGTGGAACGCCGAGCGCCTCAATGTCACTTGGGGTGGGACAGCGTCTGACCCCGCAGTTATTGGATCATATTTTGTAGACGGCACAGGACAAGCAATGGTTGGTGTTGGGAACAACCTGCGGCCTGTCTTTGACAATCAATACGACGCAAGAGGGCTCTATGGAAATGTGATCACTATTTCAAGTGACAATGTGACCATTCAGGACATTGAAATCCGGAACGCAGGTGATATGGGAGTCAGATCAGATAGACACACAAATATATATGTAAAAAACGTCAAAGTCGACGGGTCATATCACTGTGGGATGTATTTCAACCGAGACACGAATGTGACAGTGGAGTTTTCTGAAGCATACAATCACAACACTGGATATGGAGTCTTCGGAACCGAGCGAACGTGGTGCAATGGACTTGCGCAAGAATCTACTAATGTGACATTTCGAAACAATATTGTTGCAGACGGATATGGTGAGGGAATAGGCGCCATGCGTGGAGTATCAGGATTCTTGTATGAAAACAATATTCTGAGAAACAATCGTGCGGTTGGGATTTATATCGATTCTGCACACGATGGAATTGTGCGCAACAACGTGATTTACATGACCGGGAACTCTCCCTTTAGCGGACGCGAGTTTGGTATTGGTTTGTCCAATGAAGCATATCAGTATGTCGCAAATGGCGGAAACACACCGAGTACTGAATATGTGAGAAATATGCAGATATACAACAATATTGTCGCTGGGCTCACAGGAGGAGCAGCCATCGGCATGTATGACGAAATGGGGTTCCCGTATGAAAACATCCAAGTCGTGAACAACACATTCATTGATAACAAATATGGCGTTGACTCTGTCGGGACGCCGGGGACCACGTGGCCCGCAAGTTTTGTTTTTGCAAACAATATCATTCTAAGTCAGTCTCCTTTCGCGCAGGATGTCGGTACGCCTATTCGCTCAACAGCAACTGTGCTGAATAATTATTGGTCTCAGGGAGCACCAGGAGGCGGAATGGATTCCCCAGGAGATGTGTATGCAGGTCTTCAACTACAGAAAAATAGTGGGTGGTCTGCGCTTGGTCCCAGTGGATTCACCTGGCAAGACGCACTCCCTGTTGGCAATTCACCCACCATTGGTGCGGGGTCACAATCAGCAGGAGTCCTCCATCCAACAACTGATATTGGAGGGAATGTTTTTGGAAGTCCAATAGACATGGGAGCAGTGGCATCATCTCCAACACCGATCACATCTTCTAACGGGGCGACGCTGTTGTTTAAAACTGGGTTTGAAGGGGGTGTCTCCATAGATGCACCTGGGCCATGTTGGGAAAGCGGCTGTTGGCAAAATCTATCAGGAACAGATTCAGAAACAGGATTTAGCTTCCCTATGAATATCTGGGGAGGGTGGGGTAGGTTCCAGCTCATTTTTGGCGACCCTCTCACTCCAAGCGAGATCGGCGCTCGGTTGAACAACTCGATCGTGACAGCAACTGGAAGAACCGGGGCCCAGACCAGGGTGCTCCGCCAAACGATGGATGCGAAGCCCTACAGCTATACTCAGAACTCTTTCCAGATTCAACCTGGAACACCACCGAGGGAATTCTATACTTCCGTATACATTAGACCCGATCCATCAGTATTCTCCACTGGACTCCGTAGCTCTTTCGGTTCCTGGTACGGCTCAGCTGAATGGAAGTCGAATGGAGACTATCGTCTTGGCGGAGGGATCCGAGACTATGGAAGTGGCCCAGAGTGGTACGCAATGACGGACAACGCTGCGGACGGCGGACTCCCCTATCAATACTTCGAACAAAAGACTGATGCGTCCCTTGGGGTTCCGACCAGCCGGTGGTATCGCATCGAGATGTATACACTTCGGAGCGCCGGTTCAGACGGAAGAATGGTGATGGCTGTCGATGGTAGAGTCCTCTGGGACAGACGCGGGCCAAACTATGGAATCAATAATGCAGAGATCAACAGGGTCTTCCCGTTCCTTCTCTATACAGCAGGAGCCCCCTCGAGCCATCTTGTCGACGATCTCGAGATATGGGAGGGTGGGATCCCGAGCACGGCAAGTTTCCGCTAGCCTATCGCTCTTCGTTTTCAGTAGGAAGCAGAGCGCTTTTTCCCTTCTTTCTGTTATGATGAGCTCATGGAAAACATGCGCAAGGTGATTCGTATCCTTGTTCCAAAAAAAATCTACACGATCCTGCTCCCGGCGTATCATTTTTTACTTTCTGGGCTGGCTGCTATGTACTATCGGTATCCGTCGCGACACATGGTCGTTGTGGGTGTAACAGGAACAAAAGGAAAATCATCAGTGACAGAAATGGTGGGAAAAATTTTTGAGGCAGCTGGGCACAAAACAGCAATCATTTCTACCATTCATTTTGTTATTGCTGGAAAAGAAGAACGCAATCTTCTGAAAATGACAATCCCTGGACGATTTCTCCTTCAGAAACTCCTTCGTGATGCAGTAAGAGCAGGATGCACTCATGTGGTGATAGAAATGAGTTCCGAAGGGGCAGTACAATTTAGACAACGATTTGTTGATATGAATGCGCTCTTGTTCACACACCTCTCTCCTGAGCACATTGAATCACACGGGTCGCTCGAACAGTATATTCTTGCGAAGCTCGAGATTGGTAAAACCTTGGTTCGTTCACGCAAACGCCCACGAATCATGATCGGAAAAAAGGGTGACCCGGTGACACAACGGTTTTTTGCCCTCCCTATCGATGAGCGAATTGAGTTTTCTCTCGAAGATGGAGCTCCTTACGCACTAGGAAAAACAACATCAACGTTTACATACAAAAATACAGCAATCACGTCTCACCTTCTTGGGCTATTTAATATCGAGAACATGGTTGCTGCAGCAGTATGCGCCGACCACCTCGGTATCCCTGTACAGTCAATACAAAAGGGGCTGGAATCTCTCTCGCACATACCGGGAAGAATGGAGGAAATTCGCATGGGTCAACCATTTAGAGTCTTCGTGGACTACGCACACACCAAAGAATCTCTTGATGCTGTGTACGCCGCCACAGAAACTCCACGCATTTGTGTTCTGGGAAATACTGGTGGAGGTCGTGACCGATGGAAAAGACCACTCATGGCAAAAACTGCTGAGGCTGCCTGTGCGCATGTCATTCTGACAAACGAAGATCCATATGATGAAGATCCTATGCACATCATTGAAGACATGGTGACCGGGATGAGTTCTGTGCCAGAAATCATTATGAATCGTACTGAAGCAATGCGGGCAGCATTTATTCGTGCCGCAAAAACTCCAGGGAGTACTGTGCTCATCACAGGAAAAGGGACAGACCCATACATTATGGAAAAGGGTGGACAGAAAACTCCTTGGGATGACCGTGAAAAAGCCCGTGCGGTTCTTCGTGAACTCGGGTATGCTCCAGAACATTAGAACATATGCTTTCTTGGAGATTCATCGGGTCTTTCTTTGTGTTCGCTGTTGTCCTTGCGTGGGTACTCCCAACATCGTGGATGCACGATACACACATATTGCGCACAGAGCCGAGCTCCCCGTGGAAAGAAATAGCTCATGTGTCTGACATTGTCTGGAACACGCAAGCCTCGTTTTTAAAAATTGCTATTGATGCACCAGAACGCCCCCTTCTGGTCTCAGCGTGGAGCATCGAAAACGAACAAGGTGAACGCGTAGAGATTGGTCCTTCTGTAGATACCATCCCCGCAAATGGAATTGCGGAGCCTGCCCCGCTCAGTATCGCAAGCACAACAACCCTCGTAGTAAGTTTTTCTTCATCACCACTTGGTGTATCATTTCGTGTCCATCCATGCTCGCACTATCTTCGAGGGACACAAGATTTTATCCCGCCACTAGAAAGAATGTGTCCCTCCCCCTCAACTGACCCACGATGGGAATATCTTGATGGATCGTGCAGACTTACAGTAGAAACACTCCCTCGCTGTGAGGTGTATTCTCCTGAATACCTCACAGGAATCACGCCAGCGTGTGGAGCCTTTATAAAAAACACACTCAATTATGCGTCCTGTCTTTCAAATATTGGGAAAACATCACCGCTTTCTGAATGGAGAATATTTGTCGGCGAACACCCAGACTTTGTGAGTGAGCAAGGAGGAATACTTTTCCTCAAAGATGAACAGGGGCTGCTTATAAGCAGGGTTCAATATGGACCTCAACGTTAAGGAGTACACCGAGCACGATAGACCGCAACACCAAAAGCAACAGAAACATTCAGCGATTCTTTTGTTCCAAAAAGTGGAATTTCTGCGCAGAGGTCATCTGGTGTTTTAAGTTCAAGGGGAAGCCCCTCAACCTCATTCCCCACGACACAAGCAACCTTGTCTCCAAAAAAAATATCATCGTAGAATACAGAGCGTGCGTCACCGCTTTCAAAGAACACAATAACAAAACCCTCTTTGCGTAGAGTCTCAAGAAGTGTTCGAAGATCCTCGTGTGACGACCACGGCACATGTTGTTCACCCCCGAGGGCAATTTTTGCAACATCTTTTCGCTGTCTTCCAAAACGGTCAACGGGGGTTGGGGTATATCCCACAAGGTATAGGTGCGATACTCCAGCTGCATCTGCTGTACGAAACATTGATCCCACATTGTGCGTGCTACGAATGTTGTGGAGAACCCCAACAATATTCCTTTCTGTATTTCTCATGACACTATGTTACACTGATTTCTATGTACTCGCTGCCTAGCCTACTTCCTTCACTCTATGATTGGAGTTATTGGGTGCCTTTTGTGTTTCGACTCTTTTTAGCATATCAACTCTACAAAGAAGCACAGCGTATCATGCGAGGTCTCTCTCCCACAGTCATTCAACCAGGCAAAACGGACCCAACCCCTTCTGCACGCAAGACTCTTGCTTGGGTAATGCTTGGGCTTAGCGCAACATTCTTTTTTGGTCTAGGGGTGCAAGTTGTCGCAACATTTACAGCGATCACCTATATCACACAAGTTGTTCGGATCTCAAAAAACACCGAGGGATCAGAGGTATTACGGAATTATTTGGCCCTATGTGGACTCGTGGCATTCTCTCTCCTTTTTCTTGGACCAGGACCATACGCCATTGACCTCCCTCTGTAAATATCCAGGATTTGTGTTAGTATCCTCTTCATCCCGCTCATAGCTCAGTTGGTAGAGCAGCAGCCTTTTAAGCTGACGGTCGCAGGTTCGATCCCTGCTGGGCGGACACGAGAAAGCCGCACTTTTGTGCGGTTTTCGAATGTCCGACCAAGAAAGTGAGCTGCTTCACTTTCGCGGAGGGATCGAAGGGCTTCTCCGTTATGAATTGGAAATTCCGAATTCCAATTCATCGGAAAGCCGTACTGAGGCTGTAAGCTTCGATCCCTGCTGGGTAATAAAAGATGCGCCTATCTTGGGGGGTTGTGTATTGGTCTGAGGTGCGGCAAGGTCATTATTCCTAGTTTTTTGGTTATCATTCATCTCTGATAGACGGATAAAAAGGTACTCCACCCACCCAAAACCCCATATTTCTAAGGTTCGTCAAACTTATCCACAGCCCCCTCTTGTGCACACCAAGGAACAGGAACATAATTACCCCAGACCGATATTAGATAGCAGGTTCAACTTTTCAAAAAAGAACTTGCGATCATATCAATAGTTCTTTCAAAATAAAAACAGAAAACCTGCAACAAATCTCCATCAACCGTTTTCTCGATTGAAGCCTCAGCTTCAATCACTCCTCTCATAAAAGGTCCGTTGAGCAAAGCTCCGGACCTTTTTTATTTTCAAAAAATTTTCTCAACTATTTGAGCACGAAAGATTCTAGAGCAATACCCAAATCACCACCATTTCTTCTAGTCGATTCAAGAAGAGAGACGAGTTGGGAGAGAGTTTCTCTTACCTCATCTTCTTGCCATTTTGCCCCATGTTTTCTTGCCTTTTCGAGGGGGTACGGCTTCATCCCCAGCTCATCAGGAGTATGCCCCAATCTCCCAACTTTGGCTAAAAATAACGTTTTTATTGCCCAATAGAGAGCCCCATACACCTCCTCTGGCGCAGCTCCGTCCTGAAAGAGCCGTGTGAGCGATAGCCAAGAAGATTTTTTATCCTTTGAAAGATATTGATCGGTGAATCCAAATACCGAAGGAGCCGTTGTGGTTTCGCGAAGTGCAAAATCTGCGATAGGGGTTTTCTGCTTTTTCGCCTCATCTTTGAGTTCTTTTGGAAATTTCTCATCGACAAGAAGAAACGTGTTTTGTGATTGCGCCATAGACGACAATTGTGATACAAGAAATGCTCGTACATCCTCAGAAAAAAGCGAGAACCCATCGAGTACAATCGTATACGTTTCTCCAAAGAGAGAATCGGTGAAGTACGGGTCAAGCATCGGAACGGTCACCTCCCCCGCATGCCTGCGATAGGATCCGTCTTGTTGTGATGCTTGTGTCAGAGGGTGAGTGGCTTTTCTTATCTCGCCAAAATCATTCCCAGAAAAGAGGTGGAGCATGAGGGTATCGTACGGCCTTGTGAGGCAAAAGAAAAGCCCCCGTGAGATATCGCGCTTTTGCGCTATCTCACGGGGGCGATGGTGGTTAGGCCACCTGCACCTGCTGCTTATTCTTCTCCATCACCTTGTCCTTGATGGGAATAATAAACTTGGTCAGGTGATGAAAGGCGGTTTGGTCGATGAGCTCCAGATGGTGCTCGTGATACTTGAGTCCCCTCTGGATGAATGTCCTGATACAGACTCGATACTGCTCGTGAAGGCCCCAGAAGTGGTTTTCCTTCATCCAACGATTGATCTCGTTGTCTCCTACAGGTTTCGCCTCGTCGCCGAGCTTGTCGATCGCATCGATAAACTCGATGAGCGCAAGAACGTGGCTCTCAGGATGAGCCAATACGAAAGAAAACACCGCAGGCATGGATGCTTCCATGCGATCCAACACGACGATCGTGTTCCGCTTTGCCCGCTGAGGAAAAGGCATCTCCTCGATCATAGCAAGGACCACCTTCTTGACCGAGCGTTGCAGGCCGTTATCATTTTCCATTCAAAACCCCTTTTAT